>NZ_JBPZGY010000049.1:0-1255 GCF_051857535.1 Roseateles sp. DB2 | reverse complement strand
CTACATGGTGCCCAGCGCCTTCGTGCGCCTGGACGCACTGCCCCTGACACCCAACGGCAAGCTGGACCGCCGCGCGCTGCCGGCACCGGACCTGCAGGCCCTGGCCGCGCGGGGCTACGAGGCACCGCAAGGCGAGCTGGAAGAACAGCTCGCCGCACTGTGGGCCGAGGTGCTGCAGCTGCCGCGCGTGGGCCGGCACGACAACTTCTTCGAGCTGGGCGGACACTCGCTGCTGGCGTTGGAGCTGGTATCACGAATGGCCGCCCATGGACTGGTCGGCGACGTGCGCATGATGTTCACAGCAGCCAGTCTCAGCCAACTGGCTGCGCAGCTTCCTGAGCGGCAGCTTGCCGCGGCTGATGACTGGGCAAATGCCAACGTTGTCGCGCCGGACTCCAGGATTCCGGAGAATGCGCAAGACCTGACACCCGACATGCTTCCGCTGGTGACGCTGAGCCAGCAGGAGCTGGATGGCTTGGTCGCAGCCGTTCCAGGAGGTGCAGCCAATGTGCAGGACATCTACCCGCTGGCGCCGCTGCAAAGCGGCATGCTGTTCCATCATCTCCTGGAAAAGGACAGCGATGTCTACCTGCTGCGAGTAGCCCTGCGTTTCAAGAAGCAGTCGCACCTGAGTGCTTACCTGACGGCGTTGCAGCAGGTCATGAACCGCCATGACGTGCTGAGGACCAGCTTCCACTGGAGCGGGCTGAACGATCCGGTGCAACTGGTGCATCGGCAGGTTGAGTTGCCCACGATCTGCCACGACGCCCTGGACGATGGCTCCAGCGCCGAGAGTCAGCTCATGAGACTCACCAATCCAAGGGCCTGCCGCTTGAACCTGGGCAAAGCGCCGCTGATGGAGGCGCACTTGATGCGTGATCCAGCGCATGGGGGCTGGCTGATGGCACTGCTGGTGCATCACCTCATCCTGGACCACCATGCGCTGGAGCTGATGCAGAAGGAGATTGCGCAGCTGATTGAAGCGCGAGAAGGTGCACTGCCGCCCCCGCAGCCCTTCCGCAACTATGTGGCCCAGACGCGGCTGGGCCTGACGCCGGCCCAGCACGAGGCCTACTTCCGCGAGCAATTGGGCGATGTGGACGAGCCGACGCTGCCCTACGGCCTGTCGGACGTGCAGGGCGATGGCAGCCAGGTCGGGGAAGCCCACCTGGCGCTGCCAGATTCGCTGAGCAGCGGGCTGCGCACCCAGGCCCGCCGCCTGGGCGTGAGCGTGGCCAGCCTGTGCCACCTGGCC
>NZ_JBPZGY010000048.1:0-1283 GCF_051857535.1 Roseateles sp. DB2 | reverse complement strand
AGGAGGCGCAGGATCCACTGCAAGAAGAGGCCCGCCTGGTGCTGCCACCGCTGCAGGCCGACCCCTCGCGCGGCGCAAGCGCTCCGCTGACCCATGCCCAGCAACGGCTGTGGTTCCTCACCCGCTTGCCCGGCGTCAGCCAGGCGTACCACATCCATCTGGCGCTGAAGCTGCAAGGCCAGCTGAAGGTCGAGGCCCTGCGCAGCGCGCTGCAGCAGCTCATCGATCGCCACGAAGCCCTGCGCACCGGCTTCAGCCAGGAAGACGGGCAGCCCCTGCAGCGCATCGCCGCGCAGGCCGTGCTGCCCTGGCGAGAAGCCGAGGTCGCGGCGGATGCGGTGATCGAGGCCGTGCAGGCGGAGGTGCAGCGCCCCTTCGATCTCCAGCAACCGCCTCTGCTGCGTGCCGCGCTGCTGCACGAGCCGCAGCAAGCCGGCGATGACAAGACCCAGGTGCTGGTGCTGACGCTGCATCACCTGGTGGCGGATGGCTGGTCCATCGACGTGCTGTGGCAAGAGCTGCAGGCGCAGTACACCGCCGCCCTGTCCCAGCCGCCCCGCAGTGCCGAACTCGCCCCGCTGCCGCTGCAGTACGGCGACTACGCGGCGTGGCAGCGCCGTTGGATGCAGGGCGACGCACTGAGCGCGCAGGCCCGCTACTGGCTGCGAACCCTGGGCGATGCCCCGCAGCGCCTGGAGCTGCCCACCGATCGACCCCGGCCGGCCGAGCAGTCCCTGCAGGGCGCCCGTGTGGCGCTGCACCTGGACGAAGCCTTGAGCGCGCAGCTCAAGGCTTACAGCCAGCGCCATGGCGTGACGCTGTTCATGCTGCTGCTGGGCGCCTGGGGCGTGCTGTTGTCGCGCTGGTCGGGTCAGGCGGAGGTGGTCATCGGAACGCCGGTGGCCAATCGCTCGCGCCGAGAGCTCGAAGGGCTGATCGGCCTGTTCGTCAACACCCTGGCCCTGCGCCTGCCGCAAGCCGGGGAGCAGCCTGCGCATCGCTGGCTGCAGCAGCTGCGCCAGCACGTCCTGCAGGCCCAGCGCCATCAGGACCTGCCCTTCGAGCAAGTGGTCGAGTTGCTCAGGCCCGAGCGCAGCCTGGCCTACACGCCGCTGTTCCAGGTGATGTTCGCCTGGCAAGGCACGGTGGCCGAAGGCTGGCAGCTGCCGGGGCTGCGCCTGCAAGGTCTGGGGACGCCCCACGCGATCGCCAAGTTCGACCTGACCCTGGAGCTGATGGAAGCGCAGGGTTGCATCGTGGGGCATCTGGAGTACGCCACAGCG
>NZ_JBPZGY010000047.1:0-1292 GCF_051857535.1 Roseateles sp. DB2 | reverse complement strand
TGATCTGCATTGAAGAAATCGAGACACGCTGAGCGTTAGTCTTTCGGCGATTCGGCCTCGAGAATGGGGCGCAGGAGAAGTCGTGAGACGGAGTCGTTTTTCGGTGGAGCAGATCGTGGCGGTGCTCAAGCAAGTCGAGCTCGGCATGGTGGTGGCGGACGCGTGCCGCAAGATGGGCATCAGCGAGCAGACTTTCTATCGCTGGAAGAAACAGTACGGGAGCTTGGAGCCCGACCAAGCGCGTGAGCTCAAGCAACTGCAGGAAGAGAACGCGAGGCTCAAAAAGCTCGTGGCCGATCTCAGCCTGGACAAGGCGATTCTTCAGGATATCGCTGCAAAAAAATGGTCCGGCCCGCGCTGAGGGTGCTGGCTCTGGACTACGTCCGGGGCCACTATGGCATCAGTCTGCGTCGGGCCTGCCAACTGGTTCAGGTGTCGAGAAGCACGCCCTACTACGAGCGGCGCAAGGACCCGCGGCCCGATTTGCGACGGCGCATGCGGGAACTGGCCAATACCCGTGTGCGCTGGGGCTATAGGCGTTTGCACGTGCTACTGCGGCGAGAAGGCTGGCTGCTCGGACGAAGCCAGTGCTACCGCATCTACGGCGAGGAGCAACTGCAGCTGCGCTCCAAGCTACCCAAGAAGCGCAAGATGGTCGTACAGCGGCGCCAGCGGGAGCTACCGAGTCGGCCGGGCCAAGCGTGGTCCATGGACTTCGTGGCTGAGGAGTTCAGCCATGGCGGGAAGTTCCGGATCTTGACCGTGGTCGATGTGTTCACGAGAGAGGCACTGGCAGTGCATGCCGGTCATCGGCTCAAGGGTGAGCACGTCGTCGAAGTACTCAACCGATTGGTGCGGCATGTCGGTGCGCCCAAGGCCATCTTCGTGGACAACGGCAGCGAGTTCACGGGCCGCTTGATGGACATGTGGGCCTACCACCATGGCGTAAGGCTGGACTTCAGCCGACCGGGCAAGCCAACGGACAACAGCTTTGTCGAGACCTTCAACGGCTCGCTGCGCGACGAGTGCTTGAACGTGAACTGGTTTGCCTCGTTGACCGAGGCGCAGGGGCTTCTGGAGGCCTGGCGGCAGGACTACAACGAGAGTCGGCCTCACAGTGCTCTCAATGACCTGACCCCGGCCGAATATGCCCGTAAGATCAAGGAGATGGGGCCTGCCTAGTGACCCCAAGACCAGCCGGGACTAGCACTCGGGGTGGCTCGAAGAATCCAAGCGGATCAAGACCAGCCGGGACTAGCACTCGGGGTGGCTCGAAGAATCCAAGCGGATCA
>NZ_JBPZGY010000046.1:0-1307 GCF_051857535.1 Roseateles sp. DB2 | reverse complement strand
CCGGAGAAGGTGGTGCTGCTGTTGTCTCCACCCGCACTGAGCGTGTTGGCGCCGAGATTGACCGTACCCGCGCCCGCCAGCGAGCCTATGGTCTCGTTGGCGGACAGGTTCAGCACGCCGCCCGCGCCCAGGGTCAGGGCGGAGCTGTCTGACAGCGCGGCCCCGCCGCTGAGAGTCAGGGCGCCTGCGCTCAGGGTCGTGCTGCCGGTGTAGGTGTTGGTGCCGGAGAGGCTCAGGGTGCCGCTGCCCTGCTTGGTGAGCCCGCCTGTGCCGCTGATGGCGCCGGAGAAGGTGGTGCTGGCGTTGCCGCTGGTGGTGAGGGTGTTGCTCCCCAGGGCCACGGTGCCGGCCCCCGCCAGGGAAGCGATGGTCTCGGCACCGGCCAGGGTCAGCAGGGCGCCACTGGCCACGGTCACGGCGGAGCCGTCGGCCAGGGCCGCCCCCCCGCTCAGCGTGAGTTCGCCAGCGGAGACGGTGGTGCTGCCGGTGAAGGTGTTGGTGCCGCTCAAGGTCAGCGTCCCGGAACCCTGCTTGGTCAAGCCCCCGGTGCCGCCGATGACGCCGGAGAAGGTGGTGCTGCTGTTGTCTCCACCCGCACTGAGCGTGTTGGCGCCGAGATTGACCGTACCCGCGCCCGCCAGCGAGCCTATGGTCTCGTCGGCGGACAGGTTCAGCACGCCGCCCGCGCCCAGGGTCAGGGCGGAGCTGTCTGACAGCGCGGCCCCGCCGCTGAGAGTCAGGGCGCCCGCGCTCAGGGTCGTGTTGCCGGTGTAGGTGTTGGTACCGGAGAGGCTCAGGGTGCCGCTGCCCTGCTTGGTGAGCCCGCCTGTGCCGCTGATGGCGCCGGAGAAGGTGGTGCTGGCGTTGCCGCTGGTGGTGAGGGTGTTGCTCCCCAGGGCCACGGTGCCGGCCCCCGCCAGGGAAGCGATGGTCTCGGCACCGGCCAGGGTCAGCAGGGCGCCACTGGCCACGGTCACGGCGGAGCCGTCGGCCAGGGCCGCCCCCCCGCTCAGCGTGAGTTCGCCAGCGGAGACGGTGGTGCTGCCGGTGAAGGTGTTGGTGCCGCTCAAGGTCAGCGTCCCGGAACCTTGCTTGGTCAAGCCCCCGGTGCCGCCGATGGCACCGGAGAAGGTGGTGCTGCTGTTGTCTCCACCCGCACTGAGCGTGTTGGCGCCGAGATTGACCGTACCCGCGCCCGCCAGCGAGCCTATGGTCTCGTCGGCGGACAGGTTCAGCACGCCGCCCGCGCCCAGGGTCAGGGCGGAGCTGTCTGACAGCGCGGCCCCGCCGCTGAGAGTCAGGGCGCC
>NZ_JBPZGY010000045.1:0-1439 GCF_051857535.1 Roseateles sp. DB2 | reverse complement strand
CCGCTGTTGCTGAACATTGACGACTACGAGCAAGGCGGGCTGGCCCTGACCGTGCAGCTGCGCCAGCCGCATGATGCTCAGTCGCTGTGCGAGGCGATGGCGCAGGCGCTGCAGCAACTGCACGAGGTGCTGTCGACATCGCCGGAGATCGCCCTGACGGCGCTGGACTTGAGCACCGCACGCGAGCGTGCGCTGCTGGCGTCCTGGAACGACACGGCAATCGTTGGCGCCCCTTCGCTGTGCCTGCATGAACTGGTGCAAGCGCAGGTCAGGCGCAGCCCTGCGGCGCTGGCGGTGCGCCACCCGGGCGGCGAGGATCTGGATTACGCCACGCTGAACGCGCGAGCCAACCAGTTGGCTCGGGCCTTGCGATCCCTGGGCGTAGGGCCCGACCAGCGGGTGGGCCTGTGCCTGCGCCGCAGCGAACGCATGGTGGTGGCAGTGCTGGCGGTGCTGAAGGCCGGGGGCGCCTATGTGCCGCTGGATCCCAACTATCCGGTCGATCGTCTGGCCTTGATATTGCAGGATGCGCAGCCGCTCGTGATCCTCAGCGACGGAGTGCTGGGGGAGGCCCTGGAGTCGCTGCTGGCAAGCACCCGTGTGCCGCGCTTGGACCTGCAAGGTGATGCCGCGAGGTGGTCGACTGAGTCGACACAGGATCTGCAAGCCGCGGAGCTCGGACTGCAGCCGGCTCACCTGGCCTATGTGCTGTACACCTCGGGCTCTACCGGGGTTCCCAAGGGGGTGGCGATTGAACACCGCCAGGCGGTGAACTTCATCAGCTGGGCCGGCGAGTCCTTCAGTGCCGGGGAGCTGCAGTCCACGCTGTGGGCCACCTCCTTGAACTTTGACCTCTCGGTCTTCGAGTGCTTTGCGCCGTTGAGCTGCGGAGGCGCCTGTCTGGTGGTGGAGAACGCCCTGGCCTTGGCAGGCTCGGCCTTGGAGCCGACGTTGATCAACACGGTGCCGTCGGCGCTGGCATCGCTGCTGGAGGTACAGGGGGTGCCGGCGAGCGTGCGGACCGTCAATCTGGCAGGTGAGCCGCTGAAGAAGTCCTTGGCGGAGCGCGCATTCGAGCAGACGCAGGCGCAGCGCGTGTGCAATCTGTACGGTCCGACGGAGACGACCACCTATTCCAGTTGGGTGTCGATGGATCGTTCGGAGGGGTTCAAGAGTGACATTGGTCGCGGCGTGGGCAACACGCAGCTGTACGTGCTGGACGCGCACCGGCGCCTGGTGCCACCGGGGGTGGTGGGGGAGTTGTACATCGGAGGCGCTGGGGTGGCACGAGGCTACCTGGGTCGGCCGGATCTGACGCAGGAGCGCTTCCTGGAGGATCCCTTCGTGAAGGCGCAAGGTGGGACGGGGCGGATGTACCGCACCGGAGACCTGGTGCGTTGGCGCGAGGACGGGGTGCTGGAGTATGTGGGTCGCAACGA
>NZ_JBPZGY010000044.1:0-1527 GCF_051857535.1 Roseateles sp. DB2 | reverse complement strand
GCCAGCGCTGCCGACATCGTGGCCGAGACCCTGACGGTGACGGTCAGCGAGCGTGGCGCCACGCGAATGGACGACAGAACCTCGGACGCCTCCATGGAGCGCCGAAAGAAAGAGGGCTACTTCTGACGCCACCCCGCGGCGCCCCGCGCTGCGACGAGCCCGCCGCTCAGGCAAGACCTGACCCCGGGCCTCACTCGACGACTACAGATTGAGCAAGCCATGAGTGCAGTTCCCCACTTCGAGACGGTCCACCAGCAGGACGTGGACACCCAGCACCGCGCCCTGCGCTTCCTGACCGCGGGCAGCGTGGACGACGGCAAGAGCACCCTGATCGGCCGCCTGCTGTTTGACAGCCGCGCCATCCTCGCCGACCAGCTGGACACCCTGGCGCGCCGCGCCGCCGGCCAGCCCATCGACCTCTCCCTGCTGACCGACGGCCTGGAGGCCGAGCGCGAGCAGGGCATCACCATCGACGTGGCCTACCGCTACTTCGCCACCAAGGCGCGCAAGTTCATCATTGCCGACGCCCCGGGCCACGAGCAGTACACCCGCAATATGGTCACCGCCGCCGCCGGCAGCGACGCCGCCGTGGTGCTGGTGGACATCACCAAGCTGGACCTGGCCCAGGCCGAGGTGCCCCTGCTGCCGCAGACCCGCCGCCACAGCCTGCTGGCCCACCTGCTGCGCGTGCCCAGCATCGTGTTCGCCGTCAACAAGATCGACGCCCTGGCTGCCGACGCCGCGGGCGAAGGCTTCGCCAAGGTCAGTGCCGCCCTGCGCCGCTTCGCCGAGGAAGCCGGCATCACCGTGACGGCCATCGTGCCCGTCTCGGCCCTGAACGGCGACAACGTCACCCAGCCGCTGGACGCCCCCTGGTACACCGGCCCCTCGCTGCTGCAGGTGCTGGAAAGCCTGCCCACGGCGCAAGAGACCGTCGAGGGCCCGCTGCAGCAGCCGGTGCAGTACGTGAGCAAGGAAGGCGAAGGCACGGGCTACCAGCCGCGCACCTTCTGGGGCCGCATCGCGCAGGGCCAGGTGAAGGCGGGCGATGAGGTCGAGGTGCTGCCCAGCGGCGTCAAGGCCGTGATTGCCGAGGTCCGCCGTGCGGGCGAGACCGTGGCCCATGCCGTGGCCGGAGAATCCGCCGGCCTGGTGTTCGACCGCCAGGTGGACGTGAGCCGTGGTGACTGGATCGTCGCTCCCGGCAGCGCCGCCCCGCGCCAGCAGTTCGAAGCCACCCTGGCTTGGCTGGACACCGAGGCCGCGCAGCTCGGCCGCAAGTACTGGGTGCGCCACGGCAACCGCTGGGTGCAGGCCCGCATCAGCGCCATCGAGCACCGCCTGGACATCCACACCCTGGCCGAGACCGAGGCCCACGAGCTGGCCGTGAACGAGATCGGCCACGTCGTGGTCGAGCTGCAGGCCCCGCTGCCCCTGGCGGCCTATGCCCAGAACCGCGTGGCCGGCGCGCTGATCGTCGTCGACCCCACCAGCAACCGCACCTCGGGTGCGCTGCTGGTGCGCTGA
>NZ_JBPZGY010000043.1:0-1593 GCF_051857535.1 Roseateles sp. DB2 | reverse complement strand
GCGCTGGGGATAGAGCTGACGCTGGCCAGTGTGTTCAATCACCCGACGCTGGCGGGGTGCGCGGCGGCGCTGGGAGAGCTGGGCGAGCTGGGGCAGCAGCCGCAGCAGGCCCAGGGGCCGGCGCTGACGAGGATCTCGCGCGAGCAGGCCTTGCCGCTGTCGTTTGCGCAGCAACGGCTGTGGTTCCTGGCGCAGATGCAGGGGGGCAGCGAGGCGTACAACATGCCGTGGGCGCTGCAGCTGCAGGGGCCGCTGGATGTGCAGGCCTTGCGGCGCAGCGTGGATGCGCTGATGGCGCGTCACGAGGCCTTGCGCTCGGTGTTCGTGAGCGAGGACGGGGAGCCGCGGGTGGTGCTGCTGGAGGCCGCCCAGGGCATGCCCTGGCAGGAGCATGACCTGCGAGGCCAGCCCGATGCCCAGGAGCAACTGAGCCGGCTGAGCCTGGAAGAGGCGCACGCGGCGTTCGATCTGAGCCGAGGGCCGCTGGTGCGGGCGCGGCTGGTGCAACTGGACGATCAGCGGCATGTCTTCATGCTGACCCAGCACCACATTGTGTCCGACGGGTGGTCGATGGGCGTGCTGGTGACGGAGCTCAGCGCGCTGTACGGAGCGTTCAGCCAGGGGCAGGACGATCCGCTGCAGCCGCTGCAGATCCAGTATCCCGACTATGCCGCGTGGCAGAGGCAGTGGCTCACGGGCGAGCAGCTGAGCAAGCAGGAGGCGTACTGGCGCGAGCAGCTGGCGGATGCGCCGGTGCGGCTGGAGCTGCCCACCGACAAGCCCAGGCCGGCGCAGCAGGACTACGCGGGGAGCCTGCAAGCGGTGAGGCTGGATGCCGAGCTGACCCGAGGGCTGAAGCGGCTGGGACAGCGCCACGGCGTGACGCTGTACATGACGCTGCTGGGCGCGTGGGCGGCGGTGCTGGGGAGGCTCAGCGGGCAGAGCGATCTGGTGATCGGTTCGCCGACGGCGAACCGGGGACGCCAGGAGGTGGAGCCGCTGATCGGGTTCTTCGTCAACACCTTGGCGTTGAGGCTGGATCTGTCGGGGCCGTTGGACACGAGGGAGCTGCTGGAGCGGGTGAGGCGGGTGACGCTGGGGGCGCAGGAGCACCAGGACCTGCCGTTCGAGCAGGTGGTGGAGATCGTGAACCCGCCGCGCAGGCTGGAGCACACGCCGCTGTTCCAGGTGATGTTTGCGTGGCAGAGCAACGAGCAGGGGAGTCTGGCGCTGCCGGGGCTGGAGGTCAGGAGCGCAGACATGCCGCTGGAGCGGGTGAAGTTCGACCTGGAGCTGCACCTGGCGCTGACGCAGGAGGGGACGATTGCCGGGGCGCTGAACTATGCCAGCGCGCTGTTCGAAGCGGAGACGATGCAGCGCCAGAGCCAGTACCTGGAGACGCTGCTGCGAGGGATGGTGGCGCAGGAGGAGCAGGCGATCGCGCAGATTGCGCTGGTGGGGGAGGGTGAGCGGAGGCAGCTGCTGCAGGAGTGGAACCAGACGCAGGTGCCGTATCCGGGGCACAGCAGCCTCACGGAGCTGTTCGAGCAGCAGGCGATGCGCACGCCGCAGGCGGTGGCGCTGGTGGAGGGG
>NZ_JBPZGY010000042.1:0-1797 GCF_051857535.1 Roseateles sp. DB2 | reverse complement strand
CCGAGATAGGCCTCGATCACCTTCTCGTTCTTCTGCACATCGGCGGGCGTTCCTTCCGCGATCTGCTTGCCGTAGTCCAGCACCGTCACGCGGTCGCACAGGCCCATCACCAGCTTCACGTCATGCTCGATCAAGAGGATGGTGCGGCCGTCCTTGCGGATGCGGTCGATCAGCTCTCGCAGCACCACCTTCTCGGTCGCGTTCATGCCCGCCGCCGGCTCGTCCAGCGCGATCAGCTTGGGGTCCGTGGCCAGCGCACGCGCGATCTCCAGGCGGCGCTGGTCGCCGTAGGACAGCGTGCGCGCCTTGAATTCGGCGTACTTGCCAATGCCCACGTAGTCCAGCAGTTCCTGCGCCCGCTTGGCGATCGCGGCCTCTTCCGCCTTGAAGCCCGGCGTGCGGAACACCGCCCCGATCAGCCCCGAGTGCGTGCGCACATGGCGCCCCACCATCACGTTCTCCAGCGCCGTCATCTCGGCAAACAGCCGGATGTTCTGGAAGGTCCGCGCAATCCCCGTCTTGGCCACCAGGTGCACCGCCGTGGGCTGGTAGGGCGCACCACCCAGCTCGAAGGTCCCCGCATCCGGCGTGTACAGCCCCGTGATCACGTTGAAGAAGGTGGTCTTGCCCGCCCCGTTGGGACCGATCAGGCCATACACCTGGCCCTTGTTGATCTGGATGCCCACTTCCGAGAGGGCCTGCAGACCGCCGAAGCGCTTGGACACGCCGGCAACCTTGAGTACGACTTCGCTCATTGTTCTTTGCTCCTGCTGTCCTGGCTCACTTCACCGCCTGCGGCGCCGCCTTGCCGTGCTCCGGGCTCGGCCACAGGCCCCGCGGACGCAGCAGCATGATGCTGATCATCGCCAGCGCCACCAGCAGCTGGCGCAGGATGGCTGCATCCAGCCGGCCCCCCGTCATCTCCTGCAGCGGCCCGGCCACATAGCGCAGCACCTCCGGCAGCGCCGACAGCAGCAACGCCCCCAGGATCACGCCCGGGATGTGCCCGATGCCACCCAGCACCACCATCGCCACGATCATCACCGACTCCTGCAGGCTGAACGACTCCGGACTCACGAAGCCCTGGAAGGCCGCGAACATGCTGCCCGCCACCCCACCGAACGTCGCCCCCATCCCGAACGCCAGCAGCTTCAGGTTGCGCGTGTTCAGACCCATCGCCTTGGCCGCGATCTCGTCCTCGCGGATTGCCATCCACGCACGTCCGATGCGCGAGTTCTCCAGCCGGAAGCACAGGATCACCGTCGCCACCACCAGCGCCAGGAAGAAGTAGTAGTACAGCGTCACCGACGGCAGCGTCATGCCGAACAGCTCCGTGCTCTTGCCCAGGTCCAGCCCGAAGAAATGGATGGCGTCGATCTGGCCTATGCCTCGCGGGCCGTTGGTGATGTTCAGCGGGTACTCCATGTTGTTCAGGAACACACGGATGATCTCCCCGAAGCCCAGCGTCACGATGGCCAGGTAGTCCCCGCGCAGCTTCAGCGTCGGCGAGCCCAGCAGCACCCCCGCCAGCGCGGCAAGACCTGCCCCCAGCGGAATGATCACCCACAGCGGCGAGTGCAGCCCGCCCGGGAATGCCGCCGCAATGCCCTCGAAGTTCTCCATCAGGTGCGGGCTGGCCAGCAGCGCGAACATGTAGGAACCCACCGCATAGAAGGCCACATAGCCCAGGTCCAGCAGACCTGCGTAGCCCACCACGATGTTCAGCCCCAGCGCCAGCATCACGTACAGCAGCGCCAGATCGATGATCCGCACCGGCCCATTGCCGAACTGCTGCGC
>NZ_JBPZGY010000041.1:0-1944 GCF_051857535.1 Roseateles sp. DB2 | reverse complement strand
CAGAGTCTTGATCTGGTCCGTCGTCAGAGCGCCGACCTGGGCGCTGGTGAGCACCTTGAACTGGTCGGAGCCCAGGGCATTGAGGTCATCGCTGACCATGCCGCGGATCTGAGCGGTGGTGAGCGCGGCGACTTGTGCGGTGGTCAGCGCGCCGATCTGGTCAGAGCCCAGGGCGCCGATCTGGTCGGTGCTCAGGGCCTTGATGGCGGCGGTGCTGAGGGCACGCAGGTCGTCGGTCTCCAGGGCCGCGACTTGATCGGTGCTCAGTCCGCGGACCTGGCTGCTGGTCAGGGCAGCCGCCTGTGCGGTGGTCAGCGCCTTGATCTCGTCGGTGCTCAGCCCGCCGAACTGGTTGCCCGGGGTGGTGGCCAGGGCGGCGATCTGGGCCGAGCTCAGGGCCACGATCTGGTCGCTGCTCAGGGCGGCCACCTGGTCACTGGACAAGGCGCGGATGGCCCCCGTGCTCATGGCACGCAGGTCATCGGTCTCGATCTTGGCGATCTGGTCGCTGGTGAGGCCGGCGACCTGGGCGCTGGTCAGCGCAGCGGCCTGGGCCGTGGTGAGGGCGACCACTTCATCCGTGGTCAGCGCGCCGATCTGGGCGGAGTTCATGCCGCGCAGGGCCGCGGTGTTGATGGCCGCGAGGTCTTCGGTCTGCAGCGTCTTGATCTGGTCCGTCGTCAGAGCGCCGACCTGGGCGCTGGTGAGCACCTTGAACTGGTCGGAGCCCAGGGCATTGAGGTCATCGCTGACCATGCCGCGGATCTGAGCGGTGGTGAGCGCGGCGACTTGTGCCGTGGTCAGCGCGCCGATCTGGTCGGAGCCCAGGGCGCCGATCTGGTCGGTGCTCAGGGCCTTGATGGCGGCGGTGCTGAGGGCACGCAGGTCGTCGGTCTCCAGGGCCGCGACTTGATCGGTGCTCAGGCCGCGGATCTGGCTGCTGGTCAGGGCAGCCGCCTGGGCGGTGGTCAGCGCCTTGATCTCGTCGGTGCTCAGTCCGCCGAACTGGTTGCCCGGGACGGTGGTCAGGGCTGCGATCTGGGCCGAGGTCAGCGCGACCAGTTGGTCCGAGGACAAGGCCGCGATCTGGTCGCTGGACAGGGCACGGATGGCCCCCGTGCTCATGGCACGCAGGTCATCGGTCTCGATCTTGGCGATCTGGTCGCTGGTGAGGCCGGCGACCTGAGCGCTGGTCAGCGCAGCGGCCTGGGCCGTGCTCAGGGCCACGATCTCGTCCGTGGTCAGCGCGCCGATCTGGGCGGAGTTCATGCCGCGCAGGGCCGCGGTGTTGATGGCCGCGAGGTCTTCGGTCTGCAGCGTCTTGATCTGGTCCGTCGTCAGAGCGCCGGCCTGGGCGCTGGTGAGCACCTTGAACTGGTCGGTGCCCAGGGCGTTGAGGTCATCGCTGGCCAGGGCGCGCAGCTGGGCGGTGGTCAGGGCTGTGACTTGGGCGGTGGTCAGTGCACCGATCTGGTCGCTGCTCAGGGCGGCGAACTGATCGCTGCTCAGCGCCTTGATGGTGCTGGTGCTGATGGCGCGCAGGTCGTCGGTCTCCAGCTTGACGAGTTGGTCGCTGGTCAGGCCCCCGATCTGGCCGGTGGTCAGTGCGGCGGCCTGGGCCGTGCTCAGGGCCACGATCTCGTCCGTCGTCAGGGCGGCCAGTTGGGCGGAGTTCATGCCGCGCAGGGCCGCGGTGTTGATGGCCGCGAGGTCCTCGGTCTGCAGAGTCTTGATCTGGTCCGTCGTCAGAGCGCCGACCTGGGCGCTGGTGAGCACCTTGAACTGGTCGGAGCCCAGGGCATTGAGGTCATCGCTGACCATGCCGCGGATCTGAGCGGTGGTGAGCGCGGCGACTTGTGCGGTGGTCAGCGCGCCGATCTGGTCAGAGCCCAGGGCGCCGATCTGGTCGGTGCTCAGGGCCTTGATGGCGGCGGTGCTGAGGGC
>NZ_JBPZGY010000040.1:0-2334 GCF_051857535.1 Roseateles sp. DB2 | reverse complement strand
CCTCAGATCCCCCTGCCCTCCTTCCCGCAGCGCCTGCTCCAGGCTCTCCAGCGCCTGGGCCATCAGCGCGCAGACTTCTTGCGCACGACCCCGACCGGCCACCTGCGCGGTCAGCATCAGTCCAGCGCCGCTGTCGTCCACGTCCATGTTGAACGGGTAGTTGCTGCTTTCCTCCGAATGGACCAGTTCTAGGCCGAGATCCTCAGACCACCGCTGAGGCAGTGTCTCGATGTCCTGGCTGTGTCGGTAGTTCAGGAGTGCGCTGAACAGCACCTTGTCGCCAGGCAGCTCACTGCAACGCTTGGCCAGGGACAACGGCGCATGCTCATGCTGCAGCAGCCGGGCGAGGTCAATATGAGCCTGCAGCAAGGCATCGGCAGCGGCCTTTCCGCTCAAGCGAACCCGCAATGGCAGGGTGTTGATGTAAAGACCCAGCGCACGATCCGCACCCGGTCCGGCCTGCATGCGCCCGAACATCACGGTGCCGAACACCACATCCTCTCGACCTGACAGCGCGCCCAACACCATCGCATAGGCCAGATGGCACACGCTGGCCATGCTCTGACCGCGGGAACGCACCAGTACTCGCAAGCTGGCGACCAGGGACCTGTCGACTTGCCGCTGAGCCTGTTCGATGCCCAGGCCGCTCCCCATCACGTCGTCAAGGCCGTATGGGGTCGTTGGCTCATCAATGCCCGCCAGCATCTGACGAAAGAACCGCTCGTGCTCTTCGCGGGGCATCGCGAACTTTGTCTGCGCCACGTAGTTGCGGTAGGGCTGCGGGGGGGCCAGCAGGTCTTCGCGCCCCATCAGGAGCGCCTCAATCTCCTGCTGAACCGTGTCCAGGGCGGTGTGATCGATGGCCAGGTGTTGCACCAGCAAGGCCAGCAGCCAGGGCTCCCCATCCGTGGCGGGGTCGAGCTCGCGGGCAATGCGCGCCTGCAACATGGGCGCTTGACGCACGTCCAGGCGGAGGCGGCGCGGATCGGATTGGCTCACCATCTCCGCGCTGCTCATGGCAGGTAGTTCCAGCACCGGAAGCGATGCAGAGCGCTGCACAAGCTGGACTGGCTCCGACAGTGCTTCCCAATGCACCGAGCTGCGCAGGACGTCATGGCGGTCGATGACCCGCTGCAAGGCCGACAGGTAGCCGTCCAACTGATCTCGGCGCCTGAAGCGCATCACACTGCGCAGCAGATAGACGTCCCCCCCTTTTTCCATCAGGTGATGGAAGAGCATGCCCTCTTGAAGCGGGGCCAGCGGGTAGATGTCCTGAATGTTGGCGGCGCCGCCATCAACCTGGCGGATCAATCCATCGATCTGTGCCTGGGTCAGTTGCACCAAGGGCAGCATCTCCGGCCTGATCGTCGTGGCGCCTTCGGGGATAGCCGCCGGCGGGGCAAGCACCTGGCCGCCGTCCTGTACGCTGATCGCCCCTCCCTTCAGCTCGGCGATCAGCGCAGCCTTGTTCTGACGCAGGAGTGTCAGCAACTCCAGATCATCGAGGACGCCCTCCTCCGCCTTGACCGATAGTTCATCTCCCTTCAAGGAGAGGGCAAGGCCCCGGGCATTCAGGCTGCGCAGAAGCTCGGCAGTGGTCATAGAACAATTTCCCTGATTCGTTTGGTGCCGGCGGCAAATCGCGCCAGCGTCGGTGACTGGAACAAGGTCGAGGCGTCGGCGCTCAGCGATGCCTGGCGCATGCGCTCAAGCAGGCGAAGCGTCAGTAGCGAGTGCCCGCCCAGCTCGAAGAAGTTGTCATGCCGCCCCACCAAAGGCCGGCCCAGAAGCTCCGACCAAATGGCCGCAAGCTCGGCCTCAATGGCACCCTCAGGTGCCACATAGCGTTCAGCATGGAAGGCATCGTCGTCCGGCGGCGGCAGTGCCTTCCGGTCTAGCTTTCCGTTGAGTGTGATCGGAAGTTGTGGCAACCAGACGAAAGCGCTTGGCACCATGTAATCGGGCAGTTCTGCGTCCATGTACTCACGCAGATCCCGCGGCGGCAGGGGCGTCGCTGCATCACTCAGGGTGTAGTAGGCCACCAGGCGCTTGTCGCCGGCCTCGGTCTGGTCCACCACGACGACGGCCTGCGCCACCGCCGGGTGCTCTTGCAGCCGGCTCTGCACCTCGCCGGGCTCCACGCGGAAGCCCCGCAGCTTGACCTGCTGGTCGCGTCGGCCCATGAACTCCAGGGTGCCGTCCTCCCGCCAACGGCCCAGGTCCCCGCTGCGATACAGCCGCTGGCCTGGCTTGAGCGGATGCTCGATGAAGGCCTGCGCCGTCAGCTCGGGCTGGTTCAGATAGCCCAGGGCCAGGCCTTGCCCCCCGATGCAG
>NZ_JBPZGY010000004.1:0-489522 GCF_051857535.1 Roseateles sp. DB2 | reverse complement strand
CGGCTTCCACACAATCATCGCCAGCGTCTGCAGCAGCAGCGACATGCCCATCGCCGTGATCAGCGGCGCCAGCCGCGGTGCGTTGCGCAGGGGGCGGTAGGCGATCTTCTCGATCGTGAAGTTCAGGAAGGTGC
The DNA here is from genome assembly GCF_051857535.1 of Roseateles sp. DB2. Classification (NCBI taxonomy): domain Bacteria; kingdom Pseudomonadati; phylum Pseudomonadota; class Betaproteobacteria; order Burkholderiales; family Sphaerotilaceae; genus Roseateles; species Roseateles sp. DB2. Next base: position 489,388 of record NZ_JBPZGY010000004.1, on the reverse strand, counting down.
ACACGGTCACCGCGCACATCAGCGCGATCACCATCAGCGCCCAGCCAGGCAGGCCGGCGTCAGCCAGCAGCGTGACGACTGTCCAGCTGGTGAGCGCACCGGCCATCAGGATCTCGCCGTGGGCGAAATTGATGAGGTTGATGATGCCGTAGACCATCGTGTAACCCAGGGCCACGAGCGCATACATGCTCCCGAGCACCAGGCCATTGATGATCTGTTGCAGAAAAGTCTCCATAACAGGTCTTCCTTTGCTTTTTTGCCGGGCGAAACCGCCGCCCCACTGGGCACAGTCACTGCACGAGCCGTGCCACATCGCAGGACTTGCGGGTAAACACCAGGCCACTCGCGAGTCAAATCCTGGTGTTTACCCTTTGTTTCTAAGACCACTCGCAGTCCGAATCCGCTTTGTCGAGGGTCAAGTCTTGCCTGTGTGGAAAGGTGTCGTTCGTCATGGGCTCGTAACTGGGCGGAATATCGCCCACCCCCTGGCTTCCCTGTGCGGATTTCCACACAGGGAAGCCAGGGGCAGCAGATCCAGCCTCCAGCCATGCCCGGCCCAGCCCTTGCACAGGCGCGACACCCCGGCAGCGATTGGGCACACTACGCCACCTGATGAGCGCACCCCCTGCCCTACTGCAAGCCCTGCCCCCGCCGGATACCCGCCCCTGGTGGCGGCGCTGGGCCGCCCGCCTGCGCAAGCCCAGTGCCCATGTCTGGCTGACCCTGGCCCTGGTGGCGCTGGGGATGTTGCTGGGACAAAGGCTTAGCGAGAACGCCGGCATGGCGCAGCTCGCCGCCGTGGCTAGTGAGCGGCTGGAGCTTTACACCGCCGCGCTGGATGCCGAGCTGGCGCGTCATGACTACCTGCCCAACCTGATCGCCATCGATGAAGAGGTGCAGGCCCTGATCGCCCAGCCCCAGGACAGCACCCTGCGTCGTCGGGCCGACCTGAAGCTGGCGCGCATCACCGTCCGGGCCGGGGCCAGCGCCTCCTACCTGGTGGATGCTCAGGGCAATGTGCTGGCGAGCAGCCAGGCCAGCAACACCGGCAACAACCCGCTGAGCGTCGGCGAGCAGGCGCGCCTGCGGGACGCCCTCCAGGCCCAGGCCCAGCATTTCTTTGCCGTCAATGAGGGCAATGGCAGCACCGAGTACTTCATGCTGCACTTGGTGCGACGCCAGCGGCAGCTGCAGGCCGCGGTGGTTGTTCGACTGAATCTCGCCCCGCTGGAGGCCACCTGGGTGGACCTGGGCCTGCGCTCGCATGGCGAGAAGCTGCTGGTGGTGGATGACAACGAAGTGCTGATCATGTCCTCGGTGCCGGAGTGGAAGTACCGCATCCTGGGCCATGTGACTCCTGAGGTGCGTGCTGCGCTGCAGGCCTCGGGCCGCTACCCCGGAGCGGACCTCCAGGGCATGGGCGTGGACACCGAAGGCATGGAGAAGCAGGACGCCCTGCTGGTGGCCGTGCCCGCTGCCAAGGGCCTGCGCGAGGGCGGCCTGTTGCTGGCCCAGCAGCGGGTGGCCGCGCCGCTGGGTGTTCGACTGGTCACGCTGTCCGACCCGGCCGAGGTCTGGCGCCAGGCGCATTACGCCACCTGGGGTGGCGGCGCTTTCGGGGCCAGCGTGGGCCTGATGAGCCTCTACCTGGCCTCGCGCCGTCGCGCCCTTCGCCAAGTCTTCCAGGCGCAGACGGCCTTGCAGAAGGCCCACGGGGAACTGGAGCGCCTGGTGGATCACCGCACCCGCGAGCTGCGGACCACCAATGAGGAACTGAAGCGCCAGATCGCACAAAGGCTGCAGGCCGAGACCGAGCTGGTCCAGGCAGGCAAGCTGGCCGTGCTTGGCCAGATGTCCGCCGGCATCTCGCACGAGCTGAACCAGCCGCTGACCGCCCTGCGGGCACTCTCAGCCAACACCCTGCGCTTCCTGGAGGCAGGTCGAACGCAGACCGTGGCCGAGAACCTCAAGGCCATCGACAGCGTCGTGGAGCGCATGGCCGCGATCACCCGCCAGCTCAAGAGCTTTGCCCGCAAGGCCGAGAACGCTGCCGAGCCGGCCGTGCTGCAGAGCGCCATCGCCAATGTGCTGCTGCTGCTGGAGCATCGCCTGCGCAGCGCCCAGGTCGAGGTCAGGCAAGACCTGCCCCTGCCCGACAACCTGCGGGTCAAGGCCGACGCCAACCGACTGGAGCAGGTGCTGGTGAACCTGGTGGGCAATGCCATCGATGCCATGGACGAGGTCTCACCCCGCCGCCTGCTGATCAGTGCGCGGCTCGACGGCGAGCGTGTGCGCGTACAGGTGCGAGACAACGGCAAGGGGCTGGACCCTGCCCTGGTGCCGCGCCTGTTCGAGCCCTTCTTCACCACCAAGCCTGCGGGACAGGGCCTGGGCCTGGGGCTGGTGATCTCGTCCAAGATCGTCCATGAATTCGGCGGTACGCTCAAGGCTGTACCGCCCGAGGACATGCCGCATGCGGAGGCCGGTGGCATGTGTTTCGAGTTTGATTTGGCCTGGGAATGACATGTTTGAGGGTTACAAGGTTCTCTTCGTCGAGGACGATCCGCCGGTCAGGCTGAGCCTGTCTCAATCGCTGGAGCTCGCCGGGCTGGAGGTGCAAGCCTGCGGCACCGCCGAGGAAGCGCTGCCGGAGATCGTGCCCGGAGCACAGATCGTGGTGATGAGTGACGTCCGCCTGCCAGGCATGGACGGCATGCGCCTGCTGGAGCACGTGATGAGCGTGGACCCCAGCATCCCCGTGGTGCTGATCACCGCGCACGGGGATGTGGCCATGGCGGTGCAGGCCATGCGCATTGGCGCCTATGACTTCATCGAGAAGCCCTTCGCGCCCGAGCGCTTCGTCGAGACGGCGCTGCGGGCCCTGGACAAGCGCATGCTGCGCAATGCCGTGGACGATCTGCGCTCGCAGCTGCAACGCGCCAACGGGATCGAGGCCGTGCTGCTGGGGCAGTCCGCCGCCATGCAGCAGGTGCGCAAGCAGATCCTCAACCTGGCCGACACCTCGGCCGATGTGATGATCCTGGGCGAGACCGGCACCGGCAAGGAGCTGGTCGCTCGCTGCCTGCACGACCAGAGCAAGCGCCGCGACCGCCATTTCGTGGCCATCAACTGCGGCGGCCTGCCGGAAAATCTGTTCGAGAGCGAGCTGTTCGGCCACGAGCCCGGCGCCTTCACCTCAGCGGCCAAGCGCCGCGTGGGCAAGCTGGAGTTTGCCAACGGCGGCACCCTGCTGCTGGACGAGATCGAGACCATGCCCGTCCCCCTGCAGATCAAGCTGCTGCGGGTGCTGCAGGAGCGCCGCCTGGAGCGCCTGGGCTCCAACGAGGAAGTGCCTATCAATGTCCGCGTGATCGCCGCCACCAAGGCCGACCTCAAGGCCATGAGCGAAGCCCAGCAGTTCCGAGGCGACCTGTACTACCGGCTCAATGTGGCCACCCTGACCTTGCCGCCGCTGCGCGAGCGCCGCGAGGACATCCCCCTGCTCTTCCAGCACTTCATTGCGCAGGCGGCGGCCCGCTACGAGCGCCCCGCGCCGGAGCTGGACCCGCAGCGCCTGCGCGAGCTGATGTCACACGACTGGCCAGGCAATGTGCGCGAGATCCGCAATGCCGCCGACCGCTTCGTGCTGGGTCTGGCGGGTGGCAATGAGACCCAGCTGATCGAGCCTGCGCCGCTGACCCTGTCCAGGCAGATGGACCTGATCGAGAAGACTCTGATCGAGCAGGCCCTGCGCCGCTGCAACGGCAAGATCCCTGCGGTGATGGAGCTGCTGGGGACGCCGAAGAAGACGCTCTACGACAAGCTGCATAGGCACGGGATTGAGCTGGAGAGGTTTCGCAGCGGGGGGTGAGCCATTTCGGCCGACTGCTTGTTCGCGATGATATGACTGGGCTCGAGGAGATGGGTTGAGGTTGACAGCAGAGGTCCGCAATCAACCTGCTGGGAAGAACTTTCAATGCAATGCCACCATCGCATCCGCCGAACTCGACGGATGCAGACTGTCAATTAGCGAGATAGTTCAGCGGACAGCAAAACCATCTGGCATGGCAACCGTGCTGGCCCAGTTGCCTGGGGCGTTTGAGTGCGCCAACGGGATGCGGCCGCATCCGATCGTACAGACCGATGCCACCGAGGGAGCTCCAACGCGCCAGAATCATCCGGCCCGTCGGGACTAACTCCGACGCTGCACCGCATCCGGATCCGCGAGACGATTGCGCCCACCCGTACATACCAAGGGGAAATCCCGGATTCACACACCTAGTGACATCCTCGGTTCATGGAGGCATGCTATGCAAGCCCGTGCGCCCTGACCATCGCGCACGTCAAGAGAATGCACGAGCTGTCCTCCCCGGAGAGCCCGCAGTAAAGGGAGCATCCATTGAAGATCATTCATATTTCGGACCTTCACTTCCACGAGGCCCCGAGTGGGGACGCGAGAAAGCACCGCCATTCGCTGGCATGTTTGCGGGACATTGAACGACTGATTGACGAGCAAAAGCCATCTCATCTGGTCGTTTCTGGCGACATCACCAACATCGGTGACAAGATCAGTCTGGAGCGCGCTTACCAGTGGATCCATGACCAAATCTACTCCGACGGCGAGTACTTCGGTCTGCATGCCGAGGCACGTGGACTGATCCCACTGATCGTCCCAGGCAATCATGACGCATTCAATGCTCCAACTACGGGGGCGGAGTTCAAGAGGTGGCAGTCGTCCCTCAAGAACTTCTTCGGTGTATTCCATCAGTACAAGTGGAAGGATGCGGACAACGGCGTTCGCTACAACTGGCACGAGGAAGACGACCTCTCGGTACTGTTTTGCAGCCTGGACACCTGCTACCTGGGTGACCCCGAGACAGAGCACCTCGGATCAACGATCTCGCTGGACCGGATTGCCAAGGGCAGACTTTCCCGCCGCCAATCCGCGACGATTCTGTCGCTTTACGACAAGGGCATGGCCGGCGAACTCACCAGGTCCGATGGAAGCAAGATTCCCACGGCAAAGTTCCTCGGCGCCTTGAAGGTGCTGGTCATGCATCACTATCTCTTTGAGCCGTCGAATGCTCGTGCCGAACCGCTGCTGCAAATGGCCCAGAAGCGAACCGTCTTCCAGAATCTGGCCATGTCTGACTTCGACGTACTGCTATGCGGACACAAGCACATCGCGGATGTCCACGTCAGCACCTATTCCGACAACTTTGATAGACGCGGTCAGATTCGGCTCGCCTTCAACTACGTCCGCCGCATTCTTGGCATCAAGGCTCTCCCCCTCGGTGTGGACGAAGATGGCAGACGGCTAAGCAAAGCCCTTCGACTGGTCATCGGCCTTCTCGCTGTCACGAAATCGAAGGGCAAGCCACTGGACGAGGAAAGTACTCAAGCCATCATCGGAATACTCCAGAAGTCCCTCAACAACCCGGTAGTCCTCAAGGAGCAACTCCTGAAGTACCTCTCGACAGTGGGAGATGATGGACAGGGTGGCTTGTTCGATGAGTCAGAGATGAACGAGCTCTACACCAAGATCAAGGAGCGGTTTGACCGAAACGACAGAAAGGCGCTGAACGACGCTGCTGAGCGGATGCGCGGGATCATCTCGCATCTGAGTGGTCGGCCCTTCGCGCACATCATGTCCGCCTCGTCCGCGAAAGCATCGGAAGAAGGTTCACGCCATCGCGCGGTCAACGTCTATCAAATCGCGAGCACCGAGACGGGTCATGTTTTCAAGGCCACGCGATTCTCATGGGATCCTCAGAGCCTCAGGTTTGCTCACGCGTTTCAGCAAGACATCCTATTTCCGAAGACCCGTGGCCTGCACTTGTAATGCACGCCTAGGCACGTCCCCAGCTCCAGGCCACCGACTCAGCGATACGCCCCTGGATCCGGCGAATCCGTCGGCTTTGCGATCACCCGCTTGAAAGCCTCCCCCATCGGCAGCTGCAGGTTCAGGCCGCGCGGCGGGATAGGGCTCTGGAACCAGCGCTGGTAGATGGCCTGGATCTCGCCACTGCGGTAGAGCCCAGTGATGACACCGTCCACCAGCCGCTTGAACTGAGGGTCATTGGGTGGAAGGCCGATGGCATAGGGCTCCACTGACAGCGGCTGCTCGGCAATGTAGTACTCCTGCGGGTCACGAACCTGGGCGATCAGGCTGCGCAGCAGCACGTCGTCCATGGCATAGGCCACAGCACGGCCGGTCTGCAGCAGGCGGAAGGACTCCTGGTCGTCCTGCCCCACCAGGATGCGAAAGCCCAGGCCCTTCTGCACGTTGAGCTGGTGCATGTACTGCAGGCTGGTCGTGCCTATGGTCGAGGCCACGGTCAGGCCGCGCAGGTCCTCGACCGTACGCATCATCTGGCCGCGGCGCGAGAGCAGGCGGCTTTCCGCCACATAGGTGGTCGTGGAGAAGGACTGACTGCGCGCACGCTCGGCCGTGTGGGTGGTGATGCCGCATTCCAGGTCCAGGGTGCCGTTGGCAACCAGTGGCATGCGCGTGGCAGAGTTGACGGCAATCTGCTTGACTTCCAGGTCCGGCAGCCGGAGCTGCTCGCGGATGGCGTCGATCACGCGCTCGCACAACTCCACTGAGTAGCCCACCGGCTTGAGCCGGCCGTCTAGGTAGGAAAACGGCAGGGAGGCCGGGCGGTAGCCCAACACGATCACGCCGGTGTCGCGGATGCGCGTGAGTGTGCGCGAAGCCTCGACGCGGGTCGAGGCAGACGGCGCAGGCACCGGTGAGGCCGTTGCCCCCGGAGGCGCCGTGCCCCCGCCAGCACTCTGCGGCACTGCCCAGGCGGGCAGCCCCAGAGCCAGCAGACCTGCTGCGCTGAGCAGACGGCGGCGGCAGTTGGGGGCAGAGTGAAAGCCAGGGGGACGGAACATGCGGCGCAGGAGAGTTGAGCCCTCCTGTCCAGCGCTGCGCTGGCCACGATGGGGACCGGCCGCATTGTGCGCGATGCGGCTCCTGCCGCAAGCGTGCAAGCCCCAGTATTTGCGGGGCTTGCCGGCCTTCTCAGTGACTGGCCTCGGCCTGTGCCTGCTGCATGCCGGCATCAATGCCCTCGTCGTCCAGGAAGTCTTCCGGCGCGACGCGGCTGCTGTCGACCAGGCGGTCATAGGCCGCCTGCTCGGCGCTGACAGCCTTGGGGATCAGGGGCTTGTCCAGCGGGCGGTAGATGCGGCTGCGCAGGCGGTTGAGGCGGTCCGAGTGCGCCGCCTCGCGGGCGTACTGCTCAGGGTCCAGCAGCATGGCGAAGGGATTGGTACTGAAAGGGGTCGGGCGGGTGGACATCAGGGTCTCCTGCAGGCTTGGCGCCTTGTGATGGGTCCACTGTAGGCAAAGCCACCGGGTCGGCCCAGTCGGGCACAGGACAAAGCGCGTGTCGGAAAAAACCTGACGAGACTGTCAGCCGCAGAAGCAGCAGGTCCGCCTAGCAGGTCCGCCTAGCAGGTCCGCCTGTGAGCCTCGTCTCAGTAAGGATAAGGCTCGCTCAAGGCAGCCTGGATGCGCCGCATCAGCTCGGGCCGGCCCGACTGCCGTGCAAAGTCAAGCGCGCTCAAGCCCTTGTCATTCACCAGGCTGGCATTGGCCCCCGCCTGCAGCAGGACCTCCACGGCGTCGGGCGATCCATAGCCTGCGGCCATCATCAGTGGTGTGCTGCCATTGGGCGAGCGGGCATCAAGTTCAGCGCCCTGAGACACCAACCAGGCGGCGACGCCGTTGTCCGGCCCGCTGCAGGCATAGTGCAGGGCCGTGAAACCGGCCTCATTGATCAGCGCCCCGCGACGCACCAGGGCCTGTACCCAGGGCAGGCGCCCACGCAAGGCGGCCAGCATCACAGGGGTTTCACCGGCTTGGTTCAGGGCATTGACATCGGTCTGGGGATGCTCGATGAGCAGCTTCACCACCCGTTCGGACTCCTCCATGATGGCCTTGTGCAAGGCCGTGTTGCGCTGAGCATCCGCCTGGTTGGGGTCCACGCCGGACAGCAGCAGCTTCATCACGAAGCTGGGCTGGTCCCGCGCCGCCGCCAGCATCAGGTCGCGAAACTCGTCGTCGGTCGCAGCCCGGAAGACGGACACGCGCGCAGCCGGTGGCTCGGCGCCGGCGCGCGCAAGCCCCAGGCAGGCCGCCAGGACCAGCAGCAGCGCGCGCCCTGTCCTGCTCATGTCGGCATGCGAAAGAGGCGGCGCACATTGGCCGTCGTGGCTTCTGCCACGGCCTCCACGCTCAGCCCTTTGATGGCTGCCAGTTGAGCGGCCACGTGGGGCACATAGGCGGGGCTGTTGGTCTTGCCACGATAGGGCACCGGCGCCAGGTAGGGGCTGTCGGTCTCGATCAGCAGCCGGTCCAGCGGCAGGGCCGCGGCCACCTCGCGCAGATCGGCCGCGTTCTTGAAAGTCAGGATGCCGGAGAAGGAAACGTAGTAGCCCTTGTCCACCGCGGCCTTGGCCACCTCAAGGCTTTCGGTGAAGCAGTGGAAGACACCACCGGCCTGCTCTGCGCCCTCCTCGTTGAGGATGCACAGGGTGTCGGCCGCACTGGAGCGCGTGTGGATCACCAGGGGCTTGCCCACGCGGCGGGCTGCGCGGATGTGGGTGCGGAAGCGTTCGCGCTGCCACGCCATGTCGTCCAGGCTGCGGCCATTGAGGCGGTAGTAGTCCAGGCCGGTCTCGCCGATGGCAAGCACTCTCTCGTGCTGACTGGCGGCTACCAGCTCATCCTCGCTGGGCTCGTGGACATCTTCGTTGTCGGGGTGCACCCCCACGCTGGCAAAGAGCTGGGCATGGGTCTGCGCCAGGGCCAGCACGGCGGGAAACTCCTCCATTGTCGTGCAGATGGTCAGGGCCTGGCGGACCTGGGACGCCTCCATGGCCGCGAGGATCTCCGGCAACTGGGCGCTGAGCTCAGGAAAGCTCAGATGGCAGTGGGAATCAATGAACATGGCATTGCGATGAAATGAACCCGGCGCCATGGCCCGCCGCAGGCTGCGGCAAGCCCCGGCCAAGCCGGTTCAGAGCGTCTGCGTGGGCTTGGTGGAGGAGATTGCCGTACCCAGGATCTCTTCGATCTTCAGGCGAATCAGGCGTGTCTTCTCGTCACCAGGGAACTTGACGCCGACGCCCTGCGTGCGGCCGCCCGAGGCATTGGCCGGCGTGATCCAGGCCACCTTGCCAGCGATGGGATAACGCTGAGGATCATCCGGCAACGTGAGGATCAGGTAGATGTCTTCACCCAGCTTGTATTCGCGCGGTGTGGGGACGAACAGGCCGCCATCGGCGAAAGCCGGGATGTAGGCCGCGTACAGAGCGCCCTTCTCCTTGAAGACCAGCTGCATCATGCTGGGGCGGGCGCCCCCACCGGGCTGCGCGGCAGCCAGGGCTGCGGCCTGGGACTTGGCGGGGATGTCACTCATGCAGGCAAGTGTAACGAATGCCTCCGGGGCGGTGGCGGGCAGTGGCCCGTGGATCTGTGAGCAATTGAAGGGACATCTTCGCGGAGCGTCAGGGAAGCGCTGGTGCGGACAGCGCCCTCAGGCGTCCTTGCGCACCGACACCCGCATCAGCCGCTGCCCCTGCCCCACCAAGGACTCCAGCAGCAGCGGGGCGTTGACTGGGTGCTCGGCATGGCGGGCGGCTTCCTTGAGTACGCGCGCCCATTCCTGCATGGCATCGGGATTGCGGGGAGCCGGCAGGGCGTCACGCGGGAAGTAGGCGGGCGGCGCACCATGGGCCGTACGGATCAGGTCGGTGGCCAGTCGCTGCATCGCCTCGATGGCGCGCGGCACGGGCCAGTCGCTCAGCGCGGTGGCCTCATTGCGGGCAATGCGCCGCGGCAGTTCCAGCCAGCTCTTGGCCGCCACGCCGTCCTCGGACCACTGCAAGGCCTGTTGCGGCCGGCCGCCGCAGGCATCGAGCAGAACTTCCGGCGAGGCCACGCCGCGCCCGGCCAGCCAGGCCAGAGCCTGATCGCGAGGCGGCAGGCCAAGGGGCACCGGCTGGCAGCGGCTGCGGATGGTGGGCAACAGGCTCTCGGGCGCCGAGCTCGCCAGCACGAAGCGCAGCAGGCCCGCAGGCTCCTCCAGCGTCTTCAGCAGGGCATTGGCCGCCACGGTATTGAGGCTTTCAGCCGGAAACAGCACCACCACCTTGGCGCGCCCTCGGGCCGCCGTGACCTGGGCGAAACCGAGCATGGCGCGCACGGCATCCACCTTGATCTCGCGGCTGGGCTTGCTCTTGCTGACCTTGCCTTCGCCGTCCTTGGCGACTTCGGCCTCATCGGCCTCCAGGCCCAGGGCATCGCGCCAGGCATCAGGCACCAGCAGCATGAAGTCGGGATGCGAGCGGGACTGGAACAGATGGCAGCTAGCGCAGCGTCCGCAGGCCAGGCCTGTCGACAAGGGCGATTCGCACAGCCAGGACTGCGCCAGCGCCAGCGCCATCTCCAGCTGCCCCACCCCCTCAGGCCCCTGCACCAGCAAGGCGTGCGAGCGGGCCTGTTGCAGGGCATGGATCAGCGGACGGTCCAGCCATGGCAGGGCCAGGGCACCGTCTTCCTTGATGCTCACCATCCGCGCTGCTCCAGCAGGGCCACGATCTGGGACCCGACGCCAGCCACATCGACACTGGCATCGATGCGGGCAAAGCGCTGCGGTGCAGCGGCGGCGCGTGCGGCATAGCCGGCGCGCACGCGCTCGAAGAAGTCGAGGTCCTGCTGCTCGAAGCGGTCGGCCGCGCGGGCTGCTGCCCGGCGCGCGGCCGCCATGGCCGGGGGCAGGTCGAACCAGATCGTCAGATCCGGCTGGCGCCCCTCGGTGACCCAGGCCTCCAGCTGCGTCAGCACGGTCATGGGCAGGCCGTTGCCGCCGCCCTGGTAGGCGAAGCTCGCGTCGGTGAAGCGATCGCAGACCACGGTGCGCCCGGCGGCCAAGGCGGGCTCGATGACCTCGCGCACATGGTCACGGCGCCCGGCAAAGACCAGGAGGGCCTCGGTCAGGACGTCCATGGGCTCATGCAGGACCAGCTCGCGCAGGCGCTCAGCCAGTGGCGTGCCGCCCGGCTCCCTGGTGTTGAGCACCTCAGCACCGGCCCGGCGCAGGCGCTCGCTCACGGCAGCGATGTGGGTGGATTTACCCGCCCCGTCTATGCCTTCGAAGGAAATGAATCGGCCGCTCACGCTTATGGTCCTGGAAAGCGCGGGCTCAATGGCCGCGCTGGTATTGATTGACGGCGCGATTATGCGCGGCCAGATCATCGGAGAAGACGCTGCTGCCATCACCCCGGGCCACGAAGTACAGGGCCTTGCTCGGCGCTGGATGCAAGGCAGCCTGCAGGGAGGCCACTCCGGGCATGGCGATGGGCGTGGGCGGCAGACCGCCCCGGGTATAGGTGTTGTAGGGGGTGTCCGCCAGCAGGTCGCGCTTGCGAAGATTGCCGTCGAACGCAGCGCCCAGGCCGTAGATCACCGTCGGGTCGGTCTGCAGCGGCATGCCGATGCGCAGGCGATTGACGAAGACGGAGGCCACCATGGCGCGGTCGGCCGCGGCGCCGGTCTCCTTCTCGACGATGGAGGCCAGGATCAGGGCTTCATCGGCACTCTTCAAGGGCAGTCCCTGGGCGCGCGAGGCCCAGGCGGCATCCAGCTTGCGCTGCATGGCCTGCTGGGCGCGCTTGAGCACGGTGAGGTCGCTGACACCGCGGCTGTAGGCATAGGTATCCGGGAAGAAGCGGCCCTCTGGCGAGACGCCAGGCAGCCCGAGGCGTGCCATCACCGCCCCATCGTCCAGGTCCTGAATCGTTTGCTTGAGTGCGGGCGCCTTGGCCAGCGCCGCGCGGAACTGGCGCCAGGTCCAGCCTTCGATCAGCCGCACCTGTTCCAGCACTTCCTCGCCTCGGACCATCTTGTCAAGCAGGCCGCGAGGCGTGATGCCCTGGCGGACCTCATAGCTGCCGGCACGGATCTGGCGGGCCTGCCCGGACCAGCGGAACCAGTGGTACAGCAGACGGGCATCCTCCTGCACGCCGGCCAGCACCCAGGCCCCCGCCACCTCGCGCGGCGAGGCCCCGGGCTCGATGGACAGCTCCACGGTGGGGGCATTGAGGGTCAGGGGCCGCTGCAGCCACCACCAGGCCGAGCCGGCCAGCGCCAAAGCCGCGAGCAGCAGCAACAGGAATACGGTGCGAAGGAACTTGAACATGCAGAAGACGGATTCCGGGCGACTGAACAATGAAGGCAATGAGCGCGGCCTCGGCAAGGCTCAACCTTGCAGCGCCCAGGGACAGGCGGGGCAAATCATAATTCGCCCATGAGCCAAGCATTGCCCAGCACAAGTACCACCGCCCTGCCCGCGCCCGCACTGGCCGCGGGGATTGAGGGTGCCATCCGCCTCGAAGACTGGGGCGTCATCGCCGCCCTCGGAGATGACGCCGCCAAATTCCTGCACAGCCAGCTGACGCAAGACCTGGCCCTCCAGACGCCCCAGCAGGCGCGCCTCGCGGGCTATTGCTCGCCCAAGGGCCGCTTGCTGGCCACCATGGTGGCCTTCAAGCCCGCCTCGGACGCCGTGCTGCTGGCCCTGCCCGCCGAACTGCTGCCGCCAACGCAGAAGCGCCTGTCCATGTTCGTGATGCGCGCCAAGTGCAAGCTTGTCGATGCCAGCGCCAGCCAGCCCGGCGGCTGGACTGCATGGGGCATGGCCGGCCAGGCAGCCCAGAAGTGGCTGCGTGCCGAGGGCACGGCAGCGCCCTGGTCCGTCATCAGCAAGGTCTTGCCAGATGGCCGCCTGGCCTGGGCGACCCGCTTGCCGGATGCCGGCACGCGGGATGGCGGCGTGGCGCGCTACCTGCTCCTGGCCCCGGCCGATGCTCCAGGGCCTGATCTGAGCGGCATCAGCCCTTCGGAGTGGGCTGCACTGGATGTCGCCTCCGGCCTGGCCTGGGTGCGCGGCGCCACGGTCGAACAGTTCGTGCCACAGATGCTGAACCTGGAACTGCTGGGCGGGGTCAACTTCCAGAAGGGCTGCTATCCCGGCCAGGAGATCGTGGCCCGCAGCCAGTACCGCGGCACCATCAAGCGCCGGACCTTCGCCTTTGCCTGCGACGCTCCGGCGCAGATCGGCCAGGAGGTCTTCCATAGCGAGGATCCCGAGCAGCCCGCCGGCCTGGTGGCCAGTGCGGCGCCGCAGGGCCAGGGCAGCCTGCTGCTGGTCGAGACCAAGCTGGCAGCGCTGCAATCCGGCAGCCTGCACCTGGGTTCGGCCCAAGGCCCGGCACTGAGGCCGCAGGCGCTGCCCTACGAGATCACGGAGCCGCAATGAACCAAGGTCGCCCAGGCATCGAGCGCTTCGTCTACTACCGCGTCCATGAATCGGACGCGGCAGCGGCGCTGCAGGCCTTTCAGCAGGCTATACCCGCGGGCAGCGTGCGCCTGATGCGCCGCCTCGATGCCGGCGCGGGCGCACTGCAGACCTGGATGGAAATCCACGCAGCCGACACCGGCGCGCAGACGGAACCCGCCCTGGCCGCAGCCCTGGGCCCTTTCATCCAGGGCCCGCGGCATCTGGAACAGTTCGTACCGGTCTGAGGGTGGCGCCAGCCAGCGGAGCTCAGAGCGAGCGCACCATCTCCACGTGCTGGATGCCCGCTTCCTCGAACAGCGGGCCGCGCTGCTGAAAGCCCGCCCTCATGTAGAAACTGGCGGCAGAGAGCTGGGCATGCAGCAGCACCTCGCGGTCACCGCGCTCGCGTGCTGCCTGCATGAGCGCCTCCAGCACCTCGCGCCCGATGCGGGCGCCCCGCATGCTGCGCATCACCGCCATGCGGCCTATCTTGGCCACGCCAGGCACATGCTCCAGCAGGCGCCCGGTGGCCAGGGGCACGCCCAGGCGGTTGTAGGCCACCGCATGCACGCAGCTGGAATCGGCGGCATCCCACTCCATCTCGGCCGGGATCTTCTGCTCCTGCACGAAAACCGCCTGCCGGATGGCGCTGGCGTGCCCGCCCAACTGATCCCAGTCGCCCACCCGGACCGTCACCATGGCTTCCCCCGCCTCGAAACCCAGCAAGGTGTCGCGCAGGGCCTGGGGCACGGGCAGTGGACGCTGGCTGCTGACGTCGGCAAAGACATAGACCAGCTCGCCGTGCACCAGCAGCTCATCGCCACGGAAGACGGCACACTGCACGGTCATGGAGGTGGTGCCCACGCGGGCACAGCGCACGCCGATGTCCAGCAGGTCGTCGTAATGGGCCGAGCCCAGATACTCCACAGTGGACTTGCGCACGAAGAGATCGCCGCCCAGCGTCTTCATGGTGTCGGCATACGGCAGGGCCAGTGCACGCCAGTAGGCACCCACGGCGGTGTCGAAATAGCCCAGGTAGTGGGCGTTGAAGACGATCTGCTGCGCGTCGATCTCGGCCCAGCGCACGCGCAGACGCTCAAGGCAGCGGAAGTCCTGTCGGGTCATGGTCTTCATGGTTTCAGGGCCTCCTTCAGGGCCTCAGCGCAGGCGCCCAGGGCGTGCAGGGCTTCGGGGATGGTACGGCCCATCTTGATGAAGTCGTGGGTCACGCCGCGGAACAGCTCCAGCTGCACCGCCACGCCTTGGCTGCGCAGCAGATCGCCATAGGCCAGGCCCTCGTCAACCAGGGGGTCGCACTCGGCCAGGATCAGCGCGGCCGGCGCGAGATCCGCATGGTCCGGGGCCTCAAGCGGCGCAAAGCGCCAGTCCTTGCGATGGTGGTGCTCGATGTAGTGGTCGAAGAACCACTGGATGGACGAGGCGTCCAGCAGAAAGCCCTGCGAAAAGAGCTTGTGGGAAGCCGTGTCGGCATGCGCGGTGGTGCCCGGCGTGATCAGCAACTGCAGGGCCAGCGGCTGGCCCTGATCCCTGGCATGCAGGGCACAGACGGCGGCCAGTGTGCCGCCAGCGCTGTCGCCCCCGACCGCCAGGCGGCTGCCGTCCAGGCCAAGGGCCGAGGCGGCACCGGGCAGCCACTTCATCACGGCCCAGCAGTCGTCGACGGCGGCCGGGAACTTGTGCTCCGGGGCCAGGCGGTAATCCAGCGCGATCACCGCGCAGCCGCTGCGCAGGGCGAGTTGGCGGCACAGGCTGTCGTGGGTCTCCAGGCTGCCGATGGTGAAGCCGCCGCCGTGGAAGTACAGCAGCACGGGCAAGACGGCGTCGCTTGGCGCATACAACCGTGCCTGCAGAGGGCCAGCAGCGCCGGGCACTGTCAGGTTCTCGACGCGAGCCAGCGGTGCGCGCGGCAGGTCCAGGATCTCGGCCCCCATCAGGTAGCCAATGCGGGCCTGCTTGGGCGTCAGGCTGTGGAAGGCCGGTCGGTTGGCGCGGTGGATGCGCTCCAGCACCGCTGCCATGCGCGGTGTCAACAAGGTGCTACTCAAAGGGGACTCCAGGGCTTAGGCTGCAGCGCATCGCGCGGCGGCCAGGGCGGGCATTTTCGCAGACCGGCCAAGGCTTGCTTGCAGGGCCCCGAAAACCAGAAGGACCGTCCATGGCATTGATCCGCTTCGTCAATCCCGTCTACCTTGAGGCTGGTGCACGGCTGCGCCTGGGCGAGGAGGCGCGCGCGCTGGGCTTTCGGAAGCCCTTGGTGATCACCGACCGCGGCGTGCGGGCAGCTGGTGTGCTTGACCTGGCACTGGAAGGTCTGAGCGGCTGGCCGCTGGCCATTGAAGACGGCACGCCCGGCAACCCGACCGAGACGGCAGTCCGCGAGGCCTTGCAACGCTGGCGTGACGAAGGCTGCGACGGGCTCATTGCCATCGGCGGCGGCTCCAGCATCGACCTGGCCAAGGGTCTGGCGCTGATGGCCACCCATGACGGCCCCCTTCACCACTACGCGACGATCGAGGGCGGCAGCGGCCGCATCGGCCCGCGGGCACTGCCCCTGATCGCGGTGCCCACCACGGCCGGCACGGGCAGTGAGGTGGCACGAGGCTCGCTGCTGATCACGGACGACGGCCGCAAGCTGGGCTTCCATTCCTGGCACCTGCTGCCACGCCTGGCCCTGTGCGATCCGGTGCTCACCCAGTCCCTGCCGCCTGGCCTGACAGCCGCCACAGGCATGGACGCCCTTGCCCATTGCCTGGAGACCTTCATGTCTGCCGCCTTCAACCCGGTGGCGGATGGCATCGCGCTGGAGGGCCTGCGCAGGGGCTGGGCCGCCATCGAGCAGGCCGTCCGCCAGGGGGATGATCTGGAGGCGCGCCTGCAGATGATGTGCGCCAGCGCCATGGGGGCCATGGCATTCCAGAAGGGTTTGGGCTGCGTGCATTCGCTGAGCCATGCGATTGGCGGGCTTCATCCCCAGGCGCACCATGGCACGCTCAATGCCGTCTTCCTGCCGGCGGTCCTGCGCTTTAATGCCCGCCATGTGAGCATGCAGGCCGAGGCCAAGCTGGCGAGGCTGGCCCAGGCCATGGGCCTTGCAGACGCGGCGCCAGAGGCACTGGCCGAGGCCCTGCGCCAGCGCACGCAAGACCTGGCGCTGCCCACGCGCCTGTCTGACATGGGTCTGGACTTGTCGGATGCTGATCTCATCATCGAGCGGGCGCTCAAGGACCACTGTCATGGGACGAATCCGAGAGAAGCGAGTGCCGGGGATTACGCGGGGCTTCTGCGGAACTGCGCTTGAGAGCGTGAACTCGGTGGGAGCTTGCGTGGCCCCTTGCCAGCAGGCCTCACGCGAGTGTTGAGCGCCCTCCCACACCCAGGCTCCGCATCCTGCGAGGCATGTCGGCAGCTCACTCGCCCAGGGTGTCGATGCAGGCCACAATGAAAAGGCCTGACACCTTGCGGGGTCAGGCCTTGCCTCTGGATCCCTCCGGAGCCCAGGCTCGAGCCGGGCATCCGGGCGAATCGACCGATCAGCCGTGCTTCTTGTCGAAGAACTGCTCGTCCTCGGTCGAGCCCTTGAGGGCGGCGGTGGAGGCCTCGGCCTCGATGGTGGTGGTCACGGCATCGAAATAACCGGTACCGACCTCACGCTGATGCTTGACGGCCGTGAAGCCACGGTCGGCGGCGGCGAACTCCTTCTCCTGCAGCTCGACGAAGGCGCTCATGTTGTTGCGCGCATAGCCGTAGGCCAGGTCGAACATCGAGTAGTTCAGGCTGTGGAAGCCGGCCAGGGTAATGAACTGGAACTTGTAGCCCATGGCGCCCAGCTCGCGCTGGAACTTGGCAATGGTGGCGTCGTCCAGATTCTTCTTCCAGTTGAAGGAAGGCGAGCAGTTGTAGGCCAGCAGCTTGCCGGGGAACTTGGCGTGGATGGCGTCAGCAAAGGCCTTGGCAAAGGCCAGGTCGGGCTTGCCGGTCTCGCACCAGATCATGTCGGCATAGGGCGCATAGGCCAGGCCGCGGCTGATGGCCTGGTCCAGGCCGTTGCGGGTGCGGAAGAAGCCTTCCACGGTGCGCTCGCCGGTGCAGAAGGGCTTGTCGTTGTCGTCCACGTCGGTGGTGACGAGGTCACCGGCTTCGGCGTCGGTACGGGCCAGCAGCACGGTCGGCGTGCCCATCACGTCGGCGGCCAGACGGGCGGCGACCAGCTTGGCCACGGCCTCGCGGGTCGGGACCAGCACCTTGCCGCCCATGTGGCCGCACTTCTTGGCGGCAGCCAGCTGGTCTTCGAAGTGCACGCCGGCGGCACCGGCCTCGATCATCGACTTCATCAGCTCGAAGGCATTCAGCACGCCGCCGAAGCCGGCTTCGGCATCGGCCACGATGGGGGCGAAGAAGTCGGTGTCGTTCTTGCCTTCGCTCCACTGGATTTCGTCAGCGCGCTTGAAGGTGGCGTTGATGCGCTTGACGACCTTGGGCACCGAGTCCACCGAATACAGGGACTGGTCGGGGTACATCTCGCCATTGCTGTTGGCATCGCCGGCGACCTGCCAGCCGGACAGGTAGATGGCCTTCAGGCCGGCCTTGACCTGCTGCATGGCCTGGTTGCCAGTCAGGGCGCCCAGGGCGTTGATGAAAGGCTCGGTGTTGACCAGGTTCCACAGCTTCTCGGCACCGCGCTGGGCCAGGGTGTGCTCGATCTTCAGGGAGCCGCGCAGGCGCACCACGTCAGCGGCGGTGTAGCCGCGCTTGATGCCCTTCCAACGGGGGTTCTCGGCCCAGTCCTTTTCGAGGGCGGCGATTTGCTGTTCACGGGTCAGAGTCGTCATGCTTAGCTCCTGGTGAGATGTGAAACGAAGAACTCGTTGGACTCAAATCTAGAGCCTGGGCAGGTCTTTGTGGTGACTTATGTCTTATATAAGACTAAAAATCTTTCTCTTATAAATCAACAACTTAAATTGCAGATTTCGTATTGCAAAACGATTTTTACCATGATGAGAAATCTTGCTGCATCGCAGCAGCGTTCCTTTTTGCGATCTGAAATGCGGATTGCGCATCGTGAAATATCGAGTCCTGGAAGCCAACGAGGGTCCGGTCGTTTTCGTAGTGCGGGAGCAAAAGAATCATCAGGCAGAGCTGCTGAGCTACCGTTGGGACATCCATGCCGTATTGCGGAATTCAGATCGATCTGTCGTGCCGCCTTTTCACCAGTCGGAACCAGTCGGGCAGAAAAAAGGCCGCTGGTATCGCCAGCGGCCTGGAGGGTGACAGGCGGGGCGAAGGGCCCCGCCGATCCCGCGCTTACTTGGCAGGCACCACGCCGGCATTACCGGTCAGCACCGGGGTGTGGGGACCTGCCGCAGGGGCCTGGGCCAGGGGCTTGCGCTTCTTGTCGCGCACCAGGTAGGAGTACAGCACCGGCACCACCACCAGGGTCAGCAGCGTGGAGGTGATCACCCCGCCGATGATGGCCCGGCCCATGGGCGCCTGCAGCTCGCTGCCCTCGTTGAGCGCCATGGCCATGGGCAGCATGCCGAAGATCATCGCCGCCGTGGTCATGATGATGGGGCGCATGCGGATCAGGCCGGCCTCCAGCAGGGCTTCGCTGACCGTGGCGCCGGCCTTGCGAGCGTGGTTGGCGAAGTCCACCAGCAGGATGGCGTTCTTGGTCACCAGGCCCATCAGCATCACCAGGCCGATCATGGAGAAAACGTTGAGCGTCGAACCCCAGAACAGCAGGGCCAGCATCACCCCGATCAGGGCCAGGGGCAGCGAGGCCATGATGGCGATGGGCTGGATGAAGCTGCCGAACTGGCTGGCCAGCACGATGTAGATGAAGATCACCGCCAGACCCATGGCCGAGAGCAGGCCCTTGAAGGCCTCGGCCTGTTGCTTGCCGGCTCCATCGACCTTGAAGCTGACGCCCGGGGGCAGCTGCATGTTCTTGACGATCTTCTGTACGTCGGCATTGACCTCCCCGGCACTGCGGTCCTTGACCGCGGCATACACGGCCTCGCGGCGCTGCAGGGACTCGCGGCGGATCACCTCGGGGTTGAACACCGGCTCGATGGTGGCCACCTGGTCCAGGCTGATGGGACTGCCGTCCTTGGCAAAGGCCACGGGCAGCTTCTGCATCTGGTCGATGCGTTCGCGCTGGGCCTGCGGCAGGCGCAGCAGCACCTCGACCTGGTTGCCGTCCGGCGTGGTCCAGTACGTCGCCACCTCGCCGTTGACATAGGCGCGCAGAGACGATGCCAACTGCGGGGCGGTGAGGCCCAGCTCGCGCACGGCCGATTCCTTCAGCTTGACCGCGAAGGCGGGCAGGCCGGGCTTGACGGTGGTGTCCACGTCGACGGCGCCGGGCACCTTGCGGATGGCGGCGGCCAGCTCGTTGGCGGCCTTGGTCAACTGCTCGGAGTCGTTGCCCAGCAGGTTGATCCACACGGGACGGTCGAAGCCCACCGACAGCTCGATGCCGGGGATGCGGGCCAGGTCCTCGCGCATGGCGTCCTCGATCTGCTTCTGCGTGCGCTTGCGGTCCTTGCGGTCCGTCAGCGCGATGTTGAGCACGGCCTGGTTGCGGCCCGTGGCCATGCCATCGCCAGAGGCACCCACCACGGTGGACACGGTCTTGATCTCGGGATAGCTCTTGAGGATCTCCTCGACCTGCGCCACCTTGGCATCGCCGCGTTCCAGGCTGGTCGCCACGGGCATGCGCAGGCTCAGCTGGGTGAAGCCCTGGTCGGTCTGGGGCACGAACTCGCTGCCCACGAAGCCCGCCAGCACGAGGGCCATGACGAAGCTCATGAAACCGCCCCACATCACCAGGCCGCGGGGTGTCAGGGTGGCAAAGCGCAGGCGACGCTTCTGGCTGCGGTCACGCTGGCCCTGATCGTCGAAGGGACGGCCATAGGCGGGCACCGGCGGCACGAAGACGCGGTAGCGGCGGCCGCTGAAGACCCAGCGGATCACGCGTTCGTAGGTGCCATGCAGCACGTCCATGACGCGGTCGGTGCCGTTGATCAGGTGGCGCAGTCCCCAGAACTTGCGCAGCCAGGTGCTGGGCGGGTCCTTCCAGATGCTGGACATCATCGGGTCCAGCGTGAAGCTCACGAACAGCGAGACCAGCACGGCCACCGCCACGGTGATGCCGAAGGGATGGAAGAACTTGCCGATGATGCCGCCCATGAAGGCCACGGGCACGAACACGGCGCAGATGGCGAAGGTGGTGGCCATCACGGCCAGGCCGATCTCGTTGGTACCGTCGAAGGCGGCCTGGTGGTGGTCCTTGCCCATGCCCACGTGGCGGACGATGTTCTCGCGCACCACGATGGCATCGTCGATCAGCAGGCCGATGCACAGCGACAGCGCCATCATCGTCATGAAGTTCAGCGTGAAGCCGAAGGCATGCACGGCCAGGAAGCTGGAGATCACGGCGATGGGCAGGGTCAGGCCGGTGATGATGGTCGAGCGCCAGCTGTGCAGGAACAGGAAGACGATGGCCACGGTCAGCAGTGCGCCCTCGATGAGGGTGTGGCGCAGGCCGTCCAGGGAGCCCTTGACCCAGTCGCTGTTGGCGTTGATCAGGCGCAGTTCCACGTCCTTGGGCAGGGTCTTGCGCAGTTCTTCCATGGCCTCCTTGACGGCCTCGCCGGTGGCCACCACGTTGGCGTCCTGCTGCTTGAAGACGCTGAAGGTGACGGCGGGCTTGCCGTTGATGCGGGCGATGGTGGTGGCCTCGCGCTCACGCTCGACCAGGGTGCCCAGGTCGCCCAGGGTCAGCACGAGGTTGCCACGGCGAGCCACGACGATCTTGGCGAATTCCTTGGGGTCCTTCACCCGGCCCTCGACGCGCAGGATGGCGTCGCTGAGCTTGTCGGAGAGCAGGCCCACGGGCTGGTCGGCATTGGCCTCGCGCAGGGCGGTGGCCACCTCGGCCGGCGTCACGCCATAAGCACGCAGGCGCTGCGGGTCCAGGTCCACACGCACTTCGCGGGAGACCATGCCGCCGATGTCCACCAGGGCCACGCCCTCCACGCGCGTCAGGCGCTTGGAGACGGTCAGCTCGGCCATCATGGAGAGCTCGCGCGCCGAGCGGGTCTCGCTGATCAGCGACATCACGACCACGGGCTGCTGGTTGTCCCCCTGGAAGCGGGTGATGGTGGGTGGCTTCACGTCACGCGGAAAGCTGGCCTGCACCATGCCGACGCGGTCGCGGATCTCCTGCATGCCGCGGTTCATGTCGGCATTCAGGTTGAACATCACCCAGACCTGGCTGCGGCCTTCATAGGCACGCGAGCGGATGGTGTCCACGCCGGCGATGGTGTTGAGCGATTCCTCCAGCGGGCGCAGGATCTCGCGCTCGATGGCCTCGGGCGAGGCGCCGGGATAGGCGACGTCGATCTGCGCACCGGGGAAGCTGATGTCTGGCATGGGCTCGACGCCCAGCTTGGAATAGGCGAACAGGCCCATCACGCACAGGGCCACCATCACCATGGTCGCGAAGACCGGGTTCTGGATGGAGACGCGGGTCATCCACATGATGCGGTCTCCTTATTGCAGCGCGGGGGCGCTGGCGGCGGCGCTGGCCACGCGCGGGGCGCGGCTGTCGACGACCTTGGCCGAGGCGCCGTCGCGCAGGTTGTCGAAGCGGGCGGCCAGGACCTGGTCCTCGGCCTTGAGGCCCTGCAGGATCTCGATGCGGCCTTCGCGGGCGTCACGCCGGCCGGTGGTCACCACGCGGCGGACCAGGGTGCCCTTCTCCAGCACCCACACATGATCCTGGCCGGAGGCGTTGATCACGGCCGTGGCCGGCAGGGTCATGCGCTGGGCGTTGTCCGGCAGCTCGACGCGGGCGACGGCGTACTGGCCGGCACGGAAACGCTCCTCGGGGTTGGCAATCTCCAGGGTCACGCCGATGCTGCGCGTACCCGGCTCGGCCGCAGGGGCGATGCGGGAGATGCGGGCCTGCACGGGCTGCTCGTCCCCCTCCACCTTCACGGCCACGGCCATGCCGGGCTTCAGTCGAGCGACCTCATGCGTGCCGACCAGGCCGGCCAACTCCAGCTTGCCCAGGTCCACGATGCTGAGCACCTGCTGCTCGGCGCTGAGCTTCTCGCCCGGCACCGCATGGCGCTTGGCCACGACGCCGCTGATGGGCGCCACCAGCGAGGCCAGGCGCAAGCTGCTCTGCGCCGTCTCCAGCTGGGCCTTGGCGGCCAGCCACTGTCCGCGGGCGGCCTCCATGCTGGCGCGGAAGTTGTCCAGCGCGGTGCTGGAGATGAAGGCCTTGGCGGCCAGGTCCTCGTTGGCCTTGTAGCTGCGCTCGGCCTGCTGGAACTGGGCCTGCGCGGCCTCCAGACTGGCGCGGCGCTCGGCCACGCGGTAGCGCAGCTCTTCCAGGTCCAGCTCGCCCAGGCTCTGGCCGTTGCGCACGCGGCTGCCTTCGGCCACATGCAGGTTCAGCAGCACGCCGCTGGCCTTGCTGCGCACCACCACCGTGTTGGGCGCCACCAGGGGGCCGGAGAACTCGATGCTGCCGGGCATGGTGGCCATCTGGGGCTTGGTCACCTCGCGGGAGGCGAACTCCAGCGTGGCTTCCTTCTTCTTGTCGTCCTTGCTGCCGGCCTTGGCGCCGTCCTTGGAGGCCTGCTTGCTGTCCGTGGCCTTGTTGTCGGACTTGCCGGCGTAGACAGCCGCCCCTGCGCCAGCACTCAGGACGACGACGGCCGCCCCTCCCCACACCAGCCAGCGATTGCGCTTCTTCTTGTCCATGTGTCTCTCCATTGCTGCAGGGTTACCGCGAGTGTCTAACTGCGGCGCAGTCTAGGAAGAGCACAGTGAGCTTGCAGCGCGCCTGCGACGAAGCGCGCAAAAGAGGGGCCAGGGCGTCGCCAGCCAGGATTTGCCGTCGCAGCTGGGGACGAGCTGCAGAAAAACAAGACCGGGCTGCAGCCCGGTCCTGGATCAGCCGCGCTGGGCCGGGATGGGCGACAGGGCGTGCCGGACGTCACCGCACTGGGCGCGGTGGCGCAGCGCGTGATCCATCAGGACCAGGGCCAGCATGGCCTCGGCGATGGGCGTGGCACGGATGCCCACGCAGGGGTCGTGGCGGCCGTGGGTCACGACCTCTGTCACCTGGCCGGCGCGGTCGATGGAGGCCTTGGGCAGACGGATGGAACTGGTCGGCTTGATGGCGATGGACACGCGCAAGTCCTGGCCCGTGGAGATACCGCCCAGCACGCCGCCCGCATGGTTGCTGGCGAAGCCCTCGGGCGTGAGCTCGTCGCCGTGCTCGCTGCCGCGCTGGGGCACGACGCCGAAGCCGTCGCCGATCTCCACGCCCTTGACCGCATTGATGCCCATCATGGCGAAGGCGATGTCGGCGTCCAGCTTGTCGAAGAGCGGCTCGCCCAGGCCCACCGGCACGCCCGTGGCCTGGACCTCGATGCGCGCGCCGACGGAATCACCGGACTTGCGCAGCGCGTCCATATAGGCCTCCAGCTCCGCGATCTGGCTGACGTTGGCGGCGAAGAAGGGGTTGCAAGGCACATGCTCCCAGCCCTCGAAGGCGATGGGCAGTTCGCCCAGCTGGGTCATGTGACCGCGGAACTCGGTGCCGTACTGGGCCTTGAGCCATTTGCGGGCCACGGCGCCTGCACCCACCATGGGGGCGGTGAGCCGGGCGGAGGAACGGCCACCGCCTCGCGGGTCGCGCAGGCCGTACTTGCGCCAGTAGGTGTAGTCGGCGTGGCCAGGGCGGAAGGTATCCAGGATGTTGCCGTAGTCCTTGCTGCGCTGGTCGGTGTTCTGGATCAGCAGGCAGATGGGGGCGCCGGTGGTCTGGCCTTCGTAGACGCCGGAGAGGATCTGCACGGCATCGGGCTCATTGCGCTGGGTCACATGGCGCGAGGTGCCGGGGCGGCGGCGGTCCAGCTCGGGCTGGATGTCGGCCTCGCTCAGTTCAAGCCCCGGCGGGCAGCCGTCAATCACGCAGCCAATGGCAGGGCCGTGGCTTTCGCCGAAGTTGGTGACACGGAAGAGTTCGCCAAAGGTGCTGCCAGCCATGAAAAATCCAGGGTCAGTCCCCGGCAGGAGCGCCCGGGCATGCCCTGGATTCTATGGTGCGGCCCCGGGGCTGCAGGCCCGGCGGGCTTGGCAATCAGCGGCTCAAAGCTTCGGCTCGTGCGAAGCACCCTCTTCCTCGACCGGCCAGTCGCGGATGTAGGCCTTGAGCATGCGGTTCTCGAAGTCCTGGCTGTCAACCACGGCCTTGGCCACGTCGTAGAAGGAGATCACGCCCATCAGCTGGCGCCCGTTGAGCACGGGCATGTAGCGGGCATGGCGGCCCAGCATCATGCGGCGGACTTCGTCGATCTCGGTCTCGGGGGTGCAGGTGAGCGGGTGGTCGTCCATGACGGAGCGGACCAGGGTGGTACCCACGCTGCCGCCATTGCGCACCACGGCAGCGATCACCTCGCGGAAGGTCAGCATGCCCACCAGCTCGCCGAACTCCATCACGACCAGGGAACCCATGTCCCGCTCGGCCATGGTGCCCAGGGCTTCGGCCAGGGGTTGCTCGGGCGGGACGGTGTACAGGGCATTGCCTTTGACGCGCAGGATGTCGGCGACTTTCATGTGTTTTCTCCTCGACAGGCGGGCAGATCAGAATTGCGTCCAACATAGCACACAATGCCGGCATCCTGAAACCACGAAAGACAGCATGTCAGGCTACGGCGATCCCGGCTTCGACACCCTGGCGCTTCACGCGGGGGCGGCACCCGACCCCAGCACCGGCGCACGGGCCGTCCCTCTGCATCTCAGCACCTCCTTCGTCTTCGAAAGCGCCGAGCACGCGGCCTCGCTCTTCAATATGGAGCGCGCGGGCCATGTCTACTCGCGCATCTCCAACCCCACGACGGCCGTCTTCGAGGAGCGCATGGCCGCCCTGGAAGGAGGAACCGGCGCCATCGCAACGGCCAGCGGGCAGGCGGCGCTGTTCCTCGCGATCAGCACACTGGCCCCGGCGGGCAGCCACATCGTGGCCTCGAGCGCGCTCTATGGCGGCTCGCACAACCTGCTGCACTACACGCTGAAGCGCTTTGGCATCAGCACCACCTTCGTCCGGCCCGATGATCTGGACGCCTGGCGCGCCGCCATCCGCCCCGAGACCCGCCTGCTGTTCGGCGAGACCCTGGGCAACCCCGGCATGGACGTGCTGGACATCCCCGGCGTGGCCGCCATCGCCCACGGAGCCGGTCTGCCCCTGCTGGTGGACGCCACGCTGACGCCCCCAGCCCTGCTCAAGCCCCTGCAGCATGGTGCGGACCTGGTCTTCCATTCCGCCACCAAGTTCCTCTGCGGTCACGGCACCGTGGTGGGCGGCGTGCTCGTGGACAGCGGCAACTTCGACTGGCAGGACGCCTACGAGCGCAGCAGGGCCGCGGGCCTGGCTCGCTTTGCCGAGCTCTGCGAGCCCTACGAGGGCTTCCACGGCATGGTCTTCAGTGAAGAGAGCACGACAGGCGCCTTCCTGCTGCGTGCCCGCCGCGAGGGCCTGCGTGACTTCGGCGCCTGCATGAGCCCCCACACGGCCTGGCTGATGCTGCAGGGCCTGGAGACACTGTCCCTGCGCATGGAGCGCCATGTGGCCAATGCGCAGAAGGTGGCCGAGTTCCTCGCCGGGCAGACGCAAGTGAGCCGCGTGGCCTATCCGGGTCTGGCCTCCCACCCCGGCCATGCGCTGGCCCAGCAACTCATGCCCAAAGGCGCGGGCGCCGTCTTCAGCTTCGACCTGAACGGCAGCCGCGAGCAGGGCCGCCGCTTCATCGAGAGCCTGAAGATCTTCTCCCACCTGGCCAATGTGGGCGACTGCCGCTCCCTGGTGATCCACCCGGCCAGCACCACCCACTTCCGCATGGACGACGCCGCGCTGGCCCAGGCCGGCATCACGCCAGGCACCATCCGCCTTTCCATCGGTCTGGAAGACGCCGACGACCTGATCGCCGACCTCAAGACCGCCCTGAAGATCGCATCCAAGTGAGCGCCACGCCATGCAAGTGACTGTCCAAGGCCGCGAGGCCTATGCCTACACCGGCGGGCGCGACTTCGACCCCGCCCTTCCCTCTCTCGTCTTCGTCCACGGTGCCCTGCATGACCACAGCGTCTTCACGCTGCTGGCCCGCTGGTTCGCCCACCACGGCTTCAGCGTGCTGGCCGTGGACCTGCCCGGCCACGGCCGCAGCGAAGGCCCCGCCCTGCCCAGCGTGGAAGCGGCTGGCGCCTGGGTGCTGGACTTGCTGAGCGCGGTCGGCATTGAGCGTGCCGCGCTGGGCGGCCACAGCATGGGCTCGCTGATCGCGCTGGAGGCCGCGGCCCGGGCCCCGGAACGCGCCAGCCACCTGCTGCTGCTGGGCACGGCCTTCCCGATGAAAGTCTCCGAGGCGCTGCTGGGCACGGCCGCCGAGGCGCCGGAGAAGGCCATGACCATGGTCAATGTCTTCTCCCACAGCACGCAGGCCGCCAAGCCCGGCTATCCCGGCCCCGGCAGTTGGCTGCATGGCGGCAACATGGCCCTGATGCGGCGCACGCAGACCCGTTCCAGCGAGGCCAACCTCTTCCTGCACGACTTCCAGGTCTGCGACCGCTATGCAGGCGGGCTCGAAGCGGCAGCGCGCGTCGCCTGCCCCAGCCATGTGCTGGCGGCCGAACGCGACGTGATGACCGCGCCCAAGCAGGCCCAGGCCCTGTCGCAGGCGCTCAAGGCCCAGGTTCACCGCATCCCGGGCGCCGGCCATTCGATGATGGCGGAAGCGCCGGACGCCGTGCTGGCCGCCCTGCGCCAGGCCCTGTCCTGCTGAGGCTCAGCGGCCGGCCGGGAGCTGGCGCTGCAGCCCCAGCTTGAACTGCTCCCACTGGTTGCCGTTCAGGTGCTCGGCCCGCACGAAGCTGAGCCGCCAGTCGGTCCAGTCGGTGCTCGTCGGTACCGCATGCTCGGCATGCAGGAGCTGGCCCTGCAGGCTGCTGACCAGCAGGCCGGTCTTGCCATCGAAGACGGGACCGGCGATGCGGTACTGATGCGTGGGGCGTCCCTGCCAGTCCCGCTGGCCCAGGTACTCGAAGCGGGCCTCATCCACCAGGGCCGGCTCGCCCTGGCGTCCCGGCCGGTTGGGATCCACCAGGCTGAGCCGGAAGCCCTGCTCCGGATGTCGCAGCATGGGCAGCAGCGGCGCCAGCGAGGCCAGGTCGAAGCCCCAGACATGCAGGGGCAGCGCGCCACCATTGAGCTCGACGGAGCCGCCCTTGGCAAAGTGCACCGTCAGCCGCGAGGCCTGCGCTGAGGCATCCGCGCTGAGGGTGGGCTGGCGCTCGCCCTTGACCAGATTCCATTGCTGCATGTGCACGGGCATGGCGCGCGCCAGGTCCAAATCGGCATGGACCTCCACCACGTCCTCGCCCGGCAGCCACTTGAGCACCTCGACGTGGCTGGGGCTGGCGAAGTAGATGGCGAAGTGCCAGGCATCGCTGCCATCGCGGTTGGACTTCTCGTAATGCCACACGGTGCCCGCGGCCACCGATGCGCCGGCTTCACGTGAAAAAGCCGAGGACTGCGCCTGCGCCAGGCCGGGCAGCAGGCTGAGGCCCAGGATGGCCAGCAGGCCCTGCCGGGCCGGCGTGGACAGTGAGGTGGGCGAACGGGCTGAAGAGAAGGGCATGTTGCAAGAGGTTCTGGATGCGATGCCGCGACCTTAGCGATCGCCACCCAAAGACACGAGCGGCACACGACCAAGCGCAGGACGGCGAGGACAGGCGGTGCCGCCCCCGGCCACCGCCCCTGCGCCCCTGCGCCCCTGCGCCCCTGCGCCCCTGCGCCCCTGCGCCCCTGGTACCGCCCCGGATGCCAGGATGCCAGACCTGCGCTTCAATGCAGGCACCGCCCCCTCGCCTTGCAGGAGTCACCATGGCCCAGGACGCCCTCGCCTCCATCCGCAGCTTTGCCGAGTTCTACCCCTTCTACCTGGGCGAGCACAGCAACAGGACCTGCCGCCGCCTGCACTTCCTGGGCTCCAGCCTGGCCCTGCTGTGCCTGTGCTTGCTGCTGGTGACAGGCCAGCCGCTATGGCTGCTGGCCGGACTGCTATGCGGCTACGGCTTTGCCTGGATCGGTCACTTCGGCTTCGAGAAGAACAAGCCCGCCAGCTTTCGCCGCCCCCTATGGAGCTTCATGGGCGACTGGCGCATGTACTGGGAGATCTGGACCGGCCGCATCTCCTTCTGAGCAGCAAGCGCAGTGCCGGGCGCAGTGCCGGGCTCAGTGCCGGTACGCCAAGCCCACGGACAGGCCGGGCTGGCGCCGCGTCTGCACGAGGGGGCTGGCAGCGGCCGCATCCAGCAGCCGCCCTTCACTCCAGCTGGCCACCAGCACCCATCGCGGGCTCAGGGCCTGCATGTAGCTGAGGTTGACGTAGCCCTGCGTCAAGCCGCTGCCAGGCGCATAGCTACGGCCCAGCCGTTCGGCGGCCTCGCTGCCCTCGGGCACACCGAAGTAGCTCTGCAAGTGGCGCCGATCGGAGGCCGACAATCCCAGCCCCAGTGCAAGCGAGGCATGTCCGCTGCGATAGAGGCTGCGGCTGAAGTCCACACTGCACTCTGTACCGCCACGGTGGTTCAGCAGATCGGGCGAACAGGCGGCGCTGAGGGTCCACTGCGGGCTCAGCTCGACCTGCAACTGCAGGCGGCCTCGCAGGGTCCGTGGCACGTCGGGCAGGCCCCGGGTGATCGCGGCCTGGTCACTGTTGCGGCCGCTGTCGATGCGCAGGCCCAGGCCCAGCTTCCAGTGCTCGCCTCGCAGCCAGTCACGCGAGGCCCCGGGCCCCGGGCCGGCGGCGTCGGAGCCAAAGCCCATCATCGCCCCGGTGCCGGCGGTGGTGATGCGCCAGCGCCCCCAGTAGAGCGCCCACAAGGGGGTCAGGCCTTGCTCCTGTCGGCGCGAACCGGGGTATTCGGAACCGCGGGAGACGCGCAGGCCCAGCAGGTAGCGTGGCTCGTCGGGCTTCGGCGGGGTGGCAGCTTCGCCAGCATGGGCCGGCGCGGCGAGCAGAGCCGTCATCACCAGGCCCAGCGCCAGTTGCCGGGCGCCGAAGCGAGGCCATTGCCCCCTGGTGTCGCAGATCCGCTGGCTTTGAACCATGGGCCCAGCTTAGCAGTTGCCGTGCCGGCTTCGGTGAGCAGCCCTGCACGGAAGCGGGAGCGCCGTATGCCTTGCCGTCTGGTTCAGGCCTGCAGCAGCGGCTTGAGGTTGACAAGCATGTCATCGACCATGGCCGAGAGGTCGAACTGCGGCTTCCAGCCCCAGTCGCGCCGGGCCACGCTGTCGTCAATGGACTGCGGCCAGCTGGCGGCGATCTGCTGGCGGAAGTCGGGCGCGTAGCTGATCTGGAAGCCGGGAATGCGGCGGCGGATCTCGGCAGCGATCTCGGCCGGCGTGAAGCTGCAGCCTGCCAGGTTGTAGGAGCCGCGCTCGGTGATGGCCTCGGCCGGGGCCTCCATCAGCTCGATGGTGGCTCGCAGGGCGTCAGGCATGTACATCATGGGCAAGGCCTGCCCCTCTTCCAGGAAGCAGCTGTAGCTGCCGGCCTTCAGCGCGCTGTGGAAGATGTCCACGGCATAGTCTGTCGTGCCGCCGCCGGGCGGGGTCTTGTAGCTGATCAGGCCCGGGTAGCGCAGGCTGCGCACATCCACGCCGTGCTTGGCGTGGTACCAGGCACACCAGCGTTCGCCGGCTTGCTTGGAGATGCCGTAGACGGTGGTGGGGTCCATCACCGTGCTTTGCGGCGTCATCACAGCCGGCGTGCTGGGGCCGAAGGCGGCGATGGAGCTGGGCCAGAAGATGCGGTCCAGCTTCTGCGTGCGGGCCAGCTCCAGGACATTGAGCAGGCCCTTCATGTTGAGGTCCCAGGCCCACATGGGGTGCTTCTCGCCCGTGGCCGACAGCGCAGCGGCAAGCAGATAGATCTGCGTGATCTCATGGCGCTTCACGGCAGCGGCGATGGCGGCGCCATCGGTGGCATCCAGCATCTCGTGCGTCAGCGACTTCACGCGACCCTCGGGGGCGAGGTCGCTGGTGATGACGTTGGCATTGCCATGACGAAGGGCCAGCTCTTGCGCCAGCTCGGTGCCGATCTGGCCATTGGCGCCGATGATGAGGATCTTGGTTTGGCGGCTCATGGGTGGGCTCTTGAGGGGTACTGCGGAAGTCGGGGTCTGGCGGCCGGGTTCAGGCCGGGATGAGGCCCAGCTCGCGCCCGGCCTGCGTGAAGGCGGCCACGGCCTTCTCGAGATGGTGGCGTTCGTGCACGGCCGAGATCTGCACGCGGATGCGGGCCTGGCCCTTGGGCACCACCGGGTAGAAGAAGCCCACGGCATAGACGCCCAGCTCCAGCAGGCGCGCGCTGAGCTGCTGCGCCTTGACCGCGTCATAGACCATGATGGGCGTGATGGGGTGGGTGCCGGGCTTGATCTCGAAACCGGCGGCCTGGATGGCCTCGCGGAAGTAGGCGGTGTTGGCCTCCAGCTTGTCGCGCAGCTCGGTGGAGCCCTCCAGGATGTCCAGCACGGCGATGGAGCCGCCCACGATGCTGGGTGCCACGGTGTTGGAGAAGAGATAGGGGCGCGAACGCTGGCGCAGCAGCTCGATCACTTCCTTGCGGCCGGTGGTGAAGCCGCCCGAGGCGCCGCCCAGGGCCTTGCCCAGGGTGCCGGTGATGATGTCGATCTTGCCGAAGACGCCGCGATGCTCGTGCGTGCCGCGGCCGGTCTTGCCCAGGAAGCCGCTGGCATGGCATTCATCGATGCCCAGCAGCGCGCCGTGGCGGTCGCAGATCTCGCGGATCTTGTCCAGCTGGGCAATGGTGCCGTCCATGGAGAAGACGCCATCGGTGAAGACCAGCTTGAAGCGCGCGCCGGCTGCGTCTGCTGCCTGCAGCTGGGCTTCGAGGTCAGCCAGGTCGTTGTGCTTGTAGCGGAACCGCTTGGCCTTGCACAGGCGGATGCCGTCGATGATGGAGGCGTGGTTCAGCTCGTCGCTGATGATGGCGTCCTGCTCGCCCAGCAGGGGCTCGAAGAGGCCGCCGTTGGCGTCGAAGGCGGCCGCGTAGAGGATGGTGTCCTCGGTGCCCAGGAAGCGGGCGATGCGCTGCTCCAGGGTCTTGTGGATGTCCTGGGTGCCGCAGATGAAGCGCACGCTGGAGAGGCCGTAGCCATGGGTGCGCAGCGCCTCGTGGGCGGCCTCGATCACCTTGGGGTGCGAGGACAGGCCCAGGTAGTTGTTGGCACAGAGGTTGATCACCTCGCGGCCCTCATTCGTCTGCACCACGGCGCCCTGGTGGCTGGTGATGATGCGCTCGTTCTTGAAGAGGCCGGCCTCGCGGATGGACTGCAGTTCGCTGCGCAGGTGGGCGTAGAAGTCTTCAGCATTGGCCATGTTCGGTCTCCTGGGGCACAATCCGTTAAATCGAATTCAGTTCACTATATCGAACTTTCGTGCAGTATCTGGGAATTGCATCCCAGGGTCAAGTGAACCAGCTCGCACTGCAGGCTCTTCTGAAGGTCGCTCCCATGTCCGTCCCGCATCCCGACAGCCTTGAACCGCCGCGCGTCGGCGCCACCCTGCAGTCGCTGCGCCAGGCCCAGGGCCTCTCGCTGGACGAGCTCTCGCGCCGGGCCGGCGTGTCCAAGAGCATGCTCTCGCAGATCGAGCGAAACCAGGCCAATCCCACCGTGGCGGTGGTGTGGCGCCTGGCCAATGCCCTGCGGGTGGAGCTGTCGGAACTGCTGGGCGGCGAGAAGCCTGCCGCGCCGGCCATCGAGGTGGTGCCGGCCCATGGCATTCCCGGCATGAGCAGCCCGGATGGCAAGTGCCTGCTGCGCATCCTGGGCCCCATCGACATGGCTGGCCAGTTCGAGTGGTACGAGCTGACTGTGCAGCCCGGCGGTGCGCTGGAATCCGGTGCCCATGAGCCGGGCTCGCGCGAGCACCTCAGCGTGCTGGGGGGCCAGTTGGAGGTCTCGGCCGGCAACACCACGCAGAAGCTCAAGACCGGCGAGACGGCGCGCTATGCCGTGGACGGCCCGCATGCCATCCGCAACACCGGCAAGCAGGCCGCGACGGCGCTGCTGGTGGTCATCCATCCCTGAGCGCCCCTGACCTGTCACTTCATGCCAGCCCCCGAGGGGCTCAAGAAGACTTGGTGCAGCCCGGGCTTTCCTCCCCGGCATTCCCTGGCGATCGGGCGAAGGCGCTCAGAGCAGCTCGGACAGGCGGATCCGCGTCCAGTCGCTGCGGGCCCAGAGCAGGGCCAGGGACTCGCTGTGCTCGGCCAGCAGTTGCCTGATCAGCGGCGCGGCCGGCGTGTGGGTGGGCTCGCACAGCAAGGTCAGGCGCTGGGCGCCGGCTTCTTCCAGACGGCCGACCAGGCTCATCGCGATGAGGGTGTCCACCACGGGTTCCAGCTGCAGGGCATCCACCCGCAGCGCTGTGGCCAGGGCCAGGCTGCTGGCCCCGCCCTCCCCTGCATCGCGCGCGCGGCGCAACTCGCGGATCACCTCCAGGGCCAGCTCGAAGGCCAGGCCCGGGGCGTCCCGCCGCCGCAGCATCTTGTGGGTGAGCGCCGGCGCATTGGCCGCCAGGATGGCGCCCAGCAGCACGATGGCCCAGGCCACATAGATCCAGATCAGGAAGATGGGCACCGTCGCGAAGGCGCCATAAAGCGTCGAGAAGGTCGGCACCTGCTTCACGTACCAGGCCAGCAGACCCTTGGCGAGCGTGAAGGCCAGCGCCACGAAGACCCCGCCCAGGATGGCATGGCGCCAGCGCACATGCGTGTTGGGCACGTAGTGGAACAGCGCGGCCATGGCGGCGGCCAGCACCACCACGTCCATGCTGTTGAGCACCACGGAGAGCCCCTGGGGCAACTTGTCCACCAAGCCCTGGCCTGCGGAGATGGCATAGCTGGTGAGCGTGAGGCTGCCGCCCAGCAGCAGCGGGCACAGCGTCATGGCTGCCCAGTAGACCAGCACCCGCTGCGCGATGGGCCGCGGCTTCTGCACCCGCCAGATGGCGTTGAGGGTTCGGTCAATGGTGAGCATCATCGCGCTGGCCGAGAAGCCCAGCGCGACCAGGCCCACCACGCCGAGTTTGTTGGCCTTGGCCGCGAACTGGGTCAGCGAGGCCAGCACCGGCTTGGCGATATTGGGCGGGATCAGGCTCTTGAGGAAGTACTTCTCCAGGGCCGCCTGAAAGGCCGAGAACATGGGAAAGGCCGTGAACAGGGCCAGCATCACCGTCAACAGGGGCACCAGCGAGATCAGTGTGGTGAAGGTCAGGCTGCCCGCGGTGAGGCCCAGACGCTCTTCCTTGAATCGCACCTTGAAGGTCTGCAGAGTCTGCAGCCAGGGCCAGCTGATGAATTCGTCAAAGAACCCGTGGATCAGGGCGATGGGGTTGTGGATGCCGCCCTCCTGGCGGCGGGGGCTGTCCTGGCGGCCCTGGTCTCGGCTCTCGTTGCGGCTCTCTTCACTCATGCTGGCTATGATGCCAGCCATGTCAAGCCACCCCACCGCCCCCCTGCCCCCGACGCCCCGCGCGGCGCCCAGCAGCGCCGAGACGCTGTCGCGCAACCTGGCCTTCTACAGTCTGCTGGCGCTGTTCGTGCTGTGCCTGGCCTGGGAGCTGTGGCTGGCCCCGGTGGGCCGCGGCACCCTGGCCATCAAGGCCCTGCCCCTGCTGGTGCCCCTGGCGGGGCTGTGGCGCTACCGGCTCTACACCTTCCGCTGGCTGAGCCTCATGGTCTGGCTCTACGTGGCCGAAGGCCTGGTGCGAGCCACCAGCGACCGAGGGCTCTCCGCCTGGCTGGCGGGCCTGGAGGTCTTGCTGGGCGTGCTGATCTTCGTGGCCTGCTCGATGCAGGTGCGCCAGCGCCTGGCGGCCGCCCGTGCGGCGAATGCGCAGCCGGAGGCCTGAATGAACGGGCCTGAGCGCGAGGACTTCCTGGCACAGGCCCGCCAGCTGATCGGCGTCGAGCAACTGCTGACCGGCGAAGGGCTGGACGCCTACGAGAAGGACTGGCGCAAGCGCTACGCCGGCCGCGCCCTGGCCGTGGCAAGACCTGGCACCACGGCCGAGGTGGCGTCGCTGGTGCGCCTGTGTGCCGATCGGGGCGTGAGCCTTGTGCCGCAGGGTGGCAACACCGGGCTGGTCGGTGGCGGTGTGCCGGACAGCAGCGGTGAGCAGTTGCTGCTCTCGCTACGCCGCCTGCGCCAGATCCGCCAGGTCGATCCGGTCAACCTGACGCTCACCGCCGAGGCCGGCTGCCTGCTGGCCGAGGTCCAGGCCGCAGCGGCTGGGGCGGGCCTGCTCTTCCCCCTGAGCCTGGGCGCCGAGGGCAGCTGCACCATCGGCGGCAACCTCGCCACCAACGCTGGTGGCACCCAGGTGCTGCGCTACGGCAATGCCCGCGAGCTGTGCCTGGGGCTGGAGGTGGTGACGCCGCAGGGCGAGGTCTGGCAGGGCCTGTCCGGCCTGCGCAAGGACAACAGCGGCTACGACCTGCGCGACCTCTTCATTGGCAGTGAAGGCACGCTGGGCGTGATCACCGCCGCCACACTCAAGCTCTTCCCTGCCCCACAGGCCTGCATGACGGCGCTGGCGTCCTGCCCCACGCTGGAGGCCGCCCTGGCCTTGCTGAATCGCGCCCGGGCTCGGGCCGGCGCCACGCTGACGGGCTTCGAGCTGATCAGCCGCTTCTGCCTGCAACTGGTAAGGCGCCATTTTCCGCAGATCCCCCAGCCTCTGGCCAACGATGCCGGCGCACCCTGGGCAGTGTTGCTGGAGCTGTCCGACCACGAGGACGAGGCCCATGCGCGCGAGCTGCTCGAAGGCCTCCTCGGCGAGGCCCTGGAGGCCGGCGAGGCCCTGGACGCGGCCGTGGCTCAGTCCATGAGCCAGGCGCAGCAGCTCTGGCACCTGCGCGAGAGCATCCCGCTGGCGCAGAGCGAGGAAGGCCTCAACATCAAGCACGACATCGCTCTGCCCATCTCGGCCATCCCTGCCTTCGTGGCAGAGTGCGAGGCGGCCCTGCAGACCCACTGCCCCGGCGTTCGCCTGGTCTGCTTCGGCCATCTGGGTGACGGCAACCTGCACTTCAACGTGCAGTCGCCCGCGGGCATGGACCCTGCCGCCTTCCTGCGCGCCCAGGAGCCGGCCATCAACGCCCTGGTCTACGAGCGCGTGCTGCAGCGCGGCGGCTCGATCTCAGCCGAGCACGGCATCGGGCAGCTCAAGCGCGAGCAGTTGGCCCAGACCAAGGACCCTGTCGCCCTGGCCCTGATGCGGCACATAAAAAAGGCCCTGGATCCCCAGGGCCTCCTGAATCCGGGCCGGCTGCTCTGAGCCTGCCCGGCGCCATGACTGACGCGATCACTCGACCGGTACAAAGCTGGTGGCACCACGCTGGCGCCACCAGTTCAGCGGCTTGACCACCAGCAGGCGGTAGATCGCGCGCACCATCACCAGGGCCAGCAGAGCCTCGACAAAAGTCATCACGAAGGCCACGAAGGCATTCCAGCGCTCGGCACGACGGCCGAACTTGGCGAACATGCGGTCCTTGGCGATCTCGATGCTGTCGTAGAAGCTGGGCACCACCAGCAAGGTCAACAGGGTCGAGGTGATGGTGCCGCCGATGATGGCCACGGCCATGGGGCGGTAGAACTCACCGCCGTCGCCCACGCCGATGGCCACCGGCAGCATGCCGGCGATCAGGGCGAAGGTGGTCATCAGGATGGGGCGCAGGCGCTTGCGGCCCGCATGCATCAGGGCCTCTTCGCGGTCCATGCCCTCGGCCTCCTCCTGGCGCGCAGCATCCAGCAGCAGGATGGCGTTCTTGGCCACCAGGCCCATGAGCATGATGATGCCGATGAAGCTCATCAGGTTCAGCGTGCCGTTCGTGAGCAGCAGGGCCACCACCACGCCGATCAGCGACAGAGGCAGGGACAGCATCACGCCCAGCGGTGCTGTGAAGGAGCCCATCTGCATCACGAGGATCAGGTACATCAGGCCCACACCGCTGATCAAGGCGATGAACATGGCACCGAAGACCTCGTTCTGCGTCTCGGAATCACCGCCCAGCTCCAGGCCGAAGCCCGGCGGGAAGTCGATGGCCTTGGCGATCTTCAGCGCGTCACTCGTCACCTCACCCGGCGAACGGTCGTGGGCATTGGCCGACACCGTGATCGTGCGCTTGCCGTTGGCATGCTCGATCTGGGCCGGGCCGCGGCCCATGCGGATGCTGGCGATCTGCTCCAGCGGCACCATGCGGTTGGTACCGGTGACGGCCACGGGCAGGCGCTCGATGTTGCTGAGGTCCACGCGGTCCTGCGGATGCAGGCGCACGGCCACGTCGCGGGTCTCGCCCGTGGGGTCGACCCAGTCGCCCACCTCGACGCCGGCGAAGGCCACGCGCAAGGCCTGCGCGGCGTCGCCCACCGAGATGCCCAGCGAGTTGGCCAGGCCGCGGTTGAGCTCGATCTGCAGCTCGTCCTGCGGGGCCTGCTCCGACAGGCCAACGTCTACCGCGCCCTTCACCTCGCGCAGCTTGGCGATGAAGTCGTTGCTGATGTCCAGCAGACGACGCGCATCCGTGCCGTAGAACTGGATCTGCACCGGCTTCTGGCCGCCGTTGTTGAGGTTGGACTGCACCGTGTACTCGGCACCGACCAGGCGCGAGATCTTGGCGCGCAGGTCGACGGCGATCTCCTCGGCGGAGCGCTTGCGGCTCTTGGCCTTGCCCAGGTCCACATAGATGGTGCCGCCACTCACCGTGACACGGCTGTTGGTGGCCACGGTCTCGGGAATGCTGCGGGCCAGGCTGGCTGCGGCCTCCAGCTTGAGCTTGGCGTACTCCAGGTTGCTGCTGGCCGGTGTGCGCACATTGACCATGAGCATGCCGGCGTCCGACGAGGGCAGGAAGGTCGTGCCCAGGAACTTGCCCGCCAGCACGATGGCGATGACCAGGCTGCCCACCGCAAAGGCGGCCATCCAGCGGCGGTGATGCAGCGCCCAGGCGATGACCTGGCCGTAGCGGTCGGACTGGTGGTCGAACCACTGGTTGAAGCGCTCGAGCACACGGCCGATGCCACGGCGCGGCGCGTCATGGGCATGGGGCGGGTCACCCCAATAGGCCGAGAGCATGGGATCCAGCGTGAAGGAGATCAGCAGGCTCACCAGCACCGAGGCAACCACGGTCAGGCCGAAAGGACGGAACCACTCGCCGGACACGCCAGGCATGAAGCCCACCGGGATGAACACCGCCACGATGGAGAAGGTGGTGGCGGCCACGGCCAGCCCGATCTCGGCCGTGCCGTTCAGGGCTGCGGTGCGGCGGTCGGCGCCGCGTTCCATGTGGCGCACGATGTTCTCGCGCACCACGATGGCGTCGTCAATCAGCACGCCGATGGCCAGCGAGAGGCCCAGCAGGCTCATGAAGTTCAGCGTGAAACCGCACAGCCACACGGCGATGAAGGCCGCGATCACCGAGGTGGGCAGGCTCAGCGCGGTGATCAGGGTCGATCGCCAGGAATTCAGGAAGACGTAGACCACCGCAATCGTCAGGCCCGCGCCGAAGACCAGGGCGTGGATGACGTTGTTGAGGTTCTCCTGCGACTCCTTGCCCTCATCGCGCGTGACCTCCAGCGTGGTGCCCTTGGGCAGGGTCGGGGCGATCTGGTCGACCAGCTTGCGCACCTCCTTGGCCACGGTCACGGTGGAGGAATCCCGCGAACGCGTCACGGCAATGCCCACATTGGGATGGCCATTGCGCACGCTGAAGCTGCTCAGTTCGGCAAAGCCGTCCTCGATCTGCGCCAACTGCCCGAGGCGGATGGATTCCTCGCCATTGCGCTTGACCACGACCTGCTGGAAGTCCGCCGGGCGCTCGATGCGGCCCTGCAGACGGATGCTCTGGTCCTCCATGGCGCCGCGCACCTTGCCCACCGGCACCGAGATGTTCTGCGCACGCAGGGCGGCGACGACGTCGGTCACCGAGACATTGAACTCGCGCAGCTTCTCCGCGCGCAGCAGCACGCTCAGCTCGCGGTGCAGGGCGCCGTTGACGTTGACGGTGGCCACACCGTTGATGGCGCGGAACTTGTCGGCGAGTTGGTCTTCGGCGATGTGGCTGATCTCGGCGTGGCTCTGCGTGGTGGAAGACAGCGAGAC
This sequence comes from Roseateles sp. DB2, assembly GCF_051857535.1. Taxonomy (NCBI): domain Bacteria; kingdom Pseudomonadati; phylum Pseudomonadota; class Betaproteobacteria; order Burkholderiales; family Sphaerotilaceae; genus Roseateles; species Roseateles sp. DB2. Next base: position 450,742 of record NZ_JBPZGY010000004.1, on the reverse strand, counting down.
CTGCATCACCGGCTGCGCCGAGACGTCGAAACGCTGCAGCACCGGCTCGCGCATCTCGACCGGCAGCTTGTAGCGCACGGTGGCGATGGCGTTGCGCACGTCATCTGCGGCCTCGATCAGGTTCTTGCTGAAGTTGAAGATCAGCTGGAACTCGGCGGCGCCTTCACGAGAGGTCGAGTAGACCTTGCGCACGCCGGAGAGGCCTTGCAGCGACTTCTCGATGCGGTTGACCACCTCGCGCTCCACCGTGTCCGGCGAGGCGCCCGGGTAGGCGATGCTCAGGAAGAGCATGGGCTCCTGCACGTCCGGGATGGAGTTGACGCGCAGCTTGTTCAGCGCCATCAGGCCCAGGGCCATCAGGGAGATGATCACGACGATGGTCGCGATCGGCTTCTTGATGCTGAAGTTGGAAAGAAACATGGATCAGCCTCCCGCCACGCCCGACGAGGCCGATGAGGCCGGCGCCCTGGCGAACTCGGCAGCCTGGCCTTCCTTGAGTGTGGTGCCGGGCTTGCGCAGGACCTTGTCGCCCTTGCTGAGGCCGGCCAGCACGGCGATCTGGCCCGTGCGCGTGTCGCGGTCGCCCAGCTTGAGCGCCACCTTGCTGAGCTTGCCGTCCTTGATGCGCCAGGCATGGGCCTGGTCGCCTGCGCGCACGATGGAGGCTTCCTCGAGCATCAATGCCTCGGAGGACCGGGCTTCGACATTACCCTCGGCATAGAGGCCAGCCGCCTGGGGCTTGTCGCCCTCGCCCAGGTCAACCAGCACCTCGACTTGGCGGGTCGTGGCGTTGGCAGCGACGTCGATGCGTTTGATCCGGCCCTGGAACTGGGTGTTGCCATAGCCGTTCACCCGGAAGTGCACGCCCTGCCCCACCTTCAGCTCCGCCAGCTTGTCAGCGGACACCAGCCCTTCGAAGCGCAGGCTGCGCGGATCAATCACCTTGACCAGCTCCTTGCCCAGCTGTGCTGTGTCACCGGGCGAGACCTTGCGGTCGCTGACCACGCCGTCGAAGGGTGCGCGGACCTCGGTGCGCTGCAGCTGCTGTCGGGCTGTGACCACGCGGGCCTTGGCGGCGACAAGATCGCTCTGAGCGTTGTTGCGCCGCATTTCGGCGTCCTCCAGTCCCTGCATGGAGGTCATGCCCTGGGACTGCAGGGTCTTCTGGCGCTGGAGCTGGCGCTCGGCCTGCTCGAAGCTCTGGGCAGAGGCGCGGGCCGCTTCCTCGGCGGAGGTGAGGCTGTCGCGGATGGCGGTGTCGTCCAGGCGCACCAGCAGGTCGCCCTTGCGCACGGACTCGCCGTTGTCCTTCAAGACCTGCAGCACAACGGCCGAGACCTCGGCGCGCAGGTCGGCGCGCCGCTCGGGCTGAATGGAGCCGGTGATCACCGGCCCCGAGGCCTGCTCACTGAGGCTCAGGTCGCGCACATCCTCCTTGGCAAGCAGGAGAGGCGCCGCGGCGGCGCCCTGGGCAGTCGTGTCGGCCTGGGAACCCTTGCCACAGGCACTGAGCACGGCAGCTGAGAGGACCAGCAGGGCCAGGCCATGGCCGGACAGGAAAATGCGTTGCTTCTTGTTCATGATGGCTTGCGGGAAATCAATCGCCGGAGCATAGGTCCGGTCCGGGGTACATCCGCAGGTCATGGTGCATGAAGTAGGGACAAGCCGTCGTGACATTGCGACGAACGGCAGGCCAGGCCCCCTGTGCGGCGTGCCGCGGGGGTGAACCGGGCGTGAATGGCGTGAAAGGCGCAAAGGGCGCCGGCAGCGACGAGCTCAGTGCAGTTCGCCGTCCGAGCCCTGAGGCAGCAGCAAGGGCAGCAGCTCGATGCCCTCTTCCATCAGCGCCTGAACTTCCTCTGGCCGGCTGCGTCCGCGGATCGCACGCTCCTCGGCATCACCGTAGTGCATGCGCCGGGCCTCTTCGGCAAAACGCTCGCCCACGTCCTCGCTCCTGCGGGCCACCTCGCGGGACACGGCCAGCCACAAGGTCTGCAGGGCTTCGCGGCTGTCGAGCTGGGGCTGGCTTGCGGCAGCGCTCTCTGGCGGGTAGACGTTCTCAGGGGGGAGCGCTGCCGGGGTTTCGGCAGCCCGCAGGTGGGACACATTGAGCCGAGGCGCCGAAGGCCGGCGCTCGACCCGTGATGACCCGCACATCGGACAAGTCAGCAGCCCCCGCGCCTGCTGATCGCTGCAGTCGTCAGAGGAGGCGAACCAGCCTTCGAAGGCATGGCCGGATTCGCAGGCCAGGTTGAGCACCAGCATGGGTCCAGGGCCGCCAGTTCAGGCTGGAGCCGCTTGCCAGTCCAGGGCCCAGGCCCCCTGACGCCAGCGCTGCAGCCACAGCAAGCCGATAAGCGTCTTGGCATCGGTGACCATCCCGCTGCGGCAGGCCTCGTCCAGGGCCGCGGTCGTCATGCTGAGACACTCGACGAACTCGCCAGCATCCAACTGTGCTGGGCCTGCTTCAAGCTGGCGGGCGAAGAAGATGTGGATGCCTTCGTCCGAGTAGGCGATGGCGTTGTGCAGCACACCTGCATAGGCCCACTGAGCCGCTCGGTAGCCGGTTTCCTCACGCAGCTCGCGGATGGCACAGGCCAAAGGGCTTTCCTGCGGATCCAGCTTTCCCGCTGGGAACTCCAGCATCACACGACCCATGGGATAGCGGTACTGGCGCTCCAGCAGCAGGTGCTCGTCGTCCAGCAGCGGAACGACCATCACCGCGCCGGGGTGGCGGATGTACTCACGAACGGCCTCACGGCCATCGGGCAGGCGTACGGTGTCGCGCTGCACTTTCAGGAAGCTGCCTTGGTAGACCTCACGCGCCTCCACGCAGCTTTCCCGCAGGCTGGCATCCGGGTCGAGGGCCGACGCCGACGCCTGCGCTTTGATGTCGCCGTCAGCCTTGTTCACGATGCCGCTTCAGATAGCGCCAGACAAAGCCCGGGAAGGCCAGCGTGAGGAAGAGGCAGGCCGCCGCGGCATAGAACTCCCAGCCCTGCGGCTGACGCTGCCCGACACGTGCCTCCAGCCCCATGCCCACGGCCAGGGTCAGCAAGGCCAGCAGCAGCAGCTCCAGAAGGCGCCACCAGCCCGACTTCATCGGATCAGGGCGCCCCACGAGCAGGATTCGCTGGCTCAGGAAGGGTGCGTTGGCCGCCAGGGCGGCAACCAACAGCACCAGCCAGGCGGCAGCAGACTGGTTCACGAGCGAACGGTCCCGCGATATCAGTTGGCCAGGGTCTTGACGGCCACGGCGCACAGGGTCAGCAGACCGTCAGGCATCAGACCGAAGACCAGCACCGCCACACCGTTGAGCGACATGACCAGGCGAGCATCCGTGGGGGCGCTGAGGGCACCGCGCTCGGAGGGCTCGTCGAAGAACATGACCTTGATGACGCGCAGGTAGTAGAAGGCACCGATCAGCGACAGCAGCACGGCACCGATGGCCAGCTTGATGTACAGCGGGTCATTGGTGGCGATCATGGCCTGCAGCACGGCCAGCTTGGCATAGAAGCCGGCGGTCGGCGGGATGCCGGCCAGCGAGAACATGAAGATGGTCATCACCAGCGCATACCAGGGGCTGCGCTTGGCCAGTCCGGCGAAGTCGGTGATCTGCTCGGCTTCGTGACCCTGGCGAGCCATCAGCATGATCAGGCCGAAGGTGCCCAGCGTGGTCAACACATAGGTGATCACGTAGAACAGCGCCGAGCTGTAGGCGTTGGCGGCCGACAGCGTGTTGCCATTGACCACGCCCGAGGCCAGGCCCAGCAGCATGAAGCCCATCTGTGCGATGGTCGAGTAGGCCAGCATGCGCTTGAGGTTGGTCTGGGCGATGGCGGCCAGGTTGCCGATCACCAGCGAGCAGACCGCCAGCACCAACAGCATCTGCTGCCAGTCCACGGCCAGGCTCAGCATGCCGTCCACCAGCAGGCGGATGGCGATGCCGAAGGCGGCCAGCTTGGGCGCGCCGCCGATCAGCAGCGTAGCTGCCGTCGGGGCGCCCTGGTAGACGTCAGGCACCCACATGTGGAAGGGAGCGGCCCCAAGCTTGAAGGCCAGGCCGGCCACGATGAAGACCACACCGAAGACCAGCACGGAGGGGTTGGGAGCACCGCTGCTCACCACCTGCAGCACGGTCGGGATGGTCAGCGAGCCGGTAGCGCCGTACATCATGGACATGCCGTACAGCAGGAAGCCGCTGGCCAATGCGCCCAGGACGAAGTACTTCATCGCAGCTTCCGTCGAGACCGCATGGTCACGACGCAGGGCTACCAGCGCATACAGCGACAGGCTCATCAGCTCCAGGCCGAGGTAGATGACCAGGAAGTTGTTGGCCGAGACCATGATGCACACGCCCAGGTAGGACAGCAGGCTCAGCGTGAACAACTCGCCCTTGAGCATCTCGCGCGGCGCCGCATAGGGGCGCGCATAGACCAGGGTGATCATCACCGCGATGCCGGCCACGGCCGACAGCAGGTGGCTCAGCGGGTCCACCACCACCATGCCTTGCATGGCGAAGACCTCGGCACCGCCGTAGAAGGCGTTGAAGTGCAGCAGAGACACCAGGGCCAGCGTCAGCTGGGTCAGCCAGTAGGTGGGCGCGCGGCGCTCGTCCTTGACGAAGAGATCCACCAGGGCCACCACGCAGGACAGGCCCAGCAGCAGGATCTCCGGGGTCACCGCATTCCAGTTCATGTCATTCATTTTTCAGCGGCCCTCTTTATTGCAGCTTGGACATGGCCACATGCTTCAGCAACTCGGTGACCGAGGCATGCATCACGTCGGTGAAGGGCTTGGGATAGACACCCATCCACAGCACCGCCACGGCCAGCACGGCCAGCATCAGGAACTCACGGCCATTGATGTCGGTGAGGCCACGCACGTTGTCGTTGGTGACGGCACCGAAGTAGACGCGCTTGTACATCCACAGCGTGTAGGCCGCGCCGAACACCAGGGCGGTGGCGGCGATGGCGCCCAGCCAGAAGCTGTACTTCACAGTGCCCAGGATGACCATCCACTCGCCCACGAAGCCGCCGGTGGCCGGCAGACCGCAGTTGGCCATAGCGAACAGCAGCGCGAAGGCCGCGAACTTGGGCATGGTGTTGACCACGCCGCCGTAGGCCGAGATCTCACGCGAATGCACGCGGTCGTAGAGCACGCCGATCGAGAGGAACATGGCACCCGACACGAAGCCGTGCGAAATCATCTGCACCAGGGCACCCGAGACGCCCAACTCGTTGAAGATGAAGAAGCCCAGGGTCACGAAGCCCATGTGGGCGATGGACGAGTAGGCCACCAGCTTCTTCATGTCCTTCTGGACCAGGGCCACCAGGCCGATGTAGACCACGGCGATCAGCGACAGCGCGATGATGAACCAGGCGTACTCACGCGCAGCATCCGGCGCGATGGGCATGGAGAAGCGCAGGAAGCCGTAGGCACCCAGCTTCAGCATGATGGCGGCCAGCACCACGGAACCGCCGGTAGGCGCTTCCACGTGGGCATCCGGCAGCCAGGTGTGCACTGGCCACATCGGCACCTTCACCGAGAAGGCGGCGAAGAAGGCGAAGAACAGCAGGGTCTGCGCATCCAGCGGCAGCGGCAGCTTGTGCCAGGTCTGGATGTCGAAGCTGCCACCGCTCTTCAGGTACAGGTACAGCAGCGCGATCAGCATCAGCAGCGAGCCGGCCAGCGTGTACAGGAAGAACTTGAAGGCGGCATACACGCGACGCGGGCCGCCCCAGACGCCGATGATGATGTACATCGGGATCAGGGTCGCCTCGAAGAACACGTAAAACAGCATGCCGTCCAGGGCCGAGAACACGCCGACCATCAGGCCGGAGAGCACCAGGAAGGCGCCCATGTACTGGTTGACGCGGCTCTCGATCACCTCCCAGGCCGCCAGCACCACGATGATGGTGATGAATGCCGTGAGGGGCACGAACCACATGGAGATGCCATCCACACCGAGGTGGTAGTGGATGTTGAAGCGCTCGATCCAGTAGAAGTTCTCCACGAACTGCATGGCAGCCGTGTCGACCTTGAAGCCGGTAATGAGCGGGAGGGTGACGGCAAAGCTCGCGATGGCGGCCACCAGGGCCAGCCAGCGCACCGTCTTGGCCTGGTCGTCGCGACCCAGGGCCAGCAGGATGAGACCGCTGACGATGGGCAGCCAGATGGAAAGACTCAGCAACATTCTTTTTCTCCGTCTCCGTGCTCAGAGACCGGTCAGGGCCTTGAACTGCGGCGCGATGAAGGGCCACAGCTTCCAGGTCATCAGGCCGATGACACCCAGGATCATCACCAGGGCGTACCAGTACAGGTGACCCGTCTGGACGCGACGGACCAGGCCGGCAATGCCGCCCACGGTCTTGGCCGAGCCGTTGATGATCACGCCGTCGATCAGACCGGCATCCCCGCCCTTCCACAGGCCCACGCCGATGGCGCGCGCTGCGGCAGCAAGGATGTTCTCGTTGATCCAGTCCATGTAGTACTTGTTCTCGAGCACCTTGATCAGCGGCGCCGCCACGCGGGCGATCGTCGCGGGGATCTGCGGAGCGACCATGTAGAACACGTAGGCGGTCACCACGCCTCCCAGGGCCAGCCAGAACGGCAGCGTCGTCACCCCGTGCGTGGCCATGGCCACCGCGCCGTGGAACTCTTGCTTCAGCTCACCCAGGGCGTGATGCACGTCGTGGTTGATGAAGATGGCGTCCTTGAAGAAGTCGCCGAAGAGCATGGGCTCGATGGTGTAGAAGCCGATCAGCACCGAGGGGATGGCCAGCAGCACCAGCGGGGCCGTCACCACCCAGGGGGACTCGTGCGGCTCATGGTGCTCGCCGTGGTCGTCATGGTGGTCGTGCTCACCCGGGAAGGGCTTGTGGTGGAAGTTTTCCTTGCCGTGGAAGACCAGGAAGTACATCCGGAAGCTGTAGAAGGCCGTCACGAAGACGCCGATGATCACGGCGGCATAGGCGAAGTGCGCGGCCGGCAGGTGGCTGGCGTGCACGGCCTCGATGATGGAGTCCTTCGAGTAGAAGCCCGAGAAGAACGGCGTGCCGATCAGGGCCAGCGAGCCCAGCAGCGAGGTGATCCAGGTGATGGGCATGTACTTGCGCAGGCCGCCCATGTTGCGGATGTCCTGGTCATGGTGCATGCCGATGATCACGGAGCCGGCGCCGAGGAACAGCAGGGCCTTGAAGAAGGCGTGCGTCATCAGGTGGAACACGGCGACCGAGTAGGCCGAGGCGCCCAGCGCGACCGTCATGTAGCCCAGCTGCGAGAGCGTGGAGTAGGCCACGACACGCTTGATGTCGTTCTGGATGATGCCCAGGAAGCCCATGAACAGGGCGGTGATGGCACCGATCACCAGAATGAAGTTCAGCGCGGTGTCGGAGAGCTCGAACAGCGGGCTCATGCGCGAGACCATGAAGATGCCGGCCGTCACCATGGTGGCGGCGTGGATCAGCGCGGAGATGGGGGTCGGGCCTTCCATCGAGTCCGGCAGCCACACATGCAGCGGGAACTGCGCCGACTTGCCCATCGCACCGATGAACAGGCAGATGCAGGCCACGGTCAGCATCATCCAGTCGCTGCCCCACAGCGGGGCCGGGAACTTGATCTGCGCCAGCTCGTTGGCCTTGGCGAAGGTCTCGGTGTAGTTCAGCGAGCCGCCGTAGGCCACCAGCAGGCCAATGCCCAGGATGAAGCCGAAGTCACCGACCCGGTTCACCAGGAAGGCCTTCATGTTGGCGAAGATGGCCGTCGGCTTGGTGTACCAGAAGCCGATCAGCAGATAGGACACCAGGCCCACCGCCTCCCAGCCGAAGAACAGCTGCAGCATGTTGTTACTCATGACGAGCATCAGCATGGAGAAGGTGAACAGCGAGATGTAAGAGAAGAAGCGCTGGTAGCCGGGGTCCTCTTCCATGTAGCCGATGGTGTAGATGTGCACCATCAGCGACACGAAGGTCACCACGACCATCATCATGGCCGTCAGGCCGTCGACCAGGAAGCCGACTTCCATCTTGAGACCGCCCAGCACCATCCATTCGTAGATGGTCTGGTTGAAGCGCGCGCCGTCCAGCACGCTGAACAGCGTCATCACCGAGATCGCCAGAGCGATGGCCACCCCGAGGATGGTGATGGTGTGCGCGCCCTTGCGGCCCACTTGCTTGCCGAACAGGCCGGCCACCACGGCACCGACCAGGGGGGCCATGGGCACCGCCAGCAGCATGTTCTGAGAGAGTTGTGCAGACATCTTGTTATCCCGTGCCTTGTGTCCGATCAGCCTTGCAGGGCGTCGAGTTCTTCCACATTGATGCTGGCGCGGTTGCGGAACAGCACGACGAGGATGGCCAGGCCGATGGCGGACTCGGCGGCCGCGACGGTCAGGATGAAGAACACGAAGACCTGGCCGGCCATGTCACCCAGGTAGTGGGAGAAGGCCACGAAGTTCAGGTTGACCGCCAGAAGCATCAGCTCGATGGCCATCAGCAGCACGATCAGGTTCTTGCGATTCAGGAAGATGCCGATCACCGACAGCGCGAACAGAATTGCGCCCAGTGTCAGGAAATGGCCCAGAGTCAGCGCTGCCATCATGCGGCTCCCTTGTTGTCGGCCGCAGCAGGGGCGGCAGTTCCGGCGGATGGGGCTTCGACCGTGGCCTGCACCTTCACGATGCGCAGGCGGTCGGCCTTCTGGACCTTCACCTGTTCGGATGGATCCTGCGAGCGGCTGTCCTTGCGACGGCGCAGCGTCAACGCAATGGCTGCAATGATGGCCACCAGCAGCAGCACGGCCGCGATCTGCAGCGGGTACAGATAGTTGGTGTAGATCTGGATGCCCAGCATCTTGGTGTTGCCCAGCTTCGCGGCTTCAGCGCTCAGCTCCGGCGCCGCACGCAGATTGAAGCCCGGCATCAGCACGGCCGCCATTTCCAGGGCGATCAGCGCGCCCACCAGCAAGGCCAGCGGCATGTGCTTCCAGAAGCCCTGGCGGACCTGGTCGGAGTTGATGTCCAGCATCATCACGACGAACAGGAACAGCACCATCACGGCGCCGATGTAGACCAGCACCAGCGTGATCGCCAGGAACTCGGCCTTCAACAGCATCCAGATGCAGGAGGCGTTGAAGAAGGCCAGGATCAGGAAGAGCGCCGAATGCACGGTGCTCCTGGCCGTGATCACACGGAAGGCAGAACCCAGCAGCACGGCTGAGAAGAGGTAGAACAGTGCGGTGGTGATGTCCATGGTGTTCTCACAAATTCGTTGACCCGAGGTAGTGCCGTTCTGGCCGTCCGCCGGGCCGCCCCAAGGACGGCCGCGTGGCGGAGGTCGATGGCTGAAGGCCGTCGGCCTTCGGCGTCCCCTCGGGGGACCGCCCAGGGCGTACCCGCCCTGGGCGAGGGGTCAGGTCAACGGAATTTTGCGTCGGCCTCCTTGTTGGCTGCGATCTGCTTCTCGTAACGGTCACCCACAGCCAGCAGCATGTCCTTGGTGAAGTACAGGTCGCCGCGCTTCTCGCCGTGGTATTCGAAGATGTCCGTCTCGACGATGGAGTCCACCGGGCAGCTTTCCTCGCAGAAGCCGCAGAAGATGCACTTGGTCAGGTCGATGTCGTAGCGCGTGGTGCGGCGGCTGCCGTCTTCACGCACATCGGACTCGATGGTGATGGCCATCGCCGGGCACACGGCCTCGCAGAGCTTGCAGGCGATGCAGCGCTCTTCACCGTTCTCGTAGCGGCGCAACGCGTGCAGGCCGCGGAAGCGGGGCGACAGCGGGGTCTTCTCTTCCGGGAACTGGACGGTGATGTTGCGCGAGAGGAAATGTCGGCCGGTCAGGGCCATGCCCTTGAACAGCTCGGTGAGCATGAAGCTCTTGATGAAGTGTTTGACCATGGCGGCTTACTTCCAGATGTTCAGCGGCGACTGGATCCACAGGCCGACGACGACCAGCCAGATCAAGGTCACGGGAATGAAGATCTTCCAGCCCAGACGCATGATCTGGTCATAGCGGAAGCGCGGGAAGGTGGCGCGCACCCACAGGAACATCGTGACGACAAAGAAGGTCTTGCCGAACAGCCAGGCCCAGTTCCAGAAGGCCATGGTGTTCTGGATGAACTGCGGCGTCTCCATGCCCAGCAGGCTGAAGGAGATCGGTGCGCTCCAGCCACCCAGGAACATGACGACGGCCAGGGCCGAGACCAGGATCATGTTGGCGTACTCGGCCAGGAAGAACATCGCGAAGGACATGCCCGAGTACTCGATCATGTGGCCGGCCACGATTTCCGATTCGCCTTCCACCACGTCGAAGGGGTGGCGGTTGGTTTCGGCCAGGCCGGAGATGAAGTACACGACAAAGATGGGCAGCAGCGGCAGCCAGTTCCAGGACAGGAAGTTGACGCCCATGGAGGCGAAGGTGCCCTTCTCCTGCGAGGTGACGATGTCCGTCATGTTCATGCTGCCGGTGACCATCAGCACCACCACGAGGGCGAAGCCCATGGCGATTTCATAGGACACCATCTGCGCCGAAGCCCGCAGCGCGCCCAGGAAGGCGTACTTCGAGTTCGAGGCCCAGCCCGCGATGATCACGCCGTAGACCTCCAGCGAGGTGATGGCCATCAGGAACAGCAGGCCGGCGTTCACGTTCGCCACGGCAGCGTCGGGGCCGAAAGGCACCACGGCCCAGGCAGCCAGGGCCGGCATGATGGTCATGATGGGGCCGAGGAAGAACAGCCCGCGGTTGGCGGCGCTGGGGAGGATGATCTCCTTGAAGATCAGCTTCACCGCGTCGGCGATGGGGGTCAGCAGGCCGTAGGGGCCCACGCGGTTGGGGCCCGGACGGATCTGGGACCAGCCGATGGCCTTGCGTTCCCACAGGGTCAGGTAGGCCACGCAGAGCATCAGCGGCGCAACGACCGCGATGATCTTGAGCAGGCTCCAGACCACAGGCCAGAGTGCGCCCAGCAGGGAGGCGCCGGATTGGTAGAGGCTTTCGATCATCGCGTCACACCTTGGCAATCGTCAGGCTGCCGAATGCGGCACCCAGGGCGGCGGTTTCGGGCAGGCCGGCAGGCACGCGCACCACGTTGGCGGGCAGCGTGGCGTCCAGCTTGGCCTTGAGGCGGGCCGAACCGGCACCGTCCTGGCTCACCTGCACTTCGCCGCCCTCGCCCAGACCCAGTTGGGTCCACAGGGCCTGGCTCACATGGGCCACGGCGGCGTTCTTGGCGTCGGTCGTCAGCTGCAGCGAGCTGGCGTGGCGCACCAGCGCGTCGGTCGCGTAGATGGGCACATCAGCCAGGCGCTCGATGGCGGTGGCGGCACCGAACTGCACGGCGGCGCTCGAGGCGTTGTTCAGGCGGCTGCTGAGGTCGGCGCTCACGCCCAGGGCCTCGTTGCGCACCTGCTCGGAGCTTTCCTGGCCGAAGCCGGAGAGGCCCAGCAGGCTGCCCAGCACGCGCAGGATCTTCCAGCCCGGGCGGGTTTCGCCCAGGGCCTTGGCCACGCCCACGAAGCTCTGCAGACGACCCTCGGCATTGACGAAGGAACCCGAGGTCTCGGTGAACGGAGCCGTCGGCAGCAGCACGTCGGCGTAGTCCATGCCGGACTTGAAGGGGCTCATCACCACGACCATCTCGGCGGCGTTGACGGCCTTCACGGCGGCGGCCGGGTTGGCGCTGTCCAGGGCCGGATCGATGTTCAGCAGGATCAGGGCCTTGGCGGGCTTGCTGGAGAGCAGCTCGCCGGCATTGGCACCGCCCTGCCCCGGCACGGCGCGGACCAGCTGGGCGCCCACCGTGTTGGCAGCAGCGCTCAGGTAGCCGACTGCCGCACCGGTTTCGTTGGCGATCCAGTTGGCCAGGCTCAGCAGGCTGGCGGCCTGCGGATGCTCGGCGGCGGCATTGCCCAGCAGCACGGCCTTGCGCGTGCCGCCCAGCAGGCTGGCGGCGATGGCTTGTGCCTCGGCGGTGGCGTTGCCGGCGGCCGGAGCGCTCACACCCTTGGCGGCGGCGATGGCGGCGGCCACATTGGCCAGCTCCTGCACCCAGGCCGACGGGGCGGCGGTGATGCGCTTGGCGACCGGCAGCAGCCAGTCCTCAGCCGTACCATGCAGGGCCGAGACCTGGGCGCCATGACGGGCCGCCTGGCGCAGGCGCTGCGCGAACAGCGGGTGGTCCTTGCGCAGGAAGGAGCCGATCACGAAGGCGCGGTCCAGCTGGGACAGCGAGGCGATCGACGTGCCCAGCCAGCGGGCCTGGCCCTCGGCAGCGTTGTTGTCGAAGGCGGCATGACGCACGCGGTGGTCAATGCTCTGGCTGCCCAGGCCGCGCACCAGCTGGCCCAGCAGGAAGAGTTCTTCCACCGTGCTGTGGGCCGAGCCCAGGGCCGCGATGCTGGCGGCGCCGTGCGTGTCCTTGATGGACTTCAGGCCGTTGGCCACGTACTCCAGGGCCACGGTCCAGTCGACGGCCTTCCACTGGCCGCCCTGCTTGATCATGGGCTGGGTCAGACGCTGATCGCTGTTCAGGGCTTCATACGAGAAGCGGTCGCGGTCGGCGATCCAGCACTCGTTGACGTCCTCGTTTTCCAGCGGCACGACGCGCATGACCTGGTTGTTCTTGACCTGCACGATCAGGTTGGCGCCGGTGGAATCATGCGGCGACACGCTCTTGCGGCGCGACAGCTCCCAGGTGCGGGCGCTGTAGCGGAAGGGCTTGCTGGTCAGCGCACCGACCGGGCAGATGTCGATCATGTTGCCGGACAGCTCGGAGTCGACGGTGCGGCCCACGAAGGTCTGGATCTCGCTGTGCTCGCCGCGGTGGGCCATGCCCAGTTCCATCTTGCCGGCGATTTCCTGGCCGAAGCGCACGCAGCGGGTGCAATGGATGCACCGGCTCATCTCTTCCATCGAGACCAGCGGGCCCACGTTCTTGTGGAAGACCACGCGCTTCTCTTCGGTGTAGCGGCTCTTGCTGCCACCGTAGCCCACGGCCAGATCCTGCAGCTGGCACTCCCCGCCCTGGTCGCAGATCGGGCAATCCAGCGGGTGGTTGATCAGCAGGAACTCCATCACGCCCTGCTGGGCCTTGATGGCTTTCTCGCTCTTGGTGCGCACGATCATGCCCTGCGTGACCGGGGTCGCGCAGGCAGGCATGGGCTTGGGGGCCTTTTCCACGTCCACGAGGCACATGCGGCAGTTGGCCGCGATGGAGAGCTTCTTGTGGTAGCAGAAATGCGGGATATAGGTACCGGCCTTTTCAGCAGCATGCATGACCATGCTGCCTTCCTGGACCTCTACCTTCTTGCCGTCGAGTTCGATTTCAACCATGGTTCGTGTCCTGGCGTTCAGGCCGCTTTGGCGCGGGCCTGTTGAGCCTGTTCGATCTTCTGCACGAACTCGTGCTTGAAGTGCTTGATCATGGCGCGCACCGGCATGGCGGCAGCGTCGCCCAAGGCGCAGATGGTGCGGCCCTGGATGTTGTCAGCGACCGAGGTCAGCAGGTCGATGTCTTCCATGCGGCCCTGGCCGTGGGCGATGCGCTCGATCACGCGGTGCATCCAGCCCGTGCCTTCGCGGCAGGGCGTGCACTGGCCGCAGGACTCGTGGGCATAGAAGTAGGAGAGACGCAGCAGGCTGGTGACCATGTCGCGCGAGTCGTCCATCACGATGACGGCGCCCGAGCCCAGCATGGAGCCGGCCTTGGCGATGGAGTCATAGTCCATCGTGCACTGCATCATCACCTCCGCCGGCAGCACCGGGGCGGACGAACCGCCCGGGATCACTGCCTTGAGCTTGCGGCCGGTGCGCACGCCACCGGCGAGCTCCAGCAGCTTCTCGAAGGGCGTACCCAGCGGGATCTCGTAGTTGCCGGGCTTGTTGACGTCGCCCGAGACCGAGAAGATCTTGGTGCCGCCGTTGTTGGGCTTGCCGATCTCGAGGTAGGGCTGGCCACCGTTGCGGATGATCCAGGGCACCGCCGCGAAGGTCTCGGTGTTGTTGATGGTGGTGGGCTTGCCGTACAGGCCGAAGCTGGCCGGGAACGGCGGTTTGAAGCGGGGCTGGCCCTTCTTGCCTTCCAGCGATTCCAGCAGCGCGGTCTCTTCGCCACAGATGTAGGCACCGAAGCCGTGGTGGGCGTGCAGCTGGAACGAGAAGCTGGAGCCCAGGATGTTGTCACCCAGCAGGCCGGCGGCACGCGCCTCTTCCAGGGCCGCCTCGAAGCGCTCGTAGACCTCGAAGATCTCGCCGTGGATGTAGTTGTAGCCAACCTTGATGCCCATGGCATACGCCGCGATCGCCATCCCTTCGATGACGATGTGCGGGTTGTACATGAGGATGTCGCGGTCCTTGCAGGTGCCCGGCTCGCCTTCGTCGGAATTGCAGACGAGGTACTTCTGGCCCGGGAACTGGCGGGGCATGAAGCTCCACTTCAGGCCGGTCGGGAAACCGGCGCCACCGCGGCCGCGCAGGCCGGAGGTCTTGACCTCGGCGATGACCTGGTCAGGCGTGAGACCTTCACCACCGTCCTTGCCCAGAATCTTGCGCAGGGCTGCGTAGCCGCCGCGGGCTTCGTAGTCCTTGAGGGACCAGTTGCTGCCGTTCAGGTCGGCGTAGATCTGCGGGCCGAGGTGGCGGCCATGGAAGCAGGTCTCGACGCCCTTGCTTTGAAACTTGGAGAGATCCAGCATGCTTGCCCTCAGTTCTTGGCGTGGGCCTTCAGCGTGTCGACGAGTTCGTCGAGGCGCTCATGGCTCATGAAGCTGCACATCTGGCGGTCGTTCACCAGCATCACCGGCGCGTCGGCGCAGGCGCCCAGGCATTCGCACTTCTGCACGGTGAAGAGGCCGTCCGCGGTGGTGCCGCCCTCTTCCACGCCCAGCTTGTTCAGCAGATGGTCCAGCGCCTGCTGGCCATTGCGCAGCTGGCAAGGCAGGTTGGTGCACACGTTCAGCTTGAACTTGCCGACCGGGCGCTGGTTGTACATGTTGTAGAAGGTCGTGACCTCATACACCGCGATCGCGGGCATGCCCAAGTATTCGGCAATGGCGTCCTCGCTCTCGCGGGACACATGGCCCTGCTCCTGCTGCACGATGGACAGGCAGGCCATCACGGCAGACTGGCGCTGCTCGGCCGGGTACTTGGCGACCTCGCGGTCGAAGCGAGCGCGGGTGGCGTCGCTGAGCTGGTAGGGAGTGCTGCTCATCGGTCAATCTCACCGAAAACGATGTCCATGGTGCCAATCACGGCGACGGCGTCGGCAATCATGTGGCCGCGGGACATCTCGTCCAGGCCGGCCAGATGGGCGAAGCCCGGGGCGCGGATCTTCAGGCGGTAGGGCTTGTTGGCGCCGTCGCTGACGATGTAGATGCCGAATTCACCCTTGGGATGCTCGACGGCGGCGTAGGCTTCGCCCTCGGGCACGCGGAAGCCCTCGGTGAAGAGCTTGAAGTGGTGGATCAGCTCTTCCATATTGGACTTCATGTCCACGCGAGCCGGCGGAGCGACCTTGTGGTTGTCCGTGATGACGGGGCCGGGGTTGGCGCGCAGCCACTTCACGCACTGCTCGACGATGCGGCAAGACTGGCGCATTTCCTCGACACGCACCACATAGCGGTCATAGGTGTCACCATGGGTGCCCACGGGGATGTCGAAGTCCATCTTGGCGTAGACATCGTAGGGCTGGCTCTTGCGCAGATCCCAGGGGATGCCCGAACCACGCAGCATGGCGCCGGTAAAGCCCATGTTCAGGGCGCGTTCAGGCGTCACGACGCCGATGCCTACGGTGCGCTGCTTCCAGATCCGGTTGTCGGTCAGCAGGGTTTCGTAGTCGTCGACGTTCTTGGGGAAGCGCCTGCAGAAGTCCTCGATGAAGTCCAGCAGCGAGCCTTGGCGGTTCTCGTTCAGCTGAGCAATCGTCTTGGCGTTCTTGATCTTGCTGACCTTGTACTGCGGCATGGTGTCCGGCAGGTCGCGGTAGACGCCGCCAGGACGGAAGTAGGCCGCGTGCATGCGCGCGCCCGACACCGCCTCGTACATGTCGAAGATGTCCTCACGCTCGCGGAAGCAGTAGATGAGGATGTTCATCGCACCGCAGTCCAGGCCATGGCAGCCCAGCCAGAGCAGGTGGTTCAGGATGCGGGTCAGCTCGGCGAACATCACGCGGATGTACTGCGCGCGCTCCGGCACCTCCAGCCCCAGCATCTTCTCGATGGCCAGGCAGTAGGCATGCTCATTGGCCATCATCGACACGTAGTCGAGGCGGTCCATATAGGGCAGAGACTGGATGTAGGTCTTGCTCTCGGCCAGCTTCTCGGTGGCACGGTGCAGCAGGCCGATGTGCGGGTCGGCGCGCTGGATCACTTCACCGTCGAGTTCCAGCACCAAGCGCAGCACGCCGTGCGCGGCCGGGTGTTGGGGACCGAAGTTGAGGGTGTAATTCTTGATGTCAGCCATGGATCAGGACTCCCGCCGGGCCGGCCCGACGACGGGCAGCGAAGGAATATGGGCTTGCAGGCGAGTCATTCACAGCCCGCCGTAGTTGTCTTCACGGATCACGCGCGGCGTGATCTCACGCGGCTCGATGGTGACCGGCTGGTAGATGACCCGCTTCTGCTCGGCGTCATAGCGCATCTCGACATGCCCGGTGGTCGGGAAGTCCTTGCGCATGGGGTGGCCGATGAAACCGTAGTCCGTCAGGATGCGGCGCAGATCCTCATGGCCTTCGAAGATGATGCCGTACATGTCGAAGGCCTCGCGCTCGAACCAGTTGGCAGAGTTCCAGATGGGCGTGACCGAAGCGACACAGGGGAAATCGTCATTGGCGGCCAGCACCTTGAGACGCAGGCGCCAGTTCTTGGCCACGGACAGCAGGTGCGACACGGCGGCGAAGCGCGGGCCTTCGTAGGCACCTTCGCCGTAGCTGCTGTAGTCCACGCCGCAGAGGTCGATCAACTGCTCGAAGCGCAGCTCGGAGTGGTCGCGCAAGGTCTTGGCGACGGCAGCGTAGTGCTCAGGCGCCACGCGGATGGTGATTTCGCCCAGCTCGCGCTTGAGGTCGATGATCTGCTCGCCCAGCACCTTTTCCAGGGTGGCCTGCAGGGTGTCGAGTTTCATGGTCATGGAGCCCTGCCCTCTTCAGCGTGCGATGGTGTTTTCGCGGCGGATCTTGGCCTGCAGCTGCAAGATGCCGTACAGCAGCGCCTCGGCGGTGGGCGGACAGCCCGGCACGTAGACGTCCACCGGCACGATGCGGTCGCAGCCACGCACGACGGAGTAGCTGTAGTGGTAGTAGCCGCCGCCATTGGCGCAGGAGCCCATGGACAGCACCCAGCGCGGCTCGGCCATCTGGTCGTAGACCTTGCGAAGGGCCGGGGCCATCTTGTTGCACAGCGTGCCGGCCACGATCATCAGGTCGGACTGGCGCGGGCTGGGCCGGAACAGCATGCCGAAGCGGTCGATGTCATAGCGCGCCGCACCGGCGTGCATCATCTCGACCGCACAGCAGGCCAGACCGAAGGTCATGGGCCAGAGAGAACCGGTCTTGGACCAGTTGATCAGCTTGTCGACCGAGGTGGTGACGAAGCCTTCCTTCAAAACGCCTTCAATACCCATAGCACGCTTTCAATCAATCGCCCGGGTTCCGGGCCGAGTGCCGGGCTCAGACTCAGCATTCGCCAAGTCGGCCCACCTGCCACCCGCAGGCTGGCGTCCCCCTGGGGGACCGTCCAGCGCCTAGCGTTGGACGAGGGGCACCATCATTCCCAATCGAGGGCGCCTTTTTTCCATTCGTAGGCAAAGCCCACGACCAGAATGCCCAGGAAGACCATCATCGCCCAGAAACCTGTCGCGCCGATTTCACGCAAGGTCACGGCCCACGGAAACAGGAAGGCGATTTCCAGGTCGAACAGGATGAAGAGAATGGCCACGAGGTAGTAGCGCACATCAAACTTCATGCGCGCGTCTTCAAAGGCCTCGAAGCCGCATTCGTAGGGGGAGTTCTTGGCCTGATCCGGCCGGTTGGGTCCGAGGAGGTAACCCAGGATCTGGGGCGCTATACCCACCACTGCGCCGACCAGAATGAAGAGGATGACGGGGAGGTACTGTTCCAGACTCACAGCTTTGCTCTCGGTTGCGCCGACGCTCGCGACCTCCAGGCCGCCAGGGCATCGACAGAGTCGACAAAAGCAACGGGCGCGCCGCTGGCGATAAAAAATCGCTCACGGACCGCGCCCGGCTTGTCCCTTAGCAGGTTCGATCTCGCGACCACCCCTGCCACAGGGCGCTTCAACCAGGATCGCTTGCACACCATCGGGCTCCAACCCGGGGATGTTAACGCACGACCTCGATTGAGGAATTTGGTGCCGACGGCGAGACTCGAACTCGCACAGCTTTCGCCACTACCCCCTCAAGATAGCGTGTCTACCAATTTCACCACGTCGGCGGTTTTTGCTGTCTGGTAGCTTGAGGAATTGCGTTCCAGACAGCCTCGAATTCTATACTGAAAAATCCGCCCTTCAGAGAGAAACAGTGGATTTTTGCAGCGCAGCCGGTTTGATCTGAGACAGAGGTTCCGGCCGTCGTCCTGAGGACAGGGGGGCAGGTCTTGCCCGCCCCGCCTCCAAAGGATTACTTGCTGGCGCCCGATGCAGCCGGCTGAACAGCCACAGGGGCCTCAGGAATGGCAGCAGCACCGGATGCAGCCGCGGCAGGCGCAGGGGCGCTAACAGGCGCGGCGCGCTCCAGCAGGCTGTCCTGCGAGACGCCGGCATCCCGGTGACTGCCGAAGTAGGCCAGACCCAGCGTGCAGACAAAGAACAGCGTGGCGCAGACGGCCGTGCTGCGCGAGAGAAAGTTGGCGCTGCCGGTCGCACCAAACAGGCTGCCGGAGGCGCCGCTGCCAAAGGAAGCGCCCATGTCAGCACCCTTGCCATGCTGCACCAGCACCAGGCCGATCATGGCCAGCGCGCTCAGCAGCTGGACCACGAGGATCAGATTCATCAGGACTTGCATTCGTATCTCCAAATCGAATCAGCCGCCCGCTCAGTCAAGAGCGGGCGCACCGGAAAACCACTCTTGAGCTTCAGCCTGCCGCGCGGCAGATGGCCGAGAAATCAGCCGCCTTCAGGGCGGCACCGCCAATCAGACCGCCGTCGATGTCCGCCTGCGCGAACAGCTGGGCTGCATTGTCGGGCTTGACGCTGCCACCGTAGAGGATGCGCATGGCATCCGCCTTCTGCGTGGCGGCACGCAGTTGCTGGCGCAGCACGGCGTGAACGGCCTGAGCCTGCTCGGGCGAAGCCGTCAGGCCCGTACCAATGGCCCACACCGGCTCATAGGCCAGGACGATCTCGCCAATGCAATGCGTCAGCGTATGGATGACTGCCGCCAGCTGCCGCTTGACCACATGCTCGGTCTGTCCGGCTTCGCGCTCAGCCAGGGTCTCGCCTACGCAGACGATGGGCGTGACGCCATGGGCCAATGCAGCCTTGGCCTTGTCAGCCACCAACTGGTCGCTTTCCTGGTGGTACGCGCGACGCTCGGAGTGCCCGACGATGGCATAGCGGCAGCCAAGATCCGCCAGCATGGCCGAGGACACCTCGCCGGTATAGGCCCCCTGCTCATGCGCCGAGCAGTCCTGAGAGCCGTAAGCGATCTGCGTGCCCGTCAGGGCCAGGGCCGTCTCGGTGATGTAGGGGAATGGCACGCACACGGCCACGTCGGCCGTCCAGGGGCCGGCTTCCTTCAGCCCGCTCAGCAACAGGGCATTGGAGGCCCGGCTGCCATGCATCTTCCAGTTGCCAACGACCAGCTTCTTGCGCATGAATAACCTCGTGAAACTCACCAGACCAGGACGATCTTGCCCACATGCTCGCCCGATTCCATCAGGGCGTGGGCCTGAGCCGCCTGGTCGGCGGGCAGTTGTTGATAAATGACCGGCGCAATCTTGCGCGAGGCCAGCAGGGGCCAGACCTTGTCCCGCAAGGCACGGGCAATGCCAGCCTTGAAGGCCAGCGAACGTGGACGCAGGGTCGAGCCGCTGATCGTCAACCGGCGGCGCAAGACCTGACCCGCATCGAACTCGGCCTTGACCCCGCCCTGTACCGCGATGATGACCATGCGACCGTCATCGGCCAGACACTGCACACCACGCGCGACGTAATCGCCCGCAACCATATCCAGGATGACGTCGACACCCCGCCCCTGCGTGGCTGCCTTCGCTTCCGCGACGAAGTCTTGCTCGCGGTAGTTGATAGCAACCTCCGCACCCAGCTTCAGGCAGGCCTGCGCCTTGGCCGCATTGCCCACAGTCACGAGGACGCGAGCGCCGAAGGCCTTGGCCAACTGGATGGCAGTGACACCGATGCCGCTGCTGCCGCCGTGGACCAGGATGCTTTCGCCAGACTTGAGCGACGCCCGCTCGAAGACATTGCTCCACACGGTGAAGAAGGTCTCCGGCAGGCTGGCCGCCTCGGCCATGCTCCAGCCCTCGGGCACCGGCAGGCATTGCTCGACGGGCGCCACGCAGCGCTCGGCGTAGCCGCCGCCCGCCACCAGCGCGCAGACGGCATCTCCGATGCGCAGACCGGCAACAGCCAGCGCGCTCTCATCGCCAGCGACGATGCGGCCCGCAACCTCCAGCCCCGGCAAGGGGCTGGCACCCGCCGGGGGCGGATATGCACCCTTGCGTTGAAGCACGTCGGGGCGGTTGATGCCATAGGCCTCCACCGCGATGAGGCACTCCCCTGCCCCGGCCTGGGGCTCGGGCAGGGTCTGCAGCTGAAGGACTTCGGGTCCGCCGGGCTGGCTGATGGCGATGGCGCGCATGGCGTGTCGCTAGGTCAGTGACTGACGATGCCGGGCTGACGATTACTCGGCAGCGGGCTCGCCTGCAGCCTCGGCAACCGGAGCTGCCGGGGCCGCGTCACGATCGATCAGGGCCTTCATGGACAGCTTGATGCGCCCCTTCTCGTCAGTCTCCAGGACCTTGACCTTGACCACTTGACCTTCCTTCAGGAAGTCCGTGACCTTCTCGACGCGCTGATGGGCGATCTGGCTGATGTGCAGCAGGCCGTCCTTGCCAGGGAGCAGATTCACCAGGGCGCCGAAGTCCAGGATCTTGGTGATGGGACCTTCGTAGACCTTGCCCACTTCCACTTCAGCGGTGATCTCCTCGATGCGCTTCTTGGCAGCAGCGGCGCGGTCCGCGTCGGTCGAGGCGATGGTGATGGTGCCGTCTTCGCCGATGTCGATCTGGGTGCCGGTCTCTTCGGTCAGCGCGCGGATGGTGGCACCGCCCTTGCCGATCACGTCACGGATCTTCTCGGGATTGATCTTCATGGTGTAGAGGCGCGGAGCGAACTGCGACACCTCGGTCTTGGCACCGCCGACGGCATCGACCATGGCGCCCAGGATGTGCAGACGAGCCTCCTTGGCCTGAGCCAGGGCCACCTGCATGATTTCCTTGGTGATGCCCTGGATCTTGATGTCCATCTGCAGGGCGGTGATGCCACCGGTCGTGCCGGCCACCTTGAAGTCCATATCGCCCAGGTGATCTTCGTCGCCCAGGATGTCAGTCAGCACGGCAAAGCGGTTGCCATCCTTGATCAGGCCCATGGCGATGCCTGCCACGTGAGCCTTCAGAGGCACACCAGCGTCCATCAGCGACAGGCAGCCACCGCAGACGGAAGCCATCGAGGACGAGCCGTTGGACTCGGTGATCTCGGAGACCACGCGGATGGAGTACGGGAACTCTTCCTTGGTCGGCAGCACGGCCACCAGGGCACGCTTGGCCAGACGGCCGTGGCCGATCTCGCGACGCTTGGGGCTACCCACTCGGCCCGTCTCGCCAGTGGCGAAGGGGGGCATGTTGTAGTGCAGCATGAAGCGCTCGGTGAACTCACCGGCCAGGGCGTCAATCATCTGAGCGTCACGCTCGGTACCCAGGGTGGCGGCGACCAGGGCCTGCGTCTCGCCACGGGTGAACAGCGAGGAGCCGTGCGCGCGCGGCAGCACGCCGGAACGGATCTCGATGGGGCGCACAGTGCGGGTGTCGCGGCCGTCGATGCGGGGCTCACCGGCCAGGATCTGGCTGCGCACGATGCGGGCTTCGATCTCGAACAGCAGTCCGTCGACCTCGACGCCGTCGAAGGCCAGGCCTTCAGCGGTCAGGGCTTCCTTGACCTTGGAATAGGCCTCGCGGCAGGCCTGGGTACGAGCCTGCTTGGAGCGGATCTGGTAAGCAGCGCGCAGGGCCTCCTCGGCCAGGCCGGTGACCTTGGCGATGAAGGGCTCGTCCTTGGCGGGCGGGGTCCAGTTCCACACCGGCTTGCCGGCTTCCTTCACCAGCTCGTGGATGGCGTTGATGGCGACCTTACCCTGATCGTGGCCATAGACCACGGCGCCCAGCATGATGTCTTCGCTCAGTTGGTCAGCCTCGGACTCGACCATCAGAACGGCGGCTTCGGTGCCGGCCACGACCAGGTCCATCTTGGACTCGGTCAGTTGGGTCTTGCCCGGGTTCAGCACGTACTCGCCATTGATGTAGCCCACGCGGGCGGCACCGATGGGGCCGTTGAAGGGAATGCCGGAGATGGACAGCGCAGCGCTGGTGGCAATCATGGCGGCGATGTCGGCCTGAACTTCGGGGTTCAGGGACACCACGTGCACCACGACCTGGACTTCGTTGAAGAAGCCTTCAGGGAACAGCGGGCGGATGGGGCGGTCGATCAGGCGGCTGGTCAGGGTCTCCAGCTCGCTGGGGCGGCCTTCACGCTTGAAGAAGCTGCCGGGGATCTTGCCAGCGGCGTAGGTCTTCTCGATGTAGTCGACGGTCAGGGGGAAGAAGTCCTGGCCAGGCTTGGGTTCGTTCTTGGCGACGACGGTGGCCAGCACCACGGTGTCATCGATGTTCACCAGCACGGCGCCGGTGGACTGACGAGCGATCTCGCCGGTCTCCATCGTGACGGTGTGGTTGCCCCATTGGAAGGTCTTGGTGACCTTGTTGAACATGCTCATGTGCATTTCCTCGATTGCAAAACAGTGCTTGCGGCGCACCGTGGAACCGGGAGTGGGGCTGGGTCTGGCGCGATGCCATTCCAGGGAGACTTGCAAGGGCCCTCAGGCCTGCAAGCCGCCTTGGAATGACACATCCGCCACGTCAGCTCGACTCCAACAGCCAACAACAAAAACAAAGAGCCTGTGCTGGCTTGAAAGTCCAGACAGGCTCTTTGGCGTCATGGGCGAATTACTTGCGCAGGCCCAGCTTCTGGATCAGGGCGGTGTAGCGAGCAGCGTCCTTGTTCTTCAGATAGGCCAGCAGGCTCTTGCGCTGGTTGACCATCTTCAGCAGACCGCGACGGCCGTGGTGGTCCTTGGCGTGGGTCTTGAAGTGGGGGGTCAGCTCGTTGATGCGAGCGGTCAGCAGGGCCACTTGGACTTCGGGGGAGCCCGTGTCGTTGGCGCTGCGTGCGTTGGCCTTGACGATTTCGGCCTTGTTCAGATCGGCGACTGCCATGATGCGTTCCTTCAAATGGAAAGCCGCTGGCAGGACAGACCCACGCAGACGGTTTCCGGTACTGGACTTGCGGACACAGGTGAAACCTACCCATGCCGTGCTTGAAATCCCGCTTCTCCCCACTGCCAGATGGCTATGGCTTGACGCGAAACCGTCGGAGTATAGCACTTGAGCCCGGGCAAGCCAGACACTCATCCTGCCCTTGCGGCAGAGGCCAGGAAAACAGTCCGGCCAAGAGGCATTAATTGAGCGCTACGGCCCGCAATTCAAGGGCTTGATGCGGTATTTCTGTCGCAACTCAAAATTTCGAATGCAACGCGCCCCGGCGCCCTTGAAAGCACCGGGGCGACTCTCAAGTTGGCTGCAAGGGGGACGTCCCCGAGTGTTGAAGCCAGCCATCAGGAGGCCCTATGTTTCTCGTGCCCACTTCCCGCCAAGCCCATGACCTGTCCCGCAGCCTGGAGCGCCTGTTCGACGACAGCTTCGGCAATGTCTTCGGCCAGGACGCGCGCGAGCTGAGCCAGGCCCTGCGCAGCCCCGCCCTCGACGTGAGCGAGACGGACAGCGCTTACACCGTGAAGCTGGAGATGCCCGGTGTGCCCAAGGAGGCCGTGAAAATCACGGTGGACGGCCGCCGCATCAGTGTGGAAGCCGAACAGAGCAAGGATGAAGAAAAGAAGGACGGCGAGCGCGTGCTGTACCGTGAGCGCTCGACTTCGCGCTTCTCCCGCACCTTCAGCCTGCCGCAGGAGATCAGCGAGTCAGACTCCAGCGCCAAGATGGACCACGGCGTACTGACCCTCACCCTTGCCAAGCGCCAGGCCAAGGGCGGCGCACGCTTGACCGTCAGCTGAGACGCAGAAGAAGTCGGCCGCGTGGGCCCGAGCTCAGGCGGCCGACAGGTCCCAGCGCGGCCGCACACCAAAGCTGCCGTCCTCGCGCAGCCGGGCCATGCCCCGCTGCAGGCGCATGGCGGCGGCCATGGCGATCATGGCGCCGTTGTCAGTACACAGGCTCAGTTCGGGGTAGTGCACCCGCACGCCCCGCTTTGCGCAGGCTGCATTCAACTGGGCGCGCAGGCTGCTGTTGGCCCCCACGCCTCCCGCCACCACCAGGCGCTTGAGCCCGGTGCTCTTGAGGGCCAGCAGCGACTTCTTCACCAGCACCTCGACGATGGCTGCCTGTGTGCTGGCAGCCAGGTCCGCACGCTGCTCCTCGGTAGGCGCTTCGCCGAGCTTCTTCACCTGGGTCAGCACCGCTGTCTTCAGGCCGGCAAAGCTGAAGTCCGGCTTGCCGCTGTGCAGCAGCGGGCGGGGCAGCTCGAAGACATCCGCCCTGCCCCGCTCCGCCAGCTTCGAAAGATGCGGCCCGCCGGGGTACGGCAGGCCCAGCAGCTTGGCGCTTTTGTCGAAGGCTTCACCGGCGGCGTCGTCGATGGTCTCGCCCAGGATCTCGTACCGGCCCACCTCGTCCACGCGCATGAGCTGGGTGTGCCCGCCCGAGACCAGCAGGGCCGCGAAGGGAAATTCAGGGGGATCGGCCGACAGGAAGGGCGACAGCAGATGCCCCTCCAGGTGATGCACGCCCACGGCCGGCTTGCCCAGCGCTGCAGCCAGCGAAACAGCCACGCCCGCCCCCACCAGCAGGGCCCCGGCAAGACCTGGCCCCTCGGTATAGGCGATCACATCGACATCCTGCAGGCCCAGTTGCGCCTGCGCGAGCACCTCGCGGCTCAGCGGCAGAACACGACGGATGTGATCCCGCGAGGCCAGCTCGGGCACCACGCCGCCATAGGCCTGATGCATGGCGATCTGGCTGTGCAGGGCCTGAGCCAGCAGCCGCGGCGTGCCCGGCTGGCCGTGGGGTGGCAGCTCGACCAGGGCGACCCCGGTCTCGTCGCAGGAGGATTCGAAGCCCAGGACCCGCATGCTCAGTGCTTTTCCTTGGCGTGGTTGATGGAGTACTTGGGGATCTCCACCGACACGTCCTTCTGCCCCAGGATGGCCTGGCAGGACAGGCGCGAGTTAGGCTCCAGGCCCCAGGCGCGGTCCAGCATGTCCTCTTCGCCCTCCTCCATCTCGGACAGCGAGGCAAAGCCTTCGCGCACAATCACATGGCAAGTGGTGCAGGCGCAGACTTGGTCGCAGGCATGCTCAATCTCGATGCCGTTGTCCAGCAGGGCCTCGCAGATGGAGGTCCCTGCCGGCGCCTTGACCTCGGCACCCTCGGGGCAGTACTCAGCATGGGGCAGGATCTTGATGATGGGCATGACGGTCTCTCTTTGTTCTGTTCAGTGGGCGGGCTGCACGCTCACATCTGCTCGATGCTGCGGCCTGCCAAGGCCTGCTGGATGCCGCGGTTCATGCGAGCCGCGGCAAAGGCCTCGGTGCCCTTGGCGAGGCGCTCCACGCCCTCGGTGATGGCGGCGGCATCGTCGCCGGCAGCCACGGCCTGCAAGGCAGCGAGCAGCGCATCGATCTCGGCCCGCTCACCGGCGCTGAGCAGATCGCCGTCCGCAGCCAGTGCGGACAGCGTCGCCAGGTGCATGCGCTCAGCCTCCACCTGGGCCTCGCGCAGGCTGCGGGCCTGCATGTCGGCCTCGGCGCTGGCAAAGCCGTCCTTGAGCATCTGGGCGATCTGCTCGTCGGCCAGGCCGTAGCTGGGCTTGACCTGCACGGCCGCTTCCACGCCGGAGCCCAGTTCCTTGGCCGAGACGCTCAGCAGACCATCGGCATCCACCTGGAAGCTGACGCGAATGCGCGCGGCTCCAGCAGCCATGGGGGGAATGCCGCGCAACTCGAAGCGCGCCAGCGAGCGGCATTCGCTCACCAGCTCGCGCTCCCCCTGCAGCACATGGATGGCCATGGCGGTCTGGCCGTCCTTGAAGGTGGTGAAGTCCTGAGCCTTGGCGATGGGGATGGTGGCATTGCGCTCGATGACGCGCTCCACCAGGCCACCCATGGTCTCCAGTCCCAGCGACAGGGGGATCACATCCAGTAGCAGAATCTCGCCATCCGCCGAATTCCCGGCCAGTTGGTTGGCCTGCAGTGCGGCACCGAGGGCCACGACCTCATCCGGATTCAGGTTGGTCAGCACCTCGCGGCCGAAGAGCTGGCTCACCGCCGCACGCACGGCGGGCATGCGCGTGGAGCCGCCGACCATGACGGCACCCTGCACTTCTTCCGGCTTGACGCGAGCATCACGCAGCACGCGCCGCACGGAGGCCAGGGTCCGATCGACCAGGGGCTTGGTGAGTGCCTGGAACTGTTCGCGGCTCACCAGAACGTCCAGCGAGCCAGCGTCCAGGACCGCCTGTAGCTGCACCTGGCTCTCGTTCGAGAGCTGCTCCTTGGCCGCGCGTGCGGCTACCAGCACGGCGCGCTTGTCGTGCGCGGTGTTCAATTGCAGGCCTGCTTGCGCCACCGCCCAGTCAGCCAAGGCGTGGTCGAAGTCATCGCCGCCCAGGGCCGCATCGCCGCCGGTGGCCACCACCTCGAACACGCCGAGGGTCAGGCGCAGCAGGGAGATGTCGAAGGTGCCGCCACCCAGGTCATAGACGGCATAGAGGCCTTCAGACCCGTTGTCCAGGCCATAGGCGATAGCCGCGGCGGTAGGCTCGTTGATCAGGCGCAGCACCTTGAGGCCGGCCAGTTGCGCGGCGCCCTTGGTGGCCTGGCGCTGGGCGTCGTCGAAATAGGCTGGGACCGTGATCACTGCACCGAAGAGGTCGTCGGCAAAGGTGTCCTCGGCACGGTAGCGCAGAGTGGCCAGGATCTCGGCAGACACCTCCACCGGCGTCTTGAGCCCTTCGCGGGTCACGAGGCTGAGCATGCCCGGCGTGTCCTCGAACTGGTAGGGCAGCTTCTCGCGGCCCTGCACGTCCTGGACACTGCGGCCCATGAAGCGCTTCACCGAGACGATGGTGTTGAGCGGATCCTCGGCCTGCGCAGCCAGGGCCTGCGCGCCGATCTGGCGGCGGCCGCCCTCGAGATAGCGAACGGCCGACGGCAGGATCACCCGCCCCTGATCATCAGGCAGGCATTCCGCCACGCCATGGCGCACGGCGGCCACCAGCGAATGCGTGGTGCCGAGGTCGATGCCCACGGCGATGCGACGCTCGTGCGGGTTGGGCGAGGCGCCGGGTTCGGAGATCTGCAGCAGGGCCATGGAATTCAGGAGATCAGGGGTGTTCTTGTTCTGGACAGCAGTGTTCGGGAGGCTCTGGGAACGAGGGCAAACTCAGTATTGTTCCAGGGCTTCGAGCCGGCGATCGATGTCGGCCCGGAAGCGGGCCACGAACATCAGGGCTCGCACGCAATGTGCGGCGGCCTCGGCATCACCCTGCTCGTCCAGCAGCCGGCCGGCCTCGCGCAGCAGTTCGGTTTCACGGTCGGCGACCTCGGCATCCAGGGACTGCACGGCTTCGAGGGTCTGTGCTTCATCAAGGGCCTCGCGCCAGGCCATCTGCTCCATCAGGAAGCTGGCCGGCATGCGGGTGTTCTCGTGCTCCTTCAGGGCTGCGCCGCGGAGCTCGCAGAGGTAGGCCGCACGTCTGAGCGGATCGCGCAGGCGCTGATGGGCCTCGTTGACCCGCAAGGCCCACTGCATGGCGCGACGCTGGGCGGCCGCACCTTCGCTGGCATAGCGGTCAGGGTGCACCTGGGCGGCCAGGGCCTTCCAGCGCGACTCGATCTCCTCGCGGGATTGCGCAAAGCGCGGCGCGAGTCCGAACAGCGCGAAATCGTCGTCAGCGAGATTCATGCATCCATTCCTTCCATCGGCCCCGCAGCACCGCTGCGCCGGGCCTGCCGCCTGAAGCACAAAAGGCGCGGGACCTGCCGCGCCCTTGCCTGCTCACCCCGGTGATCAGACCCGGAACGACTCACCGCAGCCGCAGCGATCCTTTTCGCGCGGATTGCGGAACTTGAAGCCCTCGTTGAGCCCTTCGCGGACGAAGTCCAGCTCGGTGCCGTCAAGGTAGGGCAGGCTCTTGGGATCGATGAGCACCTTCACGCCGTGGCCTTCAAAGATCACGTCCTCAGGCGCGATCTCGTCGGCATATTCCAGCTTGTAGGCCAGGCCCGAGCAACCCGTCGTCTTGACGCCCAGTCGCACGCCCACGCCCTTGCCGCGCTTGGAGATGTAGCGCGTCACATGGCGTGCAGCAGCTTCGGTCAGGGTGACTGCCATCGTCGCTCGTCCTTGCTCAGTTGCCGTGCTTGGCGCGGTAGTCGTCCACGGCCGCCTTGATGGCGTCCTCGGCCAGGATGGAGCAGTGGATCTTCACCGGCGGCAGAGCCAGCTCCTCGGCGATCTGCGTGTTCTTGATGGACAGGGCCTGGTCCAGGCTCTTGCCCTTGACCCACTCCGTCACCAGGGAGCTGGACGCGATGGCAGAACCGCAGCCATAGGTCTTGAACTTGGCGTCCTCGATCAGGCCAGTGGCCGGATTGACCTTGATCTGCAGCTTCATCACGTCGCCGCATGCCGGGGCGCCCACCATGCCGGTGCCGACAGTGTCGTCGCCCTTCTCGAAGGAGCCGACGTTGCGGGGGTTTTCGTAGTGGTCAACGACCTTTTCGCTGTATGCCATGGTTTCTCTCCAACGATCTGTGTGTCTGTGTCCGCCTCAGCGCGAATCCAGTGCGGGGCTCAGTGAGCAGCCCATTGGATGGTGCTGAGGTCCACGCCGTCCTGATACATCTCCCACAGCGGCGAGAGCTCGCGCAGCTTGGCGACGTTCTGGCGGATGGTGTTGATGGCGTAGTCGATGTCTTCCTCGGTCGTGAAGCGGCCGAAGGTCATGCGCAGGGAGGAATGGGCAAGTTCGTCGCTGCGGCCCAAGGCGCGCAGCACATAGCTGGGCTCCAGGCTGGCCGAGGTGCAGGCCGAGCCCGACGAGACGGCAATGCCCTTGATCCCCATGATCAGCGACTCGCCTTCCACGAAATTGAAGGACATGTTCAGGTTGTGCGGCACCCGGCGCTCCAGGTCGCCGTTGACGAAGACCTGCTCGACATCCGACAGACCGCGCAGCAGGCGCTGCTGCAGACCCCGGATGCGCTCGCGCTCGGCGCCCATCTCTTCCTTGGCAATGCGGAAGGCCTCGCCCATGCCCACGATCTGGTGCGTGGGCAGGGTGCCGGAGCGCATGCCGCGCTCATGGCCGCCGCCGTGCATCTGCGCCTCGATGCGGATGCGTGGCTTGCGACGCACATAGAGGGCGCCGATGCCCTTGGGACCATAAGTCTTGTGCGAAGCCAGGCTCATCAGGTCCACGGGCAACGTGGCCAGATCGATATCCACCTTGCCTGTAGCCTGGGCGGCATCGACGTGGAAGATCACGCCACGCTCACGGCACAGGGCGCCGAGGGCGGGGATGTCCTGGATCACGCCGATCTCGTTGTTGACGAACATCACCGAGGCCAGGATGGTGTCCGGGCGCAGGGCGGCCTTGAAGGCCTCCAGGTCGACCAGGCCGTTCTCCTGGACATCGAGATAGGTCACCTCGAAGCCCTGACGCTCCAGTTCGCGGCAGACGTCCAGCACGGCCTTGTGCTCGGTCTTCACCGTGATGATGTGCTTGCCGCGAGATTGGTAGAAATGAGCGGCGCCCTTGAGCGCCAGGTTGTTGGATTCAGTCGCCCCCGAGGTCCAGACAATCTCGCGCGGGTCGGCGCCGATCAGGGCCGCGACCTGCTCGCGGGCCTTCTCGTTGGCCGCCTCGGCCTCCCATCCCCAGGCATGACTGCGCGAGGCTGCATTGCCGAAATGCTCACGCAACCAGGGGATCATGGCGTCCACGACGCGGGGATCGACCGGGGTGGTCGCGCCGTAATCCAGATAGATGGGGAAATGAGGGGTCATGTCCATGGTGAAGGGCTGGCGACGGGGCTGGCTTGCAGGTGGAGGGTTTGGGAATGACTTACTTCGTGAGGGCACTGTTGCCCAAGGCGAAGACAGAGTTGGGGGCAGTGATGCGGATGGGCTTGACCACGGGCGTCGACGAAATGGCGCGTTTGATCGGAGCCTCCTCGATGGTCACGCCCTTGGCCAGCTGGTCATCCACCAACTTGCGCAGCGAGACGGAATCAAGGTACTCGATCATCTTGGCGTTGAGGCTGGTCCAGAGCTCGTGCGTGATGCAGCGGCCGGTGTCCTCGCCCATGCAATTCTCCTTGCCGCCGCAGCCGGTAGCATCAATGGGCTCATCCACCGCCACGATGATGTCCGCTACGGTGATCTCGTCAGACTTGCGACCCAGCGAATAGCCGCCGCCCGGGCCGCGGGTGCTCTCGACCAGCTCATGCCGACGTAGCTTGCCGAAGAGCTGCTCCAGGTAGGACAGGGAAATCTGCTGCCGCTGGCTGATGGCCGCCAAGGCGACCGGCCCGCTGTTTTCACGCAGAGCCAAGTCAATCATCGCGGTGACGGCGAAACGACCTTTGGTGGTAAGACGCATGCAACTCTCCTTGGGCCTGATGGCCATGAGTCCGCTCGAACACCAGGCAGAACCCCTGCGGGTCCTGGGTTAACCCTGGCCTATTTCCGAGCATTTTACTCAATTATCGGGAGCTTCATCCGCCAGTCGCTGCACCGCAGCAGAAAAGCCCGGTCGCTGAAGGGTTTTCCATGCCCTGCCGCCGGGCTCAGCAGGCGCAAGACAAGCGCAGGCTCAGGCTGTGCGCGAGCGGCCCACAGGCCGCCTCGACCAGATCCAGCACCTCTTCAAAGGCGTCCGAGCCGCCGTAATAAGGGTCAGGCACGTCTTGTCCCTTCAGCCCGGGCGCGTGGTCCAGCAGCAAGCCCAGCTTGTGTCGCTGCGCGGCCGGGCAACGCTGCTGTAGCTCACGCAAATGGCCGCGATCCATCGCCAGGATGATGTCGGCATGCTCGAAATCAAGCGCCTGCACCGCCCGGGCTCGCTGGGTGGACAGATCGTAGCCGCGCCGGCTGGCGTGGGCCTGACTGCGCGGATCCGGTGCTTCGTCTGCATGCCAGCCCTGGATGCCGGCCGAGTCCACATGCACCAAAGCTTCCAGACCGAGCGCCCGCAGATGGTGTTGCAGCACGCCTTCGGCCGTCGGCGAGCGGCAGATGTTGCCCGTGCACACCATCAGCACCGTGAGCGCTGGACCACCCCTGCCCTTCACTTGCGGCCCGCCTCTATGGGCACCACGTTGTCATGGGAGGCCGCCCCGAAGACCTGCTCCCGCAGCTGCGCCAGTTGGTCGCGGACCCGGGCCGCTTTCTCGAATTCGAGGTTTCGTGCGTGTTCCAGCATCTGCTTCTCGAGCTGGGTGATGCGTTTGCTGAGGTCCTTCTCGCTGAGTTCCTCCAGCTCGTCCACCATGCCCAGCTTCTGGTCGTCCTTGCCGCCCTTGTCGGAATAGACGCCGTCGATCAGGTCGCGGATGCGCTTGCGCACGCCACGAGGCACGATGCCGTGCTCGGTGTTGAAGGCGACCTGCTTGGCGCGACGTCGCTCGGTCTCGTCGATGGCCCTGCGCATGGAGTCCGTGATCCTGTCCGCATAGAGGATGGCCTTGCCGTTGAGGTTGCGCGCGGCGCGGCCAATGGTCTGGATCAGGCTGCGCTCGGAGCGCAGGAAGCCTTCCTTGTCGGCGTCCAGGATGGCCACCAGGGACACCTCGGGGATGTCCAGCCCTTCCCGCAGCAGATTGATGCCCACCAGCACGTCGAAGGCGCCCAGGCGCAGGTCGCGCAGGATCTCCACCCGCTCCACCGTGTCGACATCCGAGTGCATGTAACGCACCTTCACGCCGTTGTCGCTGAGGTAGTCGGTGAGCTGCTCCGCCATGCGCTTGGTCAGGGTGGTGATCAACACGCGCTCGCCCACATCGACGCGGTCGCGGATCTCCTGCAGCACATCGTCCACCTGGTGCGTGGCAGGGCGCACCTCCACGATGGGATCCACGAGACCGGTGGGCCGCACCACCTGCTCGACCACCTGGCCTGCATGCTGCTTCTCGTAATCCGCCGGGGTGGCGGAGACGAAGATGGCCTGACGCATCTTGCGCTCGAACTCCTGGAACTTCAGCGGTCGGTTGTCCAGCGCGGAAGGCAGGCGGAAGCCGAACTCCACCAGGGTTGTCTTGCGCGCGCGGTCGCCGTTGTACATGCCGCCGAACTGGCCCAGGGTCACGTGGCTCTCGTCGACGAACATGATGGCGTCGGAAGGCAGGTAGTCCACCAGCGTGGGCGGCGGCTCGCCCGGGGCGGCGCCGGAGAGATGGCGGGTGTAGTTCTCGATGCCCTTGCAGTGCCCCACCTCGGTGAGCATCTCCAGATCGAAGCGCGTGCGCTGCTCGATGCGCTGGGCCTCGACCAGCTTGCCGTCAGCGATGAACTGCCCCACCCGCTCGCGCAGCTCCTCCTTGATGGTCTCCACGGCGGCCAGCACCCGCTCACGCGGGGTCACGTAATGGCTGGAGGGGTAGACGGTGAAGCGAGGGATCTTCTGGCGGATCTGACCGGTCAGGGGATCGAAGAGCTGCAGCGTTTCGACCTCGTCGTCAAAGAGCTCAATGCGCAGCGCCAGCTCTGAGTGCTCGGCTGGGAAGACGTCAATGGTGTCACCCCGCACCCGAAAATGCCCGCGCTGGAACTCCATCTCGTTGCGCTGGTACTGCATGCGGATGAGCTGGGCGATGACGTCGCGCTGGCCCATGGTGTCCCCCACGCGCAGGGTCATCACCATCTGGTGGTAGTCACTGGGGTTGCCGATGCCGTAGATGGCCGAGACCGAGGCCACGATCACCACGTCCCGGCGTTCCAGCAGGCTCTTGGTGCAGGAGAGCCGCAACTGCTCGATCTGCTCGTTGATGGCGCTGTCCTTCTCGATGAAGAGGTCGCGCTGCGGCACATAGGCCTCGGGCTGGTAGTAGTCGTAGTAGCTGACGAAATACTCGACGGCGTTCTTGGGAAAGAACTCCCGCATCTCGCTGTAGAGCTGGGCCGCGAGGGTCTTGTTGTGCGCGAAGACGATGGCCGGACGGCCCAGCCGCGCGATCACATTGGCCATGGTGAAGGTCTTGCCCGACCCTGTCACCCCAAGCAGGGTCTGGAAACTCAGGCCATCGTGTACGCCTTCGACCAATTGCGCGATGGCCGTGGGCTGGTCCCCTCCTGGCGGGAAAGGCTGGAAAAGCTGGAACGGCGAGCCTTCGAATGTGACGAATTCACCCTTGGGCAAGTCGTCGTTTTCCTCGGTGGCATCGGGGGCAATGGCGGAGCTGGACATCGGGGATTCCCTGAGTATGGGCGCCCACCCGCCCTAGAATTCCCGGGTCTGGCAGCGCCTCGAACCCGACAGCGTAGCGCAGACCGCCTCCGCTCGCAGCGAAGCCTTCGCGAGCCTCATGCCACCGTCCTGTCAGGAAAGTCCCATGTCCTTGTTCGCCGCCGTCGAAATGGCCCCCCGTGACCCCATCCTGGGTCTCAACGAGCAATTCAATGCCGACACCAACCCGAAGAAGGTGAATCTCGGCGTCGGCGTCTACTACGACGAGAACGGCAAGCTGCCCCTGCTGCGCTGCGTGGCCGAGGCCGAGCGCCAGATGCTGGAGGCGCCCAAGGCGCGCGGCTACCTGCCCATCGACGGCATCGCCGCCTATGACCTGGCGGTGCAGGGCCTGGTCTTCGGGGCGGATGCCGAGGTGGTGAAGGGCAAGCGCGTCGCCACGGTGCAGGCCCTGGGCGGCACGGGCGGCCTGAAGATAGGCGCCGACTTCCTCAAGCGCCTGAACCCCCATGCCCGCGTACTGATCTCCGACCCCAGCTGGGAAAACCACCGAGCTCTGTTCACCAATGCCGGCTTCCAGGTCGGCACCTATGCCTACTACGACGCCGAGCACCGCGGCATCAAGGCACAGGCCATGCTGGCCGACCTGCAGGCTGCCGAGGCCGGCACCGTGGTCGTGCTGCACGCCTGCTGCCACAATCCCACGGGCTATGACCTGACGCCAGCCCAATGGGCCCAGGTGGTCGAGGTGGTCAAGGCGCGCGGCCTCGTGCCCTTCCTGGACATGGCCTACCAGGGCTTCGGCGAAGGCATCGCCGAGGACGGCGCCGTGATCCAGCAGTTCCTGGCCGCCGGCCTGGACTTCTTCGTCTCCACCAGCTTCTCCAAGAGCTTCTCACTGTACGGCGAGCGCGTGGGTGCCCTGAGCGTGGTCTGCGCCAGCGTCGAGGAAGCCAGCCGCGTGCTGAGCCAACTGAAGATTGTGATCCGCACCAACTACAGCAACCCGCCCACCCATGGCGCGCAGGTCGTGGCCACCGTGCTGTCCACCCCTGCCCTGCGCAGCCTGTGGGAAGAGGAGCTGGCCGGCATGCGCACCCGCATCCGTGCCATGCGCGAGGCCCTGGTGGCCGAGTTGAAGGCGGCAGGCGTCGAGCAGGACCTCAGCTTCGTGACGCGCCAGAAGGGCATGTTCAGCTACTCTGGCCTCAACGCCACCCAGATGCAGCGCCTGCGCAGCGAGTTCGGCATCTACGGCGTGGACTCCGGCCGCATTTGTGTGGCCGCCCTGAACCCGGGCAATCTCAAGGCCGTGGCTGCCGCGATGGCAGCCGTCATCAAGGGCTGAGCCCCCAACTGCCCCGCCCGCAAGGCGCCGTCCGGAACACCGGCGGCGCTTTTTTGTCGCCTTCATGACAGCCTCATGTCCCCGAGTCCGGGCCCAAAGTCCGGGTTTGTGCGGGGTAATTCACCAAGCTGGCTGTCAGCATTGCATCCCTACAATGCTGCAACGCACAAAACAGGGCAAGATGCTTCACAGGCATCCAAGCCTCCACGCCGAGCCCACGCATCCCGCGGCGCCGGCCAGCCATGGAAGGGTCCACATGCTGTACCAGCTTTACGAAACCCAACGCGCCCTGATGAGCCCCTTTTCGGAGTTCGCCAGCGCAGCCGCCAAGCTCTACAGCCATCCGCTGTCGCCCTTTGCGCACTCGCCCATGGCCGCACGATTCTCGGCCGGCCTGGACCTGATGCACCGCCTGGCCAAGGACTACGAGAAGCCCGAGTTCGACATCCGCGGCGTTGACGTTGATGGCGTAGAGGTCGCTGTCCAGGAGTTGGTCCCCCTGGAGAAGCCCTTCTGTCGTCTGCTGCGCTTCAAGCGCTACACCGACGACCCGGCCGTCCTGGCCAAGATGAAAAGCCAGCCCACCGTGCTGGTGGTCGCGCCCCTGTCTGGTCACCACAGCACTCTGCTGCGTGACACGGTGAAGTCCCTGCTGCGAGACCACAAGGTCTACATCACCGACTGGACTGATGCCCGCATGGTGTCGCTGGACGAAGGCCCCTTCCATCTGGACGATTACGTCAACTATGTCCAGGAATTCATCCGCCACGTGGGCGCCGATCAGGCGCATGTGATCTCGGTCTGCCAGCCCACCGTGCCCGTGCTGGCCGCAATTTCGCTGATGGCCTCGCGCGGCGAGCCCACGCCTCGTTCCATGACCATGATGGGCGGCCCCATTGACGCCCGCAAGAGCCCGACCGCCGTCAACAACCTGGCCATGAACAAGAGCCACAGCTGGTTCGAGAACAATGTCATCTGCCGCGTGCCGCCCAACTTCCCCGGCGCCGGCCGTGCCGTCTATCCGGGCTTCCTGCAGCACACCGGCTTCGTGGCCATGAACCCGGACCGGCACCTGAGCTCGCACTACGACTATTTCCTGGACCTGGTGCGCGGCGACGACGACAGCGCCGAGGCCCACCGCAAGTTCTACGACGAGTACAACGCGGTGCTGGACATGCCGGCCGAGTACTACCTGGACACCATCAAGACCGTGTTCCAGGACTTCGCCCTGGTCAACGGCACCTGGACCGTCGGTCATGAACTCGTCCGCCCCCAGGACATCAGCGGCACCGCGCTGCTGACCGTCGAAGGCGAGCTGGACGACATCTCCGGTGCCGGCCAGACCCGCGCGGCTCACGAGCTGTGCAGCGGCATTCCCAGCAGCCATCAGTACCACTACGACGCCATTGGCGCCGGTCACTACGGCATTTTCTCGGGTCGGCGCTGGCGCGAGATGGTCTACCCGGAAGTACGCAGCTTCATTGCGAAGTACGATGCAGCCCCGCTGACGGCCTCTGCCGCAACGAGCAGCAAGCGACCCGCCGCCCGTTCGCGCAGCAAGGCCACGACCTGACGCTGCACCGCATCCGACCTTGACCGCCGAACCCGCCACGACCGCCGCACTGATCGAGCAACTCGACCGAGCCCTGCCCCAGACGCAATGCACGCGCTGCGGCTATCCGGACTGTCGCGCCTATGCCGAGGCCATGGCCCGCGGCGAAGCCGGCATCAACCAGTGCCCGCCCGGCGGCACCGAGGGCATCGCCCGCCTGGCCCGCATCATGGGCCGGCCTGCCCTGCCCCTGAGCGCCGAGCATGGCGAGGAAGGCCCGCGCAAGCTGGCCGTGATCGACGAGTCCTGGTGCATTGGCTGCACCTTGTGCATCAAGGCCTGCCCGGCGGACTGCATTGCCGGTGCACCCAAGCTGATGCACACCATCGTGGCCGAGCAATGCACGGGCTGCGAACTCTGCGTGCCAGCCTGCCCGGTGGATTGCATCTCCCTGGTGGACGTGACGCCTGGCCGCAGCGGCTGGGCCGCCTGGAGCCAGGCGCAGGCGCAGCAGGCCCGAGATCGCTATGGCTTCAAGCGTTTCCGCGAGCAGCGGGAGGCCGAGGAGAACGCCCAGCGCCTGGCAACAAAAGCACAGCACAAGCTGGCCCATCTGGCCGAACTGACCAAGCCGGCCGACGATGAGGAACTGCAGCGCAAGCGCTCCGTGATCGAGGCTGCGCTCGCACGCGCCCGCGCCAAGCGCGGCGGATGAGGCCCTCGCCAGAGCCGGCGCCAGGATTCAGCCAGCGCCGGCGACGTCCCAGTCCCTGCAGCGGCCCGGCTGGATGCCCAAGGCCTGCAGCAGCGCTTTGCCCTGTCCGCCCGCCAGCACGGCGTGTTCACGCACACGGGCCGCACGGATGCCATCGGCGCGGGTCTCCGTGGAACCTGCACGGCCCGGGTGGCACATCATCAGCCCGCGGTCCGGCAGCGAGTCCAGCCACCACTTCAGCAGGGCTGCGAAGTCAGCGGCGGGCTGGAACTCGTAGACGCCGGCAAAGTCGCGGTTGACCCGCAGGCCCTCGGCGCGTGCACCTGAGGCGAGCGCCCCCGATCCCAACGCACCGATGACGGCCGCCTTGGCGCCGCGCCAACGCCGGGGACGGGTGATGCGCAGCGCGCAGCCATGGCCGTAGCGAGCGCACAGCGTTTGCAGCAGGGCCTCTCGGATGCCTGGCAGCTGATGCAGATGCTGATGGCCATCGACATAGTCCGGCGCACGGCCCAGGCGCCGCTCGAAGGCATCCAGCTGCGCATCAATCCAGGGCCGAGCCATGGCGGCAGGCACGGCGCCACGGTAGGCCGCAATGATCCAGCCCTTGAGGCTGCGAGCGGCGTGGTGGGCGAACTCGTTGAGATCCAGGTGCAGGCCCAGGTCAGCCAGGTTGCTGCGCTCCTTCAGCGCTGGCGCCCAATGCGGCCAGGCCGGCGAAAGCACCATGCAGCTGGTGGCGCTGACCACGCCTGCGTCAATGGTGTCCAGGATGCCCTGGCTGATGGCGCGGTCGAAGCCGTAGTCGTCCGCGCAGATCTGGATGCGGCGCAGGTTCATGAGGCGGCCCCGCCCCGCTTCCTGAAGGCCCAATACCGCCCCAGCCACCATGTCATGGCAGCCACCGCCAGGAGCACCACGAACAGGGCCAGGCGGTACTCCATGCCCAGTTGCAGCAGCAAGGCATAAAGCAGCTCATTGCAGGCAAAACCCAGCAAGGCCACGCCGAAGAAGCGAGGCAGAGCCTCCCGGCCCTTGGCCTGCTGGTCCGCAAAGGTGAGGCGGTGATGGCCGACGAAGCTCACCCCGAAGGCCAGCAGAAAGCCCATCACATTGGCCCCCAGTGCCGGCCACAGCCAAGTGCCGACCAGCAGCCAGACCACGCAGAAATGCACGGCCGCCGCGCTGGCCCCCACGGCGCCAAACCACATCAGCGATTTCAAGACCGAGGCTCCTGATCAGACGCCGCAGCCTGCTTCAACGATGGGGTCAGGTCTTGCGTCACATACAGCGGGCGACGCTTGACTTCGTCAAACACACGGCCCAGATACTCGGCAATGATGCCCAGACACAGCAGCTGCACGCCAGCCAGGAAGGTGATCGAGGCCGCCAGCGTCGCAAAGCCGGAGATCTCGTTGCCAAGAAAGACCTTCTCGAAGACGATCCAGCAGCCAAACACCACCGACAGCAGTGACACCACGATGCCCAGGGCCGATACAAGCCGCAGCGGCACCTTGGAGAAGGCCGTGATGCCCGTCACCGCCAGCTGCAGCAGGCGCATGAAGTTGAAGCTGGTTTCACCGTGGGCGCGTGCGTCCGGCACGAACTCTATGCCTATGGCGGGGAAGCCCACCCATGCGAACAGTCCCTTCATGTAGCGGGCTCGCTCGGGCAGTTGGCGCAGGGCCAGCACCACCGCGCGGTCCAGCAGGCGAAAATCACCGGCATCGGCGGGCAGCTCGAAGCGCGAGCCCTTCTGCATCAGCCAGTAGAAGGTCCTCGTGTAGAGGCGCCTGGCGGCCGACTGCGATTCGCGACGCCCCTTCTGAACCCCATAGACCACGTCATAGCCCTCGCGCCAGCGCTCCAGCATGCGTAGGGCGCAGCTGATGGGATGCTGGCCGTCCGAGTCCATGCTGATCACCACATCGCCCTCGGCGGCGTCCAGGCCTGCCGTCAGCGCTGCCTCCTTGCCAAAGTTGCGGGACAGGCGCAGCAGGCGTACAGGCAGCCCCTGGCGGATCAGGCCCTGCACCACCATGACCGTGTCATCGCGGCTGCCGTCGTCGATGACCATCAACTCCAGGGCCTCGGCATGCGCCGCCAGCTCATGCGCCATCCTGGGCAGCAGCCAGGACAGGTTGCGCGCCTCGTTGAAGGCAGGCATCACCACCGACAGCAGTTGCGGCCGCTCGCGGGCCGTCGGGGGCAAGAGAGGACGAGGCTGGGGAGAATTCTCAGGGAGCGACATAGAGGCACAGATGCTTGTTACAGGCCAGCGCTTCGCCGCGCGCGCGCTGGGGGTCCCGGTCCAGGACCTGGTAGCGCATCACGGCGTTCGCCGGTTGAGCATAGAGACGGCCCGCACTGTAGAAGAAGGCCGAGTGATCCGGCTTGCTGGCGTACTGCAGCCCGCAGGCAGAGGTCCAGGCCTGCACTCCGCAGGCTTTCTCATAGGCACGGACCAGTTCGCGATCGGAGGCCCGCAGCGATTCCTTCGGCCCGAGCCAGAGGAAGCCCAAGGCGGTCAGCAGCAGCACCACGACACCAGCGCCCCAGTGTCTAGCCATGCCTAGCCGCTGCGCATCCACCTGCGCCAGCCACAGCAGCACCACGCCGGGCAGGGCCGTGACTGCGTAGGTGGGGATGATGTTGCGCGCCGCAGTGAATAGCAGCAGTGGCGCTGCAGCAATGCACAGGGCGTAGGCCCACAGATCGGCGCCAAGCCGCTCCTGCGCCTGCATGCGGACACCGCTTCGGCGCCCACCCAGCCGGGCCACCAAGCCGTGGAGCACCCAGGGCAGTGCTGAAACCAGGACGAACAGCCAGATCATGCCGATGGGCTGGGCATGTGCAAAGCCGTAGCGGTCCCCCTTCCAGCCTGGCTGCAGGAATCGCATCACATGCTCGCCCAGCAGGAAGTACTGTAGAAAACCGGGCGTCCGGTGCTCGGCCCAGACATACCAGGGCACAGCCAGACCCAGCCAGATCAGCCAGGCCAGAGGGTCCTTGAGGATGCGGGTGACCACCACCCAGTGACGCCGCCACAGCGCGTGCAGCACCGGGGGCAGCAAGGCCAGCACGCCAGCGGCCGGGCCCTTGGTAAGCAGGGCCAGGCCCAGGCCCAGGGCCAGAACGCGTCCGGCGCGCCGCGCGTCGGCGGCGTCAGCGGCACTCACGGCCCGCCACCAAGCCGCTTGCACCAGCAGCACGGTGGCCATCAGCGTGGCATCCGTCATCACCGCGCCGGCACAGATGAAGTACATGGGGCACAGCATCAGCACCGCCAGGGCCGCGGCCCGCTGCACAGGCGCCAGGCTGGCGCGAAGCATCCAGTCCAGGCTCCACAGGCCCAGCAGCGCCCAAACCAGGGAGGCGAGGCGCCCCGACCATTCGTTAACGCCAAACAGCTCCATCATCAGGGCCTGACCCCAAGTCGACAGCGGTGGCTTGGCCCAGAAGACCTCGGTGGGCGTCACGTGCGGGCTGACCCAATCGCCGAGTTGCACCATCAGGCGCGCGATCTCGGCATAGCGAGCCTCCGTGTGGTCAGTGAGCGCCATCAGGGGCAGGCTCAGCAGACGCAGCAGTACGGCCGCAGCGAGCAGGTACAGCCAGGGGCGGGCGCTGGCGGCGCTGCGCAGCGGGCTGGCAGGGGCAAGGGATGTGGGGGCGAAACTCATGCGGCGTGGAGAAGGCATCGCGTCCAGGGTAGAACGCGTGGCGCATTCTCGCCGAGCCAGCAGCGTTCGGGCCCCCGTTTGAACCACAATGACGCCATGAATGACGCCCAAGTCCTGCACTTTTTCCAGACCCTGCGCGCCGCCAACCCCTCGCCCCAGACCGAGCTGGAGTACAGCAGCGTTTTCGAATGCCTCGCCGCCGTGCTGCTGTCAGCCCAGGCTACGGACGTGGGGGTCAACAAGGCCACCCGCAAGCTCTTCACGCGGGCCAACACGCCGGCCAAGATGCTGGCTCTGGGCGAGGCCGGCTTGGCCGACGCCATCAAGACCATAGGCCTGTACCGGACCAAGGCCAAGAACCTTCTCAGCACCTGCCGCATCCTCGTAGAACAGCATGGCGGCGAGGTGCCTCGCAGCCGCGAGGCCCTGGAGGCCCTGCCTGGCGTAGGGCGCAAGACCGCCAACGTGGTGCTCAACGTGGCCTTCGGCGAACCCACGATGGCGGTGGACACGCATATCTTCCGCGTCAGCAACCGCACCGGCCTGGCGCCAGGCAAGACACCGCTGGCGGTGGAACAGGGCTTGCTGACGAGGGTGCCGGCCGAGTTCATGGTCGATGCGCATCATTGGCTGATCCTGCACGGGCGCTATGTGTGCCAGGCGCGTCGACCGATGTGCGAGCGTTGCAGCGTGCGCGTGGACTGCGACCTGAGCCGCGCCCTGCCCTGAATCCGGCCCCGCCTCTACAATGCCGCATCACCAGTAGGCGAGATCGTCACAGCCAGCCATGCCAAGCATCACCGACCTAGTTGACCGGGTGGAGAGGCTCCTCCTGCGTCACGACGAGCTGACCCGCACCAACGCACTGCTCGAGGAGCAGGTCCGAGCCCTGACCCAGGAGCGCGACGGCATGCGCTCCCGCCTCAACGCTGCCAGGGCCCGCATTGACGCCCTGCTGGATCGCCTGCCGCTGGAACCGGAGAAGAACGCGCCATGAAGCAGATGGAAGTAACCATCATGGGCCAGAGCTACCTGCTGGGCTGCCCCGAAGGCGGCGAGGCCGCGCTCGTGAAGGCGGTGGCGCAGGTCGATCGCGAGATGTGCGGCATCCGCGACGCCGGCCGCATCAAGGCCCGCGAGCGCATTGCCGTGCTGGCCGCGCTGAACCTGGCCTACCAGCTTGCCGAACAACCCGCTGCCCGTGCCAGCGCACCGGCCAGTCAGGACGGCGGCCTACCCGATCTCGACGGACTGATCAAACGACTGGACGAAGCCCTTGCTCACGACGGGCAACTGCTCTGAGCGATGGCTGCAAGGCCCTAGAATGAGCTTGTCCGTTGCGTTCGCGTGAGTCTTATATTTCCTTGAACCGATGCTCTTTGAGCATGGGCTTGGAACATCGCCTGGCTGGTGTGATCGTCTCGCGTCAGATGAACCCGAAGCCTTGCTGACCTCGCCCACCTGAATCCCCTGGGTTCAGGAATGCGGCTCACGGCTCGCGGCGGACACCCTCTTCTTGCCTGATGCGTTGGCTTGGCCTGTGCTTCAGGCTGCATCAGGCTTCATCGGCCTTGCCCCCGCGTGACGCCCTTGGTTCTTGCGCCCGGTGGTCGCACCTCAAGGCCTACCTTGCCGACGCGTCGCTTCCGATTAGCCCCTGCCCATGAACTACTGGCTGATGAAATCGGAGCCGAACGAGTGCTCCATCGACGACCTGGCCACCGCGCCAGGGCAGACCGTACCCTGGATCGGCGTGCGCAACTACCAGGCCCGCAATTTCATGCGCGACACCATGCGTAGCGGGGATGGCGTGCTGTTCTATCACTCCTCCTGCCCGCAGCCTGGCATTGCCGGCATTGCCAAGGTCTGCAGCACCGCTTATCCGGACGCCAGCCAGTTCGACACCAGCAGCCCCTACTTCGACCCCAAGTCCCGGCCTGAAGCGCCACGCTGGCTGCATGTGGATGTGAGCTTTGTCCGAAAGACCCGGCTGATGAGCCTGCCTGAAATGCGCCAACACGCGGCCCTGGCCAGCATGCGGGTGCTGCAGCCCGGCAACCGGCTGTCCATCACGCCGGTCAGCCCCGAGGAATGGCAGGCCGTCATGGCCTTGCTGGCATCGGCAGCCGACTGAACCGTTCCCTGTCCAGGGCATTGAAGGCGCCGGGGCATGACAGGGCGTTCAATGCGCCGGGCGCTGGACCGTTGGCACGGCCGCGCTGTTCGGCCATCGGCGCAACGGAGGCCAAGCCGCCAGAGATGCGTCTTCAGCCAAGGCCCAGGCCGCGAGCAACGAAGGCAGCCGCGCATCCGGCCCGCTGCTCAGGATTGGCCGCCAAAGGGGATGGGCGCCAGCACCACCTGATTGCCGCCACGGCGCTGCGCTTCCTGGATGGCAGACTGAGCGGCGTCCAGCAACTCTTCCTGGCGCGATGCCGTATGGGGGAAGCTGGCCACGCCCATGGACAGCGAGAGGTGGAGGTCCAGCCCCTGCACCACGATGATCTGGGTGACGCACTGACGGCGCAACTGCTCCATGCGCGCATGGGCCGTGGCCAGGCCGACGCCGGACAGCAGCACGGCAAACAACTGCTCCCCCACGCGGCAGGCAGCATCCATCGCACGGGTGTTGGCCCGCAGCATGCGTCCCAACCCCTCCAGCATGCGCTGCTGCGCTTCGGCACGCAGGTGCTGGACCTCAGCCGGCAAGGGATCCAGGGAGATCAGCACCAGGGCGAACTCGCGGTGTTCACGAGTGGAGAGGTCGATCTCCCGCAGCAGTTGGTCATCGAACTGCGCCCGCAGGTATAGCCCTGAGGTGTCATCACGGCCGCTGCCCTTCTCGGACTCACGGCGCAGCAGCTCCATGGATTTCTGCTGCTGCTCGATCTGTTGCAGGGCGCGCTGAAGATGCGATTCCCTGTGCTTCTCTTCGGTCCTTTCTGACCACATCGACATGATGTGCTCTGTCCCCAAGGGCACTCGGGTGACCATGAAATCCCGGCGGCGGCCGCCCAGCTCCAGCCGGTGCTCGCTGACCACCACATTGCGCTGCGCCATGACAGCCTGCTCGACCCGGCGCATGGCCTGAACTTCGTCGCCGCGCATGAGGTCCACGTCACCGCTGCCGACCACCGAGGATTCGGTCCTTTCGAACAGGCGGTCCAGCCCGGCGCTGGCGTACACATAACGGCCGGTTGCCAGAGACTTGACCGCCAGGAAGGCCCCCAAGGGCTCGGCCAGGCTCAGCAAGGCCCCGGCTGCCCCGCCGTCGGACAGGCCTTGCGACTGCAGCCAGTCCTGCAAGCTGCCCGGGCGACCTGCCATGCCCTGGGCGAAAGCCGATTGAATGTCCATGCCTTGAAAGCCTTCTTGCTTCTTTCTTTCCGATGCTCCCTCGCGCCGGCCACGAGCGCTCCCCGACGAAAGCGCACCGGGCGACCAGCCCACCCTTTTGCCCGGATGCTCGCTGTCGGCCTGTGAATGCTCCGCGCATGGTAGCCAAATCCAGACCGCTTGGCGGCGATGCCTGCCCCCTATTTGGGTCATCCTTCTCGTCCGAGAAGGCCCAAGGCTCACGGCCACAGGCGTCCCGACCCCATCCTTTGGTGCGTTATGGCGTGCTTGCTGCGAAAATGGCTGGCTTTCACCTCGATTCGATCCACATCCTGCCACGGGCTCGTCCGCTGGTCCGCCCTGGATCGGCAGGGCTGCCGTGCCGCTCCCCGCCCCATGCCC
Organism: Roseateles sp. DB2; assembly: GCF_051857535.1. Lineage (NCBI taxonomy): Bacteria > Pseudomonadati > Pseudomonadota > Betaproteobacteria > Burkholderiales > Sphaerotilaceae > Roseateles > Roseateles sp. DB2. The sequence continues at coordinate 405,925 of NZ_JBPZGY010000004.1, read as the reverse complement.
GCCCCCCCTGACTTCGACCTCCTCATCATCGGCGCTGGTGCCGCCGGTCTTTTCTGTGCCGCGCAAGCCGGTCAACTGGGACTGCGGCCCCTTTTGATCGACCATGCGCCCCGGCTGGCGGAGAAGATCCGCATTTCCGGCGGAGGAAGATGCAACTTCACCAACCGCGAAGCAGGACCTGGCAACTACCTTTCCGAGAATCCCCATTTCTGCCGCTCGGCGCTGGCGCGCTACACCCCGCAGGACTTCATCGCCTTGCTTCAGAAGCACGGCATCAGCTTCCATGAGAAGCACCGCGGCCAATTGTTCTGCGACGACGGCAGTGAGCGCATCATCCAGATGCTGAAGGACGAGTGCCAGCAGGCGGGTGTGCAACGCTGGCAGCCCTGCACCGTGGCCGCCGTGCATGCACGGCCCCGGGGCTTTGAGCTGGAGACCAGCCAGGGCCCCGTCCGTGCGCCCTCTCTCGTCGTCGCCTGCGGCGGTCTTCCGGTGCCCAAGATTGGCGCCAGCGATTTCGGCCTGCGCCTGGCGCAGCAGTTCGGACATGAGGTGGTCCCGCCCCGACCGGCGCTCGTGCCCCTGACCTTCTCCGCCGACAGCTGGGCACCCTTCGCTGAACTGGCCGGACTCTCTCTGGAAGTTGTCGTCAGTGCCAGCCAGGGCAAGCAGCGGGTCCGCTTCCTGGAGGACCTGCTGTTCACCCATCGTGGCCTCAGCGGCCCGGCCATCCTGCAGATCTCCAGCTACTGGCAACCCGGCCAGGCCATTGAGATCGACCTGCTGCCCACGCTGGACCTCGCAGCCGCCTTGCGCGAGGCAAAGGCAGGCAGCCGCAAGCAGTTGGGCAATGCGCTGGCGGAATGGATGCCCGCGCGCCTGGCGCAGACCTGGCTGCGGCAGCAGGCCCTGGACGGCAGCCGCCCCATGGCCGAATGCAGGGACAAGGACTTGGAAACCCTGGCCCGCAGCCTCAAGCAATGGCAGCTCACGCCTGCGGGCGACGAAGGCTGGAAAAAGGCTGAGGTGATGCGCGGCGGCGTCAGCACGCGCGAACTCAGTTCCCAGACCTTGGAAAGCCGCCGCCAGCCGGGCCTTTTCTTCATTGGTGAGGTCGTTGACGTGACGGGCTGGCTGGGTGGTTACAACTTCCAGTGGGCCTGGGCAAGCGCCCATGCCTGCGCCCAGGGCGTGCAGGCCCGCCAGCAGTCCCTCTCGGCCGATGAGGCGGCGGCCTGAGCCTCCCCTGGGGCACGATCTTGGCGAGCAGACAAATCTGTGGCTATAATCCCGGTCTTTGCTAGCAAACCCGCGCGTCGATTCGGAAGCGGACTCCGGATACTTCCGCTTCAGAGCTGTCAAGCCAATCCTGGTTTGAACCGCTCAGGCGAACACCGAGCGCACCTTGAAGGAACTATTGCTTCATGACCACCATTCGCGTCAAAGAAAACGAGCCGTTCGACGTGGCCCTGCGCCGCTTCAAGCGCACCATCGAAAAGCTGGGCCTGCTCACCGAGCTGCGTGCTCGTGAGTTCTACGAAAAGCCCACTGCCGAGCGCAAGCGCAAGAAGGCCGCCGCCGTCAAGCGTCACTACAAGCGCGTGCGCAGCATGCAGCTGCCCAAGAAGCTGTACTGAGCTTCTCGTTTTCTGGCGCCGTCAGGCGTCCATACGCTGCTGAGGAGGCTTGCCTCCTCAACAAAGCCCGCGCAGGACGCTGTCGCGGGCTTTTTCCATTTCAGGGCTGGATCCTGCCCTGCCGTCCGCCCCTTTTTACCGATTGCTCATCATGACGCTCAAAGAACGCATCACCGAAGACATGAAGGCCGCCATGCGCGCCAAGGAAGCTGACAGGCTCTCGACCATCCGCATGCTGCTGGCTGCCGTCAAACAGAAGGAAGTCGATGAGCGCGTGGAGGTGGATGACGTCATGCTGGTCGGCATCGTCGACAAGCTCATCAAGCAGCGCAAGGACGCCATCGCCCAGTACACCGCCGCAGCCCGCCAGGATCTGGCCGACAAGGAAGCCGCTGAGGTCGTGGTGTTGGAAGCCTACCTGCCGGCCCGCCTGAGCGAAGCCGAGATCCAGGCTGCCGTCGCCGCCATCGTGGCCGAGCTGGGCGCCAAGGGCCCCGGCGACATGGGCAAGGTGATGGGCGCCGTCAAGACCCAACTGGCCGGCAAGGCCGACATGGGCCTGGTGTCAGCCGCGGTCAAGAAGGCCCTGGCCTCCTGATCTCGTTAGCATTCCACATCTGCACAGCACGGAGCCTCGCGCCATGACCCTGCCGCTCAATCCCCTGACGCCCGACTTTGCCGTCGCCCCTCAGCTGGAACCGGCGGCCATGGCCGAGGCCGCTGCCGCTGGCTTCCGCAGCGTGATCAACAACCGCCCGGATGGCGAGGGCGGCCCGGACCAGCCCAGCAGCGCCAGCATGGCCGCGGCCGCGGCAGCCGCCGGCCTGCAGTACGTGCATCTGCCAGTGGCGGGCGGCTACCAGTCGCCGGAAGAGATCGCCGCCTTCCGCGAGCTGCTGACCACCCTCCCCGGCCCCGTCCTGGCGTTCTGCCGCTCGGGCGCCCGCTGCACCAAGCTGTACGTCGCGGCAACCCAGGGCTGAGGACTCACGCGAGCACTGGCTGCTCGGGGCTTTCCCTCATCCACTGTCGAATTCAGGCAGCGTTCAGCGGGCAGTCGATACAGTCCGGAGCAAGCTGGCAGGGCCCACCGCCCTTGCCCTTTGCCCCAGGAATCGCCCATGAACGCCTTGATTGCCTTTGCGGAGGCCATCGACAGACTCAACGACCGGTTCGGCGTACTTGCCGAGTGGGCCGTGCTGCTGTCCTGCCTCATCAGCGCGGCCAACGCCGTCGTCCGCTACACCTTCGACTACAGCTCGAATTCCTTTCTCGAGATCCAGTGGTACCTGTTCGCCGCCTGCGTGATGCTGGGCGCCGCCCAGGTCTTGCGCATCAACGAGCATGTGCGGGTGGACCTGATCTACAGCCGCCTCAGCGGCAAGAGCAAGGTGCTGGTCGACCTCTTTGGCATCACTGTCTTTCTACTGCCCGTGATCGGCTATATGGCCTGGCTGTCCTGGGGCCTGTTCATGGGCAAGCTCACCACGGGCATGCGTCCCGACGACAGCATCGCCACCCTGGGCTTGCTGCCCTATGTGCACAAGCTGCTGGTCAGCGGTGAGGTGTCCAGCAATGCCGGCGGCTTGATCCGTTGGCCGGCCGTGCTGATGCTGCCCCTGGGCTTTGCCATGGTCTGGCTGCAGGGCGTGGCTGAGATCATCAAGCGCATCGGCTGGCTCAGCCACCGCTACAACATGGACACGCACTACGAGAGGCCGCTGCAATGATCAGCATGGAGCAATTCCCGCCCCTGATGTTCGCGGGGCTGATCATCATCATGCTGATCGGCTTCCCCGTGGCCTTTTCCCTGGCGGCCCTGGGCCTGGGCTGCGGCCTCTTCGCCATCAGCCAGGGCTGGTTCCCGCCGGAGTTCATGGCGGCGCTGCCGCAGAACGTGTTCGGCATCCTCAGCAACGACCTGCTGCTGGCCATCCCCTTCTTCACACTGATGGGCGCGCTGCTTGAGAAGTGCGGCCTGGCCGAGGACATGCTCGATTCGATGGGCCAGCTCTTCGGCCCCATCCGCGGCGGCCTGGGCTACTCAGTGATCATCGTGGGCTTCATCCTCGGCGCCATCACCGGCACGGTGGCCGGCCAGGTGATCGCCATGGCCATGATCTCGCTGCCAGTGATGATGCGCTACGGCTACAACATGCGCTACGCCACCGGCGTGCTGGCCGCCTCGGGCACCATCACTCAGCTGGTGCCGCCCTCCCTGGTGCTGGTGGTGCTGGCCGACCAGCTCGGCAAGCCCGTCGGCGACATGTACAAGGGCGCCTGGGGCCCGTCCATCCTGCAGGTGCTGATCTTTGCGCTGTACACCTTCGCGCTGTCGCGCATCAAGCCGGAGCATGTGCCTGGTGTGCCCAAGGAGGCGCGGACCCTGCAGGGCTGGGCTCTGTGGCGCAAGTGCCTGCGCGGCATCGTGCCCTCCGCGGTGCTGATCTTCGCGGTGCTGGGCTCCATGGGCGGTCTGCCGGGCATCAACACCGCCATCTGCACCCCGACTGAAGCCGGCGCCATGGGCGCGGTGGGGGCCTTCGTGCTCGCCGCCATGCATGGCCGCCTGAACTGGCCCCTGGTCAAGGGCACCATGATGGGCACCATGCGCATCACGGCCATGGTGGTCTTCATCCTGATCGGCTCGCGCACCTTCTCCCTGGTGTTCCAGGGCGTTGAGGGCGGCCACTGGATCGAGCACATGCTGTCCACCCTGCCCGGCGGCCAGATCGGCTTCCTGGTGGTAGTCAACATCTTCATCTTCTTCCTGGCCTTCTTCCTGGACTTCTTCGAGATCGCCTTCATCATCCTGCCCTTGCTGGGGCCGGTCGCGGACAAGATGGGCATCGACCTCGTCTGGTTCGGCGTGATGCTGTGCGTCAACATGCAGACCAGCTTCATGCACCCGCCTTTCGGTTTCGCGCTGTTCTACCTGCGCGGCATCTCGGACACGCTCTTCAAGCAGGGCTCGCTGCCCAAGAAGGTCGAGTCCAACGACATCTACATGGGTTCCATTCCCTGGGTGGTCATGCAGCTGATCCTGGTGGCCGTCGTCATCTTCTTCCCCGTCACGGTGACCGCTTTCCTGGACAAGGAAAAGGTCGTGGACATGGACCAGGCCACGCAGCTGCTGCAGGGTATGGAGACCGGCAAGGAGCAGGACAAGGGCAAGGACGAGCTGAGCTCGGACGACGCCAGCAAGCTCTTTGCGCCGGAGCCAGCGAGTGCCCCGGCCTCGTCAGCCAGCGGGGCTGCGGAGGATCCGAACGAGGCGGTGCTGAGAGCGCTGCAGCAGGACGGCAAGAAGTAGGCTTGCTGCTCAGGAAAGAAGGCCGGCGGATGCAGACATCAGCCGGCCTTCTTCTGATTTTTGGATGGCAGGCACCAGCCTGCTGAGCGACGGCAGCGACGGACCGTCAAGGCAGCAGCACGCGCGCTCTGCGTCCTGCCAAGCCCGTCCTCACAGCCCGCCGATGAAATAGCGCTTCAAGCCGGCCAACACCATCTCCACCGCAATCGCCGTCAGCACCAGCCCCATGAGCTTCTCGATGGCCGAGACCACCGAGTCGCCCAGCAGCTTGCGAATGCGATCCGCCAGGACCAGCGTGAGGCCAGAGATCACCATGGCCGCAGTGAGCGCGCCCACCCACTCCAGGATGCGGTCCGGCTGGCGCGAGGCCAGCAGCAGCACCGTCGCCATCGCGGACGGGCCGGCCAGCAGCGGCACGGCCAGCGGGAAGATCAGCGGCTCACGCCCCGCTTCCACGCCATAGGCCGACTCCCCCGAGCTGCCGAAGATCATGCGCATGGCGATGATCAGCAGGATCACGCCCCCCGCCACCTCCAGCGAACGCTCCGACAGGTGCATCACGCGCAAGAAACCGTCGCCCAGGAACATGAAGGCGAAGAGCACCAGGAAGGCGATGCTGACCTCGCGCAGCGCCACCTTGACACGCCGCTCCTTGGGCACGGCACGCATGATAGGAATGAAGATGGGGAGGCTGCCCAGCGGATCCAGCACCAGCAGGAGCAGGATCAGGGCGGAGAGAAAGCTGTGGTCCATGGGCGCTATTGTCGGTGAGTTCGGCCTTCGGACCACGGGTTAACCATTAGCCCGCGTGCCATCCTCACGCGAAGTGGCCTGCCATCATCCGGGCCACAAGCCCCTTTTGCCCGCCACCTTCGCCCACTCGCCATGTCCCACGCTCCGCTCGACACCCTGGACAGCCGCATCATCGAGATCCTGCAGCGCGAGGGCCGCATCGCCAATGTGGACTTGGCCGCACGGGTGCAGCTCTCGGCCCCGCAGTGCTTCCGCCGGGTCCGGGCGCTGGAGGAGCGCGGCGTGCTGCGCGGCTACCGTGCCGCGGTGGACCCGCAGTCCCTGGGCCTGGGTGTGACGGCCTTCGTGAGCCTCAACATCGAGGCGCAGGCCTTTGTACGGGTTCGGGACATCGAGACCCTGCTCAAAGCCTTTCCCGAGATCCTGGAATGCCACACGGTCTCAGGCGATTGCGACTACTTGCTCAAGGTGGTGGCAGCCGACCTCAAGTCCCTCTCGCAGTTCCTCACCGACAAGCTCATGCAGCTCCCGGGCGTGGCCGATGTGCGCTCCATGATCTGCCTCGAGGAGATCAAGCCGCCCTCCCCGCTGCCGGTGCGGTGAAGACCTGACCCTCCCCGGCCTCAGCCGCGTGGGTGATGCTGGGCATGCAAGGCCTTGAGGCGCTCGCGGGCCACGTGGGTGTAGATCTGCGTGGTGGAGAGGTCGGCATGGCCCAGCAGCAGCTGCACGGCGCGCAGGTCAGCGCCGTGGTTCAGCAGGTGGGTGGCAAAGGCATGGCGCAAGGTGTGCGGCGAGATGCTCTGGCGGATGCCGGCCTGCAGCGCATACTTCTTCACCAAGCGCCAGAACATCTGCCGGCTCAGGGCCTCGCCATAGCGATTGAGAAACAGGGCCTCGGGCTGCGTCCCGGCTGCCAAGCAGGGCCGGGCATCACGCAGATAGCGCAAGAGCCAGTCACGGGCCTCCTCGCCAAAGGGTAGCAGGCGCTCCTTGCTGCCCTTGCCCATCACCCGCATGGCCGCTTCCTTGAGGCCCACATGCAGGGTCTTCAACTCCACCAGCTCACTGACCCGCAGGCCGCTGGCATACATCAGCTCCAGCATGGCGCGGTCCCGCAGACCCAGGGGCTCGTCAACGTCCGGCGCCTGCAGCAGGGCCTCGACCTGGCTCTGGCTGAGGGTCTTGATGCTGCGCTGCAGGCGGTGCGAGGGCAGCAACTGCAGGGTCGGGTCTTGCCTCAGGCGGCCCTCGCGGAGCGCCCAGCGGAAATAGCGCTTGAAGACGCTCAGGCGCCGGTTGGCGCTGCTGGGCTTGCTCCCCTCGTGCCGGGCGCTGATGTAGGCCTGCAGGTCCGCCTGGCTGGCCTCGTCAATGCAGCGCCCCTGCTCGGCATCCAGCCAGTCCGCGAGCAAGGCGAGGTCGCGGCCATAGGCCTGACGGGTGGCGGTGGACAGGCCGTCCTCCAGCCATAGCGTCTCCAGGAAGAGTTCGGCCGCCTGCGCGCTGGCCAGCCGCACAGCGCTGGCAGGCGCGGGCACAGACGTCTTGCGGGCGCGCGGCACGAAAGAGGCTCAGTCCAGCTTCAGCTTCTGGGTCTCGACGACCTTCTTGTAGACCTCGTACTCGGCCTTGATCTGCGCGGCGAACTGCTCGGGCGTGTTGGCCACGATCAGGGAGCCGGTGTCCTCGATGCGCTTGCGCACATCAGGCATCTCCAGCGTCTTCTTGACGGCCGTGCTGACCTTGTCCACCACCTCCTTGGGCAGGCCCTTGGGACCGTAGATGCCGTAGTAGGCCATGCGGTTCACCGGCTCCAGGCCGACTTCCTTGAAGGTGGGCACCTGAGGCAGTTGGGCCAGGCGCTGGGGCGCGGCCACGACGATGGGAATCAGCCGGCCGTCCTTGATGAAAGGCAGCGCCGAGGGCAGGTTGTCGAAGATCATGGGCACCTGGCCGGCCACCGTGTCGTTGAGGGCCGGGCCCGCGCCACGGTAAGGGATGTGCAGCACGAAGACGCCGGCCAGGGACTTGTACAGCTCCATCTGCAGGTGGCCGATGCCGCCCGTGCCTGAGGTCGCATAGCTGTACTTGCCCGGGTTCTTCTTGAGCTCAGCCACGAAGCCCTTGTAGTCGCGGGCAGGGAAGCTCGGATGCACCGCGATCACATTGGGCGTGGCCGCCACGTTGATGATGGGCGTGAAGTCGGTCAGCGGGTTGTAGGGGATCTTGGGGTCGATGGCCGGGTTGGCCGCGGTGGTCGAGACCGTAGCCATGCCCAGGGAGTAGCCATCCGGTGCGGACTTGGCCGTCTCGTTGGCCCCCACCTTGCCGCCGCCGCCGGCCTTGTTCTCCACCACCATGGTCTGGCCCAGGGGGCCGTTGATCTTCTCGGCCACCACCCGGGCCACGATGTCCGTGGTGCCGCCCGGCGCAAAAGGCACGACCAGCTTCACCGGCTTGCTGGGATAGGCCTGGGCCAGGACCATTGCGGGCGAGGCAAGGACGGCCAAGGCCAGGGGAATGTGCTTGAGAATCGTGCGACGGCTCATGGAGCTCCTCTCGTGGGCTGACTGCAGGGAAGCGCCAGTCTATGCCAGCTGGAGGGCAGTACGGCCGAACCCAGCTGAGGCCGTTCGCTGGACGCTCAGTCGCCAGCCAACTGGCTTTCCAGCCAGTTCCGTGCAGGCGCCTCCTCACGAAAGCCTGCGAAGGGAATGCCGGCAACGTCAAAGCAGCGGGCCATGGCCTCATCCATCAGGCCGGAGCCCTCCACCTCAGGCGCGGTCACATGCGCGACGGCCCGCGGCGCCATGCCCGAGACCACCAGTTGCCGGAGCAGGCCGGTGAAGGTGCTCAAGGCTTCATCCGTGGCCAGCGTGCTGTAGCCAATGACTGCCAGCAACACCCAAGGCCCTTTCGCCTGCAGCGCCGGGACGTGCACCGCCAGCAACTGCCCCAGGGCCTGCACCAGCTCCTTGTTGAAAGGCCCCTCCGCAAAATTCAGCAGGAAGGGCCATTCGCCCCGGATCAGCACCCGGCCGTGGAGTGGGAACCGCGTGCGAGCGTAGGCGTCGGTGCTGTCGCTGATGGGGCTCATGGTGCTGGCGCAAGAGGTCCGGGCAGGTGCCGGTGGATGATAAGGTGCTGCCCCACGGGCAGGGAAGTGACCGAGAAAGTGGCCGGCCCCTGGCGTCAGTACTGCGCGTCATCACGGCAACAGCTGCCGCTGCAAGGCCCATGTCAAGGCCACCCTGGCACACTGGATCCATGCCCGACCTGCTGCTCCTGCTCCCCGACTTCCTGCTGATCGCCGTCGGCTTCGCGCTGTGCCGCTACACCTCGCTGGATCGCCCGGTCTGGAGCAGCGTGGAGCGGCTGGTGTACTACCTGCTGTTTCCGGTGCTGCTGTTCAACTCCATCTCCCGCAGCCAGCTTCGGCCGGGCGAAACCCTGGCCCTGGCCGGCGCCGGCGTGGCGGTGCTGCTCAGCGGCGTAGTCCTGGCCTATGCCCTGAGGCTGTGGCCTGGCATGCATGCACAGAACCATGCCTCGGGCGCCCAGGTGGCTTTTCGCTTCAACTCCTTCGTGGCCCTGGCACTGGCGGAGCGCCTGCAGGGGGCGCAGGGCGTGGCCTGGATCGCCCTGCTGATCGCGCTGTGCGTGCCGCTGGCGAATGTGGCGGCCGTCTGGCCGCTGGCCCGGCATGGCGGCCATGGCTATCTGAGGGAGCTGGTGCGCAATCCGCTGATCGTCTCGACGGTGCTGGGGCTCATCGCCAATCTCAGCGGCCTGCGCCTGCCTGAGCCCGCTGCCGTGAGCCTGCAGAAAATCGGCGTGGCCGCACTGCCCCTGGGCTTGATGGCCGTGGGCGCGGGCCTGCGCTTCGGCGCCCTGCGCGATGCGCCGGGGCTGGCGGGCGCCCTGCTCTTCATCCGCCATGCGGCCCTGCCACTGGTGGCGCTGGCGCTGATCCAGGGCCTCGCCCTGCCAGCCGCGCAGGCCTCCATGCTGATGGCCTTCGCGGCCCTGCCGACGGCGTCCAGCAGCTATGTGCTGGCGGTGCGCATGGGCGGAAACGGCCCCTTTGTGGCGGGTTTGATCACGCTGTCCACCCTGCTGGGGATGGTCAGCCTGCCGCTGTGGCTGCTGGTCCAGGCCCGGCTTGCAGGCTAGCCCATCGCAGGTGCTCGGCCAGCACCTCATCCGCCTCGGGCAGGGCCGCCGCCAGGACCGCCAGCAGGGCCTGCCGATCCGCGGGGGACAGGTCTTGCCTCAGGGCATTGCCCATGGCCACCGCCAGATTGCGCCGCCAGCGCCAGTGGCCGATGCGGCGGATGGCCGAGCCCTCGGTACGGCGCAGGAACTCGGCTTCCGTCCATGACCACAGCTGCAGCAGACCCGGCGCAGTGAACTGCTCGCGGGTGTCGAAGTCAGGTACCGGGCTGCGGCGGGCGAACTTGTTCCAGGGGCAGACCAGTTGACAGTCGTCGCAGCCGTAGATGCGGTTGCCTATCAGCGGGCGCAGCTCGAGGGGAATCGCGCCGTCGTGCTCGATGGTGAGGTAGGAGATGCAGCGGCGCGCATCGACCCGGTAGGGCTCGACGATGGCCTGCGTGGGGCAGACCTCCAGGCAGGCCTGGCACTGGCCGCAGTGGCCACTGTTGGCCGCGCTCAGGGGCAGCGGCAGATCCACATAGATCTCGCCCAGGAAGAACATGGAGCCCGCGTCGCGCGAGAGCGTCAGCGTGTGCTTGCCGCGCCAGCCCAGGCCCGAGCGCGAGGCCAGCTCCACCTCCAGCACCGGCGCCGAGTCCGTGAAGACTCGGTGGCCGAAGGGGCCTAGCAGTTGCCCCAGCCGGTCCGCCAACTGCTGCAGGCGCTGGCGCAGGACCTTGTGATAGTCCCGGCCCCGCGCATAGAGCGACACCTGGGCGCGCAAGGGGTCTGCGAGGCCCTGCCACTCGATGCGACGCCATTCGGGGCCGAGCGCGGCGGGCAGGTAGTCCATGCGCGCCGTCAGCACGCGCAGGGTGCCCGGCACCAGCTCTGCCGGCCGGGCGCGCTTGAGGCCGTGGCTGGCCATGTAGTGCATGCTGCCGTGGAATCCGGCCTCCAGCCAGGCCAGAAGCCCCGCCTCGGCACTGCTGAGGTCGATATCGGCCACGCCAATCTGTGAGAATCCCAGCTCATGCGCCCAGGCCTGCAGTTGCTGCATGACCGCCTGGGGGTCGAGAGTCTTCTGGGGAGTTTGCTGCATTTGGCCATTCTAGAAACCCGCGAGCTGCGCTGGCCGGACGAGGCCGCCTGCGAACGTTTCGCGCAAGACCTGGCACGGGCCCCGGGCCTCATGAACGCCTCCATCGAGCTGCACGGCAGCCTGGGCGCCGGCAAGACCACGCTGGTGCGCCATCTGCTGCGTGCGCTGGGCGTGCAGGGCCGCATCAAGAGCCCCAGCTACGCCGTGATGGAAAGCTATGAGCTGGCCGAGCACGGCGGCACGGGCGTCGTCAGCCATTTCGACTTCTACCGCTTCGGCGACCCGCGCGAGTGGGAGGACGCCGGCTTCCGCGAGGTCTTCACCAGCCCCGGCCTCAAGCTCTCAGAGTGGCCCGAGAAAGCCGCTGGCATGCTGCCCGTGCCGGACCTGGCCCTGCACCTGACGATGGCCGACGACGACAGCCGCCATCTGCGCATGGACGCCCACACGCCGTTGGGGCAGTCGCTGTTGGCTGCCTTGGCCCCGGGAGCCGGCGCATGAGCCGCCCTGCCCTGTCTGCCGAACGCCGTTCGGCACTGCGCCGCATGGGCGGCATGGCCCTGATGCTGCAAGCGCCGACGCAGCTGCTGGCGGGGCCAGGTCTTGCCACTATCGTCGCGGTGCGCATCTGGCCGGCCCAGGACTACACCCGCATCACCATCGAATCCGACAAGCCCCTGGTCGCCCGCCACAGCCTGGTGAGCGGGCCGGACCGCCTGGTGATCGACGTCGACGACCTGGACCTCAGCCCGGGGCTGCGCGAGCTGCTGGGCAAGGTGCGCTCGGACGATCCCTTCATCGAGGGCCTGCGCGTGGGCCAGAACCAGCCGCGCGTGGTGCGCATCGTGCTGGACCTCAAGCAGGCGGTAGCGCCGCAGGTCTTCACTCTGCAGCCGGTGGCGGCCTACAAACACCGACTGGTACTGGACCTTTACCCCGTACAGGAGCGTGACCCGCTGCTGGTACTGATCCGCGAGAAAGAGGCCGCCGAGAAGGCCGCGGCGCAGTCGGTGCAGGACGCCCTGGGCGAGCTGATCGCCAAGCTGGACAAGCCCGAATCCACATCACCCACGCGCACCTCCCCGCCTGCCCAGCCCGCCCAACCCGCCTCGGCCCCCGGGCGCCTGCCCGCGGCCAGCGCGCCGCCTGTCCTCGCCCAGCCCCCTGCCCCGCTGCCGCCACCCGCCATGACCAAGCAGCAGCTGGACCGCCTCATCGTCATCGCCCTGGACCCTGGTCATGGCGGCGAGGACCCGGGCGCCGTAGGCCCCAGCGGTCTGAAGGAAAAGGACGTGGTGCTGGCCATCGGTCTCAAGCTGCGCGCCCGGCTGGACAAGCAGCCCAACATCCGGGTCATGATGACCCGCGACGCCGACTTCTTCGTGCCCCTGCACGAGCGCGTGCGCAAGGCCCGCCGTGTGCAGGCGGACCTTTTCGTCTCACTGCATGCCGATGCCTTCTTCACGCCGCAGGCCCGGGGTGCCAGCGTGTTCGCGCTCAGCGACGGCGCCGCCAGCAGCGCGGCCGCCCGCTGGATGGCGGACAAGGAAAATGCCGCCGACCTGATTGGGGGCGTGAACACAAAGGTCAAGGACGCCTCGGTGCTGCGCACCCTGCTGGACCTCAGCACCACCGCCCAGATCAAGGACAGCCTCAAGCTGGGCGGGGAGGTCCTGGGTCAGATCAGCCGTGTGGGCAAGCTGCACAAGCCGCGGGTCGAGCAGGCCGGCTTCGCGGTGCTGAAGGCGCCGGACATCCCCAGCATCCTGGTGGAGACCGCTTTCATCTCCAACCCCGAGGAAGAGGCCAAGCTCAGCAGCGAGGCCTACCAGGCGCAGTTGGTGGAGGCCATCGCCACGGGCATCTCGCGCTATTTCGCGAAGAATCCGCCGCTGGCGCGCAACCGCAGCCTGACCTGAACGCCACAAGACAGGGCCGGCCCGCCGTGGCAGTCCGGCCTCGTTCGCTCAAGGTTTCTGCAGCGGCATGCCCAACTGGTCCATCAGGAAACTGTAGCTGTCGGTGCGCTCGGCGATGACCTCGCTGGTCGAGGAGCCCATGCCGTGGCCGGCATTGGCGCTGGTGCGCAGCAAGATGGGCCGCTCAGCCATGGAGGCCGACTGCGCCGCCTGCAGGCGCGCCACCATCTTGCGGGACTGCATGGGGTTCACGCGGCCGTCGTGGTCCCCCGTGGTGAACAGCACGGCCGGGTAGCGCGTGCCGTCCTTGACCTTGTGCAGAGGCGAATAGCCCAGCAGGGCGCGGAACTGGGCCTCGTCCTTGACCGTCCCGAACTCGGTGATATTGAAGGCGCCGTTGGCGTCCAGCTCCACGCGCAGCATGTCGTAGATGCCTACTGAGGCGTGCACGGCGCGGAACAGTTCTGGCCGCTGCGTCAGGGCAGCCCCCATCAGCAGGCCGCCGTTGCTGCCGCCCTGGATGGCCAGGCGTTCGGGCTTGGTGTAGCCGCGGGCGATCAGGTGTTCGGCCGCGCCGATGAAGTCGTCAAAGACGTTCTGCTTGCGGGTCAGGTTGCCCGCCAGGTGCCAGGCCTCGCCATACTCACCGCCGCCGCGCAGATTGGCGATCACCATCACGCCGCCGCGCTCCAGCCAGACCTTGCGCAGGGCGTTGAAGCCCGGCGTCTGGCTGACGCTGTAGCCGCCGTAGCCGTACAGCAGCACGGGGTTGCTGCCATCCAGCTTGATGCCCTTGGGGCGCAGGATGTTGAGCGGCACGCGAGTGCCGTCCTTGGAGGTGGCGAACTCGCGCAGCACCTCCACGTCGCTGAAGTCAACATTGGACTTCTGGGCCAGGGCGGTGACTTCCAGGTGGCCGTCCTTGTGCACGCGGTACCAGGCCTGGGGCTGGGTGTAGCTCTGCACCGAGGCCAGCAACTCGCCCTTGTCACCCTTCACCAGCGCGTCCACGCTGGCGATGGCCGGCAGGGGCAGGACCTCGCTCTTGCGGGTCTTGAGGTCGAAGCGGCGCAGCTCCGAGGGGCCGCCCAGGAGGTAGCTCAGGTAGAGCTGGCCGTCCAGCAGCTTGAACTGGGTCAGCGTGCCCTCGGCCTCGGGCACCAGGACCTCGGCCTTCGCCAGGGGCTGGCCCAGCTTCAGGCGCAAGACCTGACCCTTGGGCGCGCCCTGGGTGGAGAGCAGGTAGAGCCATCCATCGGCCGCGGCCTGCAGTCCCTTGACACCGTCCTGGAAGCCGGAGAGCTGCTGCCAGCGCCCGCCGTGCTGCTGCAGCCAGAAGGCCTCCTCGCCGCCGTCGCCGTTGAGCACCTGGGCGATCTGCAGACCCTTGGGGCCGCTGGCCAGGAAGGTCTCGGCAATGCGCGGCAAGCCCTCGCCCAGCACGCGGCGGTCCTTGGACAGAGGCTCGCCCAGGCGGTGGCTCCAGACCTGCTGGAAGAACATGGCATCGCCCTCAGCACGCTCGCCGGGTGCCGGGTAGCGGGTGTAGAGCAGACCCTTGCCATCGGCCTGCCAGCTGACGGAGCCGCCGCCGGTGGGGAACTGCACGCGCGGGATCACCACGTCGACGGGCTTGCCACTGGCCACGTCATAGAGGTGCAGGCTGCCGCGCTCGCTACCCTTCTCACTGAGCGAGACAGCCAGGCGCTTGCCGTCCGGCGAGGGCTTGAACCAGTCGATGGCCAGGCTGCCGTCGGCGGCCAATTGCACCGGGTCCAGCACCACGCGCTCGGTCCCCGGCTTGTCGGGGCTGTCCATCACCACGATGCGCGGCTGCTGGCGGCCGGGCTCGTACTTCATGGCAAACCAGAGCTTGCCGTAGCGACCCAGGCTGCCGTAGCCGGTGGGGCGGGTCATGACCAGCTCCTTGATGCGTGCGGCCAAGGCCTCACGGCCGGGGATGGCATCGAGGCGTGCGCGGGTCAGCGCGTTCTGAGCGGCCACCCACTGCTTGACCTCGGGGCTCTCGAAGTCCTCCAGCCAGCGGTAGTCCTCGCTGACGGTCGTGCCATGGAACTGGTCCTGTACCGGGCGCTTCTGCGTGGCGGGATAGGCGGCGTCCGCCGCCTGCGCGCTGCCCGCGACGGCCAGCGACAGGGTGGACAGGGCAAGCAGCTGCACCAAGCGGCGGCGCGGCGCGGAGGGGATGCTCGTGGGTGTACGCATGAAAGGCTTTCTGTGAGTCATCCGCGGTACAGGCAGGGGCACCTGATGTGCGGAGCGGTGGGTTCGGCTGCTGGGTGCGGATGTGAAAGTGCCGCAGCCTGCATGGACAGAACTGCGGCACGTGGCGATCAGTATATTTTCAACATACTCAACCGGCATCAGGGTTTAACTTGGCTGTCACGGGCCCTTCACTCACTTGCCCAGCTCGGTCGGCAGGGCCGGTGCCTTCTTCAGGTCCACTGGCTTGTAGCTGGCCAGGCGCTTCATCACCTCGGCGATGCCGGCCTCCAGCTGGCTGTCATGGCCGCGATTGACGCCGACGGGGTCCAGATCCACCTCCATGTCCGGCACCGTGCCTTCGTTCTCGATGCGCCATTCGCCGTCCGGCGTGAAGAATCGGAAGAAAGGCACCGTCAGGAAGCCGTTGTCGATCAACGGCGGATTGGCCGAGATGCCGATCAGCCCGCCCCAGGTGCGGGTGCCGATCAGCGGGCCCAGGCCCAAGCGCCTGAAGGCCCAGGGCAGGTAGTCGCCACCGGAACCGGCGTCCTGGTCGATAAGCATCACCTTGGGGCCATAGACCGCGCTGCCAGGCGTGTTGAAGACCATGGCGTCACGGTCCTTCCAGCCCGACAGATAGGGGCGCTTGAGCACATCCAGGATGTAGTTGGCCGCATGGCCGCCACCATTGCGGCGGTCGTCGATGATCAGCGCTTCCTTGTCCGACTGGGCGAAGAACTGGCGGTTGAAGTACTCGAAACCGTTGCGCCCGGTGTCCGGCAGGTAGATGTAGCCCACCTTGCCGCCCGTCTTGGCGGCCACATGGGCACGGTTGGACTCGATCCAGTCCCACTGGCGCAACCCGGCGTCGCGGCTGACCGGCTCGACCACCACCTGGCGGCTCTTCTCGCCGCGTGGGTTGTCGGCCAGAGTCAGCGTGGTCTGCTTGCCGGCCGTGTTTTCGAAAGCGCGGAAGAAGTTCTGGCCGGCGTCCACCGGCTGGCCGTTGACGGCCAGCACGTAGTCACCCGCCTTCACGTTCAGGCCCGGCATGGCCAGAGGCGCCTTGAGGAAGGGATTCCAGCGGTCGCCCGCATAGACCTTGGACAGGCGCCAGCGGCCTTCATGCGGCTCCACATCGGCGCCCAGCAGGCCTACGCTGACGGGCGCATCCGACTGCACGTCCCCGCCGCCCACATTGTTGTGAGCAACCTGGAACTCACCAATCATGTCCGTCAGGATCTCGTTGAGGTCCTCGCGGCGCTGCACATGGGCCAGCAGGGGCTGGTAGCGCTTGTAGACGGCATCCCAGTCCAGACCATGCAGATTGGGCGCGTAGAAGTACTCCTTCTCCATCCACCAGACCTCGTTGAAGATCTGCTGCCATTCCTCGCGCGGCTGGATGCGGGCGCGCAGGCCACTCTGGTCAAGGGCCTTGGGATCGGGCTTGTCACCGGCATCTGCCACTTCCAGCTTGCCCTTGGGCAGCTCCAGCAGCAGCTTCTTGCCGTCAGCACTGAGGCTGGCGCCATTGAGGCCGGCCTTGATGGACTTGGGCTTGCGCTCTTCCATGTCGAAGCGGAACAGCTCGGCCTGAGCACCGGCATCGGCTTCGGGACCTTCATTGGCCACGCCCTGCTGGCGGCGGTCCAGGTAGTAGAGGCTGCCATCGACCGCGGCCATCAGGCCCATGTAGAAGCGCTCAGGCACCGGCAGCGGGACGAAGCGCTGCTGCAGGCCGGCGATGTCGATACGGGTGGGCTTGGTGGAGGGCTTGGCCTTGTCGTCAGCCTTGCCATCCGGCTTGGCGTCGCCCTTGGCCTCCGGCTTGGCATCAGACTTTGCCTCGGGCTTGCCGTCCTTGCCGTCCTTCGCTTCGGTCTTTGGGCCTTCCTCTTCGGCCGTCTTGGGCCACAGCGGCGAACGGCCTTCGCTGGACAGCACGGCCGCGTAAAGGCCCAGGCGCAGCGGCTGGTCCTCCACGCTCATGTCCAGGCCCACCTGGCGCGGGCCGGCATTCACCGAGGCCGCGAAGTACAGCAGATCGCCCTTGGGCGAGAAGGCCGGCGAGACGGCATGGGCCAGACCGTCGCTGAGCATGTGCTCCTGGCCGGTCTGGAAGTCGTGCAGGTGGATCTGGCTGAGCTGGTTGGCACCGACGATGGTGTAGGCCAGCCAGCGGCTGTCCGGCGAGAAGCTCACGTCGAACTGACTGCGGCGCGGCGTCTTGGCCACCGGCTTCAGGGCCTTGGCCTCGGTCTCGTAGACGTAGAGCTGCAGGTGGTTGTCCTGAAGGGCGATGCGCTTGCCGTCCGGCGACCATTCCAGCAGCGTGAAGTAGCCCGCCGGCAGCGCATGGGCCTCGCGCTTGCCGCCGGCCGCAGGATCGGCAAGCACCAGCTCGTGCTTGAAGCCGGCGTCGCGCAGCCAGGCCAGTTGCTTGCCGTCAGGGCGCCAGAGAGCATCCTTCTCGCGCACGCCGGAGCTGCCGGTGAGGTTCTGGGTCACGCCATCCTTGACCGGCACACTGAAGACCTCGCCGCGCGCCGTCACCAGCACGCGCTTGCCAGTGGGCGAGAGCTGCGCTCCCTGCAGCTGGCGGCTGACGTCCTTCCACTGCTCGCGCGTCTGGGCCCCAGCCGCGGGCAGCGTGATGCGCAGGGTCAGGTCTTGCCCGGTCTTGAGGTCCAGCTGGTGCAGGCTGCCCCCCAGCTCGTAGACCACCGTGCTGCCATGCAGGCCGGCACTGCGCACGTCCCAGCTCTTGCTGCGGGTGAGCTGACGCAGCTGCTGGGTCTTGCCGTTCCAGCTGTACAGATTGGCGGCGCCGTCGTTGCGATCGGAGATGAAGACCAGCTCGTCGCCATGCCACAGCGGGGTGTGGTCGGTGGCCCGCATGTGGGGGACCTTCTCCAGCTGCTGAGTCTTGAGATTGATGACCCAGATCGGCGGTGTGGCACCGCCCCGGCTGAGGCGCCAGCCGGCCGCGCCATCATGCGCCTTGCGGTTGGGGCGATAGGCCAGGCGCTCGCCATCGGCATTCCAACTGCCTTCGAAGGCCACGGCCTTCATCAGCTTGCGCTCAGGCCCGCCCTGCACCGGCACCTCGTAGAGCTGGTTGCTGCGGCTATTGGCCACCTCGCGGGCCGAGGCAAAGAGGACGCGCTTGCCATCCGGGCTCCAGCCGTTGACGATGTCCGCCCCCGGGTGCCAGGTCAGGCGCCGGGGCTCGCCGCCCTCCGCCGACATCACATACACATCGGGATTGCCGTCGTAGTTGGCCGTGAAGGCGATCCAGCGGCCATCCGGCGAGAACTTGGGGGCGTACTCCGCCGAGGCCTGGCTGGTCAGCTGGCGCGGCTCGCTGCCGTCACGCCGGGCGACCCAGATGTCGCCGCCATAGACAAAGGCCAGACGGTCAGCGGACACGCTGGGCTGGCGCAGCAGCAGGGTCTCTGCCTGTGCGGCGCCGTGCAGGGACAGCAGCGAGGCCGCCGCGGCAAGGGCCCAGTTCAGGGGCGTGAGGGCAAAGGTCTTCATCTTGTGTTGTCTCCGTCTTTGCATGCGAGGCCACCCGGGGTTCGAAGGCAGCCGACTCTCAAAGCCGAAACCCGGGGATTGCCCGGGTTTCGATCCATTTGTGGCCCTGCTCAGGCCGGCTTGCGCAGCTTGCCGCGAATGCCGCCCGCGATGACCAGCAGGCCTGGGATGACGATCATCGCCCAGATGATCTTCTCCAGGTTCTGCTTCACCCAGGGTACGTTGCCGAAGAAGTAACCGACACAAGTCACCCCCACCACCCACAACAGGGCGCCGCCCACGTCGTAGGCCGTGAACTTGCGGCGACTCATCTGCGCCACACCGGCGACGAAGGGCGCGAAGGTGCGCACAAAAGGCATGAAACGGCCGATCACCAGGGCAACGCCGCCATGGCGCTCATAGAACTCGTGGGCCTTGTCAAAGGCCGCGCGGTTGAAGAAGCGGGAGTTCTCCCACTGGAAGACCCTGGGGCCGAAGTAGCGACCGATGGCGTAGTTGGTCTGGTTGCCCGCCACCGCGGCCACCACCATGAGGCCGATGGACAGCTTCAGGTCCAGCATGCCCGCACCGCACATGGCACCGACGATGAAGAGCAGCGAGTCCCCCGGCAGGAAGGGCATCACCACCAGACCGGTCTCGACGAAGATGATCAGGAACAGCAGGGCATAGATCCAGGTTCCGTAGGCCAGCACGAAGTCGTTGAGGTAGCGGTCGACGTGCAGGATGAAGTCAATGAGCAGGGCGAGGATTTCCATGGCGGGCGATTATGGCGGCCTCGCGGGGATGCGATCACCACCTCCGTAGAATCCGTCGCCATGTCAGAGATGCCGCCCCCTGCCCTGCCCAGCCTGCCGCCCCACCAGGATGTTCCTCGTCGCGCCATCCGCGAACTGCCCGACGAACTGATCAGCCAGATCGCCGCGGGAGAGGTCGTCGAGCGCCCGGCCTCGGTAGTGCGCGAGCTGGTGGACAACGCCCTGGATGCCGGCGCCACCCAGATCAACGTCAAGCTGATGGCCGGCGGCGTGCGCGCCATCGTGGTCGAGGATGACGGCGGCGGCATCCCGCCCGAGGAACTGCCCCTGGCCCTCAAGCGCCACGCCACCAGCAAGATCCGCTCGCTGGAGGAACTGGAGTCGGTGGCCACCATGGGCTTTCGCGGCGAGGCCCTGGCGGCCATCAGCTCGGTGGCCGAGATGGCCATTGCCACACGCTGCGAGGGCACGCCGCATGCCCACCGCCTGGAAGCGCGCTCGGGCGAGCTGAAGATCGCGGCCCGCTCGCGTGGCACCAGCGTCGAGGTGCGCGAGCTCTTCTTCAACACCCCGGCCCGCCGCAAGTTCCTCAAGACCGACGCCACCGAGCTGGCGCACTGCCTGGAGTCCGTGCGCCGCCATGCCCTGGCCCGACCCGACGTGGGCTTTGCCGTGTGGCACGAAGGCAAGCTGGTGGAGCAGTGGCGCGCAGGCTCGGCCGAGCAGCGCCTGCTGGACGTGCTGGGCGAGGACTTCTTCGGCAGCAGCCGCACGGTCTATGCCGAGGCCGGCCCGCTGCGCATCTACGGCCGCGCCGGCCTGCCCGAGGCGGCTCGCAGCCGCTCGGACATGCAGTACGTCTACGTCAACGGCCGCTATGTGCGTGACAAGCTCATCGCCCACGGCATCCGCTCCGCCTACGAGGACCAGCTGCATGGCAGCCGCCAGCCCAGCTACGTGCTCTTCATTGACATTGCCCCGGACCGGGTGGATGTGAACGTGCACCCCACCAAGATCGAGGTGCGCTTCCGCGACGGCCGGGAAATCCACCAGCAGGTGCGCTACGCCGTGCAGGATGCGCTGGCCCTGTCGCGCGCGCAGGCCGGCGAGACGCCAGGCGATGCACTCAGCAGCCCGCAGGCCGCCGCTGCCTTTGCCGCCGCCGTGCCTGGCGAGCGCCCGGCCCCGGGCCAGCCGCCGGCCTGGTTCCAGTCCTCCGCGCCTGAGCAGCCTCGCGCCGAGCCCCCCCGCCTCTACGGCGGCACGCCCAGTTGGCGCAGCAACACTCAATCCAGCCTGGGCCTGGGCGAGGTCCAGGCCTTGTATGCCCCGGACCGCGCCATCCCTGCAGCGCCCGCCGCAAGCCCTGCAAGCCCCGCGGCCATGCCCGCGCCAAGCCCACTGCCCGCGGGCGACTGGCCCCTGGGCCGCGCCGTCGCACAGATCCAGGGCGTCTATGTGCTGGCCGAGAACGCCCAGGGCCTGGTGATCGTGGACATGCATGCAGCGCACGAACGCGTGGTCTACGAGCGACTGAAGGCGGCACTGGGCGAGGCCCGGATCGAGACCCAGCCCCTGCTGATCCCCGTCACCTTTGCCGCCACGCCCACCGAGATCGCCACAGCCGAGGCACAGGCCGAGACCCTGCATACGCTGGGGCTGGACATCTCCCCGCTCTCCTCCCAGGTGCTGGCCCTGCGCTCGCGCCCGGCGCTGCTGGCAGACGGCGATGTGGTCGAGCTCGCCCGTGGCGTGCTGGCCGAGCTGGCCCAGTTCGATGCCAGCCATGCCATCGAGCGCGCCCAGCACGAGATCCTGGCCACCATGGCCTGCCACGGCGCCGTGCGGGCCAACCGCCAGCTGACCCTGGACGAGATGAACGCCCTGCTGCGCGACATGGAGCGCACCGAGCGCGCCGACCAGTGCAACCACGGCCGCCCCACCTGGCGCCAACTGACCCTGCGTGAACTCGATGCGCTCTTCCTGCGAGGGCGCTGAGGCAAGGAAAACCCGTATCCAGGGCCTGTCCATGGTCCAATACGCCCTTGCATAGAAAGTCGTTCATGGCCACCCTGACCCTGAAGAAGAAGCCCGCCGGTGACAGCACCAAGACGGGCAAGACCGGCGAGCGCCGCCCTCCCGTGCGCGGCGGCGGCGTCTCCCGCCCCCGGCCCACCCTCGCCCAGGCCCAGACCGAGCGTGCCGAGCGCCAGGCTGCCTTCGAGGAGCGCCGCACGGCGCAGTCCCAGGGGCAGCGCCATGATGACGGGCGAGGTCCGGGCCGGCCGGACCGCCCCGGAAAGCCCGGTGCCAAGCCCGGCTTCGGGGCCAAGCCTGGCAGACCCGGCGGCAAGCCCTTCCGCGGCGAAGGCCCGGCGGGTCGTGATCGCACTGATCGGGGCGATCGCCCCGGCGGCTGGTCGCGCGGCGGAGACGACGAGCGCCGCTTCGAAGGCCGGGGCGACGGTCGTGCCGGTCATCGCTACGAGGGCCGCGACGACGGTCGCTTTGAAAGCCGTTCTGGGGGCCGGTTCGAAGGTCGCGGTGATGGCCGCGGTGATGGCCGCGGACCAGGTCGCCCTGACTTTCGCGGCGGTGACCGCGGCCCCAGCCGGGGGGAACTCAAGGGCGATCCCCGGGGGGAGTTCAGGGGCGACTTCCGAGGTGAAGGCCGCGGAGAATTCCGTGGCCCCGCTCGCGGCGAGCAGCGCAAGGCCTATGGCGCAGGCCGCCCGGACGAGCGCCGCCCGCATGGCTCACACCATGAGCCCTCGCGCGGCCATGGCGCGCGTGATGATCGCGGCCCAGGCCCCCGTCGCCATGCCGACCAGGACCAGGGCTGGGGCCAGCAGCGCCCTGCGCGTCGCAACGAGCAGGCCGCTGAGCACCGCGGCCCAGAGCGCGGTCCAGTGCGCGGCCGTGATGCCGCGGCCCGACCCGACCAGCGCCGCCAGACCGCGCTGCGATCGCATCCCGAGCAGCCCCCACGCACGCCGCAGCCCGCGCCTGAACGCAGCAACAGCGCCGAGGGCGAGCGCCTCTCCAAGCGCATGAGCGAGCTGGGCCTGGCCTCGCGCCGCGAGGCCGACGAATGGATCGCCGCCGGCTGGGTCAAGGTGGACGGCCACCTGGCCACCCTGGGTGAGCGCGTGGGCCCCGAGGCCCGCATCGAGGTCGACCCCGCCGCCCGCCAGCAGCAGGCCCAGCGCGTCACCATCCTGCTGCACAAGCCCATCGGCTATGTGTCCGGCCAGGCCGAGGACGGCTACGAGCCCGCCGCCGTGCTGGTCAAGAGCGACACCCACTGGAAGGACGATCCCGCCGGCATCAAGTACCACATTGGCCACAGCCGTTTCCTGGCGCCTGCGGGCCGCCTGGACATCGACTCCACCGGCCTGCTGGTGCTGACCCAGGACGGTCGCATCGCCAAGCAGCTGATCGGTGACGACTCCACCATCGAGAAGGAATACCTGGTGCGCGTCGAGTACGTGGGCATCAACGGCGTGAAGAACGAATCCGGCCAGTTGGACGAGCAAGGCCTGGCCCTGCTCAACCATGGCCTGATGCTGGACGACGTGGAGCTCAAGCCGGCCAAGGTCAGCTGGGCCAATGAGGACCAGCTGCGCTTCGTGCTGCGCGAGGGCCGCAAGCGCCAGATCCGCCGCATGTGCGAGCTTGTCGGCCTCAAGGTGACGGCGCTCAAGCGCGTGCGCATCGGCCGCATCCCGCTGGGCCACCTGCCCGTCGGCCAGTGGCGCTTCCTGGCGCCCTGGGAAAAATTCTGACCCCGGCGGCCATGCAGTTCAAGCCCATCTGCCTGGCCGGCCCTACCGGCACCGGCAAGACTGCCTGTGCGCTGAAGGTGGCCGAGTACCTGCCTGTCGAGATCATCAGCGTGGACTCGGCCCTGGTCTACCGCGGCATGAACATCGGTACGGCCAAGCCCTCGGCGGCCGAGATGGCGGCAGTGCCGCATCACCTGATCGACATCATCGACCCGCTGGAGGCCTACTCCGCCGCCGAGTTCGCGCGCAGTGCGCAGCAACTGGCCGCAGAGATCCTGGCGCGCGGCCGCCTGCCCCTGCTGGTGGGCGGCACCATGCTTTACTTCAAGGCCCTGTTCGACGGCCTCTCGCCCCTGCCCCAGGCAGACGAAGCCGTGCGCCGCGAGCTCGACGCCCGCGCCGCCGAGCAGGGCTGGCCGGCCCTGCACGAGGAGCTGGCCCGCATCGACCCGGTGACCGCCGCGCGCCTGGCGCCCAACGACGCACAACGCATACAGCGTGCCCTGGAAGTCTGGCAGCTCAGCGGGCAGACGATGTCCCAGCTGCATGCCCAGCAGGAGCGCAGCCCGGGCGTGGACTGGCCCTTGATCTCACTGGAGACCGAAGACCGCGCCTGGCTGCACCAGCGCCTGGGGCAGCGCTTTGCCCAGATGCTGGACCAGGGCCTGGTCGATGAGGTCCGCACCCTGCGTGCCCGGGGCGACCTGCACCTGGGCCTGCCCTCCATGCGCTGCGTAGGCTACCGCCAGGCCTGGGAGGCCCTGGACGCCGACCGCTTCGACGGGCTGCAGGAACGTGGCGCCGCGGCCACCCGCCAGCTGGCCAAGCGCCAGATCACCTGGCTGCGGTCCATGCCGCGGCGCATCGTGCTGGACTGCCAGTCACCGCAAGCCCCGCTGCATCTCCTGGCGCAGCTCCAGCGCCTGCTGGGTCGCTGATCGGGCGCTGATCGGGGACGTGGTCAGCGCGCTGGCGCAGAGACCTCAGTGGGCGTAACTGGAATGGCCAGGCTGCAGCCCCAGCTTGGCCCGCACGCAGTTGCGGCCGGCGGCCTTGGCGCTGTAGAGGGCTTCGTCGGCGTCGTGGATGAGGTGATCCAGGGTCAGGTGCTCATACTGCAGCGAGGCCACGCCCAGGCTGACGCTCACCGGCACGTCGCGCTCCTCCCAGCTGAAGTGAAGCTGCTCCACGCGCTCGCGGATGCGCTCGGCCACGTCCAGCGCGCCCAGGGGGTCGGTGTGCGGCAGGAAGACCGCGAACTCCTCGCCGCCGAAGCGAGCCAGGACGTCGGCCTGCCGCAGCGTCTCGCCGCTGACGCGGGCGATCTCGCGCAGCAGCCGGTCCCCACACAGGTGACCGTGGGTGTCATTGACGCGCTTGAAATGGTCCACGTCCATCAGCAGCATGGCGCAATCCATGTTGTAGCGCTTGGCGCGGGACCATTCGCGGTCGACCAGTTGCAGGAAATGCCGCCGGTTGAAGGTGTCGGTGAGCGGATCCAGCGTGGCGTGGTGACTCACCCGCTGCCGGGTCTGGTCCTGGAACTGCACCAGGCGCAGGAAAAGGTAGCCGAACACCCCGGTGATGAGCAGCGCGCAGGCCGAGGCACACAGTGTGGCCACCAGCCGGTCGCCACGCCCCATCAGCGTGATCAGCAACTGGGACAGCCCCAGCGCCAGCAGCCAGACCGTCAGGCACAACAGCGTCAAGCCGGCCCACAGCCCGCGGCGGGTCACGAAATGCCCGAACCAGGGGAGCCAGGCGGGGGCATCGTGTTCGAGGTCTGGCGGCGGCGTGGACATGAACGGATAGGCGGGCGGTGCGCAAGGAGTGGCAGGGAAAACTGCAGGCGATATTGCAGCACACTCCGCGCACCTCCAGACACCTCGCACCATGATCAAGGGGCCCCGGCAATCCCCCCTTGCGCGGGACGGTCACCAACGTCATGTCTTGCCAAATATCAAGCCACTGACAACAGGCTGCGCAGACACTGCAGCCAAACAGAGGAGACCTTCCGTGACATCCCCCCTCAGCCCCCACCTCGCCAGTACGGCCCCGCTTGTCCAAGACCTGGAGCGGGCCGTCGATCTGATCCTCGAACGGGTGCCCGGCGACATCGTCATGGCCATTCCCCTGGGCCTGGGCAAGCCCAACCCCCTGGTGAACGCCCTGTATCGTCGCGTGAGCCACCTGCCCGAGCGTCGGCTGAAGATATTCACCGCGCTGTCGCTGGAGAAGCCGGTGGGCAAGAGTGAGCTGGAGCAGCAGTTCCTGGGTCCGCTGGTCGAGCGGGTCTTCGCCGACTACCCGGACCTCGACTACGTGAAGGACCACCGCGCGCAGGCGCTGCCGCCCAATATCGAGGTCCACGAGTTCTTCCTGAAGACCGGCGACTACCTGGGCAACCCCCTGGCGCAGCAGGGCTTCGTCTGCACCAACTACAGCTTCGTGGTGCGGGACATGATGAGCCACGGCGTCAACCTCATCCTGCAGGCCGTGGCCTGCCGCGGTGACGAGGCAGACGCGGGCGGGCGGCAGCTGTCCCTCTCCTGCAATCCGGACCTCAGCCTGGACCTCATCGAGCGCCTGGCCGCCCAGGGCCGCAAGCCGCTGACTGTGCTGATGATCAACCGCCAGCTGCCCTTCATGACCGGCCCTGCCGTGGTCCCCGCCGGCCTGGCGGACCTCCTGGTCGAGACGCCCGCGACCAGCCACCAGCTCTTCGCTCCACCCAATGCCGCCATCGGCTGGGCTGACTACGCCATCGGCCTGCACGCCGCAAGCCTGGTCAAGGACGGCGGCACGCTGCAGATCGGCATCGGCTCGCTGGGCGACGCCATCGCTCAAGCCCTGATCGTGCGACAGACGCGGCCGGCAGCCTTCCGCCAGATGTTGGCCGGCCTCGCGCTGGAGGGCATCGCCACACGCGAGCTGGCGCCCTTCGAGCAGGGGCTCTATGGCTGCTCGGAGATGTTCGTCAACGGCCTGCTGCAGCTGATCCGGGCCGGCATCGTGAAACGACGCGTCTTCCAGGACGAGGCCCTGCAGACCCTGGCGCTCGAAGGGGCGCTCAGCGAAACCCCCAGCGTGGGCACCTTGCTGGCCCTGCAAACCCTGGGCGCCCTGCCCCTGCCGCTGGACGCCCCGGCACTGCGGCATTGGCAAAGCCAGGGCTTGCTGAGCGAGACCCTCACGCTGGAGGCCGCACGAACGCTGCCTACCGAACTGGGCAGCAGCGAGACCCTCCAGGCCTGGAGCGCGGTGCTGGGTACAAGCTGGCGCCAGACTGCCCTTCTACATGGTGGCTTCTTCCTGGGCCCTCGGGACTTCTACCAGACCCTGCGCGAGCTGGATGAGCCCCTGCGCGAGCAGATCGCCATGACCCGCATCGGTTACATCAACGAGCTTTACGGCGATGCCCTGGGCAGCGAGCGCCTCAAGCGCCTGCAGCGCCGCGACGCCCGCTTCATGAACACCACCATGAAGATGACGCTGCTGGGCGCGGCCGGCTCGGACGCCCTGGAATCAGGCCAGGTGGTCTCGGGCGTGGGTGGCCAGTACAACTTCGTTGCCATGGGCCATGCGCTGCCGGATGCCCGCTCCATCCTGATGCTGCGCGCCACACATGACAACCACCACGGCCTCACCAGCTCCATCGTCTGGAACTACGGCAACGTGACCATCCCGCGCCACCTGCGCGACATCGTCATCACCGAATACGGCGTGGCCGACCTGCGCGGCAGGACCGACACCGAGGTGGTGCAGGCCCTGATCCGCATCGCCGACTCCCGCTTCCAGGACGAGCTGGTGCGCGAAGCCCAGGCCCACGGCAAGCTCGCCGCCGACTGGCAACTTCCGGATGCCTGGCGCTGCAACCGACCCGAGGCCCTGCGCGAGCTGCTGCGCCCCTGGCGCAATGAGGGCCTGCTGCCGGACTTCCCCTTCGGCACTGACCTCACGGAGGACGAGCTCAAGATCGTCCGCGCCCTGAAGAAGCTCAAGCACGCCAGCACCCATCCCGTGGAGCTGGTGGGTCTGGTCCTGCGCAGCCTGCAAGGCCTGCCCGAAGTGCCCGAGGCCTACCTGGAGCGCCTGGGCCTGGACCAGGCGCACAGCTTCAAGCAGCTCTTCCTCAAACGCCTGTTCGCGGCGAATCTCTGAACGCGGGGGCATGTGCGCTGCGTGGCGAAGGGGACTTGCCAAGACAGCAATTCTGGAATTAAAGTGATATCACATTAATTCACAGGAGGGCCTCATGAGCACAGTCCGTTCGATCACGCAGCAAGCCCCCACGGCCGAGCGCCGCGCCCACGCCACCAACGGCTACCTGGCCTTGCTGGGCATGCTGGCGCTGTGGGGCCTGGCCGCCTTCATGGCCGTCGTGGCCCACCACCTGATCGGGGCCGTGCTGAGCATGGTGCTGTCGGTCTTCGTCGGTGCAGGCCTGTACATGCAGCAGCCCAACGAAGGCCGGGTGATGACCCTGTTCGGCCGCTACATTGGCACGGACCGCGAACCGGGCCTGCGCTGGGCCAATCCCCTGGCCGGCAAGCAGCGCCTTTCCCTGCGCTCGCGCAACCTGGTCTCGCCCACACTGAAGGTCAATGACAAGCGCGGCAATCCCATCGAGATCAGCGCCGCCGTGGTCTGGCGCGTGAGCGACACAGCCCAGGCCCTCTTCGACGTGGACAGCTACGAGACCTATGTGCAGATCCAGGCCGAGGCCGCGCTGCGCCACACCGCCAACCTCTACGCCTATGACGACGGCGAGGACCTCGCCCACGGCGAGACCACCCTGCGCGCCGGCCAGGACGAGGTGGCCGCAGCCATGAAGGCCGAGCTGCAGGAACGCTTCGCCGCTGCCGGCGTGGAGGTGCTGGACGCCAAGCTGACCCACCTGGCCTACGCCCCCGAGATCGCCCAGGTGATGCTGCGCCGCCAGCAGGCCGAGGCCATCATCAGCGCCCGCCAACGCATCGTGCACGGTGCGGTGAGCATGGTGGAGTCGGCGCTCAAGGGCCTGTCCGAACGCGAGATCGTGGTGCTGGACGACGAGCGCAAGGCCGCCATGGTGTCCAACCTGCTGGTGGTGCTGTGCTCCGACAAGGACACCCAGCCCATCGTCAACGCTGGCACGCTCTACAACTGAGCCCTGCATGGCCAGCCCGGGCAAGAAGAGCTTCCTGCTTCGCCTCCCGCCAGAGCTGTGGGACGAGATCGAGCGTCTGGCCGCACGTGAGCTGCGGTCCAGCAATGCACAGATCGAGTACCTGCTGCGGGAGGCCCTGCAGCGGCGCGGCATCCGCCTGGACACCGCGCCGGCGGCGAAGCGCGGCCGGCCGCCCAAGGACTCCGAGGGAGACGAGCCTGCAACAAGTGAAAAGGGCGAGGACCGCTGAGTCCCCGCCTTTTTTGCTTCGGCGCAAGCGGCCCTCAGTGCGCGCCGCCCGCATCCACCGGCGCCGCCAGGCGCGGTGGACGCTTGGTGAGCCACACCGCGGCAATCAGCACCAGGAAGATGGCCGCCGAGGCGATGAAGATGTCATCGGCCGCGCGGGTGAAGGCCTGCTGGTCCACCATGCGGTTGAGCCAGGCCAGGGACTGCTCCATGCTCAGGCCGCCGGTCTGCAGCTGGCGCAGGGTCTCGGTCGTGACCGGGTCGCCTTGCGCCAGTCGCTCGGCGAGGTGGTGGTGATGCAGCGCGGCGCGGTTCTCCCACAGCGTGGTCGAGATCGAGGTGCCCATGGCGCCCGCCGTGATCCGCACGAAGTTCGACAGGCCCGCCGCCGCCGCGATGCGGTCCGGCGTGATGCCCGACAGCGTCAGCGTGGTCAGCGGAATGAAGAAGAAGGCCAGCGCCGCCCCTTGCAGGATGGTGGGGATCATGATGGTGGCGAAGTCCGTCTGCGTGGTGAAGTTGCCGCGCATCTTCAGCACGATGGCGAACATCACGAAGGCGAAGCTGGCCATCCAGCGCGGGTCCACCCGGGCCACGTTGCGGCCCACCACCGGCGACAGCAGGATGGCCAGCAGGCCCACCGGCGCCAGCGCCATGCCGGCGTCCGTGGCCGTGTAGCCCATCCACTGCTGCAGCCACAGAGGCAGGAGCACCACATTGCCGAAGAACAGGCCGTAGGCGATGGACAGCGTGGCCGCACCGAAGAGGAAGTTGCGCCGCGCAAACAGCCGCAGATCCACCACCGGGTGCTCGTCCGTCAGCTCCCACACGAGGAAGAAGGCGAAGCCGATCAGCGCCGTCAGGCCCAGGATGCAGATCTCGGGGCTGGCGAACCAGTCCAGCTCCTTGCCCTTGTCCAGCATGACCTGCAGCGCGCCCACCCACAGCACGAGCAGGGCCAGGCCCACGCCGTCGATGGGCAGCTTCTTGATCTGCGTCTCGCGCTGGCGGTAGATGCTCCAGGTCATGCCCGCGGCCAGCAGGCCCACGGGCACGTTGATGTAAAAGATCCAGGGCCAGGAGACGTTGTCCGTGATCCAGCCGCCCAGCAGCGGCCCGACCACGGGCGCGACCAGCGTCGTCACCCCCCATAAGGCGAGTGCCGTGCCCGCCTTGGCCGGCGGATAGCTGGACAGCAGCAGGGTCTGCGACAGCGGGATCATGGGCCCCGCCACCAGGCCCTGCAGCACGCGGCAGGCCACCAGCATCTCCAGCGAATGCGCGAAGCCGCACAGCCAGGAGGCCAGCACGAAGAGCAGCACGCTGGTGGTGAACAGGCGCACGGCGCCGAAGCGCTGGGTGAGCCAGCCGGTCAGCGGCACGGAGATGGCGTTGGCCACGCCGAAGCTCGTGATCACCCAGGTGCCCTGCACCGGGCTCACGCCCAGGTCACCGGCGATGGCCGGCAGCGACACGTTGGCAATGGACGAGTCCAGCACGTTCATGAAGGTCGCCAGCGACAGGGCCAGCGTGCCCATCACCAGGTCGGAACCCTTGAGCGGTGGCGGCGGCGCCAAGGCGGCGGCGGGAGCGCTCATGCTCAGGCCTTTCCGTGGACGGCGTCAGCGCTCTTGTGGGCCTTGGCCACGGCCTTGGTTGTGGCAACCGCCGGCCTGGCCGCGCGGCCCAGATTGGACTGGATGATGCGCTGCACCTCGGCATCGGCGGCGCGGTCCTGGTCCTCGAAGACCTTGGTCGAGGTGGCGCTGCCAGCCGCGATGGTCTCGGACAGCGGCTTGCCCGACTGATCGCTCACGTCCACCGCCACGTTCATCGACAGGCCCACGCGCAGCGGGTGCTCGGCCAGCTCCTTGGCGTCCAGGGCGATGCGCACGGGCACGCGCTGCACGACCTTGATCCAGTTGCCCGTGGCGTTCTGCGCCGGCAGCACCGCAAAGGCCGCACCGGTACCTGCGCCTAGACCCACGACCTTGCCGTGAAACTCGGCCTTGTCGCCATAGACGTCGGCCACCAGGGTCACCGGCTGGCCGATGCGCAGGCGAGCCAGCTGGCCTTCCTTGAAATTGGCATCGACCCAGGCCTGCTGCAGGCCCACCACGCTCATCAGCGGCGTGCCGGCGGCCACGCGCTGGCCCAGTTGCACGCTGCGGCGCGCGACCCAGCCGTCCACCGGGGCCAGCAGCTCGTTGCGTTGCACGGCCAGGAAGGTCTCGCGCACACGGGCGGCGGCGCGCAGCACATTGGGATGCTGCTCGACGCCGGTGCCATCCGTCAGCGACTGGTTCGAGACCAGCTGCTCGCGGGCGGCTTCGGCCGCGGCCTCGGCAGCGGACGCAGCGGCCTGGGCCGTCTTGAGCTGGGCACGGGCATGCTCCAGTTCCTCCTTGCCCACGGCGCCGGTGGCCACCAGGGGCTCGCGGCGGCTGACATCGTCCTTGAGGCGGGCCACCTCGCTGCGGGCGCGCTGAAGGTCGGCCTCACGGCTGCGTGCCTGGGCCTGCAGGGTGGCGTTGTTGGCGAACAGGGTGCGGACCTCCCGCACCGTCTGCGCCAGCTGGGCCTGCGCCTGGTCCAGGGCCATGCGGGCATCCACCGGGTCCAGGCTCACCAGCTTCTGGCCGGCCTTGACGGCGTCGGTGTCGTCCACGTGGATGGCACGCACGGTACCGCCCACCAGGGGCGTGATCTGCACGACATGGGCCTGCACATAGGCGTTGTCGGTCTTCTCGAAGTGGCGGCCCACCAGCCACTCGTAGGCGCTGTAGGCGCCGAAACCCAGGATCAGGGCGATGGCGACGGTGGTCAGGCCCTTCTTGCGCTGCGGATTGCCGCTCTTCACGGGGGCGGTGGCGGCGGGGCTGCTGTTGTCTTGGCTCATGATGTGCTGCTATTTGCGTTGGGGTGCGGCTGGATCGGGAAAGCCGCAGGAATGCGTGGGCCGGTCAGGCGATGGATCAGGCGCGGGGCTCTGTCCTGGGGACCTCTCCGCCCAGGGCGCGCATCAGCTGCACGCGGCTGTCGAGCTGCTGGGCGCGCAAGTCCAGGGTCTGGCGCTGCTGCTGGATCAGGGCCTGCTGGGCCTGGAGCACCGGCAGGCGGTTGCCCAGGCCGGCGGCCTGCCGCTCCTGGGCCAGGCGCAGCTGCTGCTCGTTGCTGCGCA
This sequence comes from Roseateles sp. DB2, assembly GCF_051857535.1. Lineage (NCBI taxonomy): Bacteria > Pseudomonadati > Pseudomonadota > Betaproteobacteria > Burkholderiales > Sphaerotilaceae > Roseateles > Roseateles sp. DB2. Next base: position 374,158 of record NZ_JBPZGY010000004.1, on the reverse strand, counting down.
GCAGGGCCTCCTGGGGCGACTGCTGGGCCTGCAGGGAGCGCAGGGCCTCCCACTGCTCGCGGGCATCGCGCACGCCTTCGAGCACGGCGGCGTTGTAGGCGGCCACAGCGGCGTCCTGCTCAGCCACGGCGGCCTTGAAACCGGCGCGCAGGCGGCCCGTGTCAAACAGGGGCAGGCGCAGCGAGGGCCCGAAGCCCAGCTGGTGGCTGCCGCTCTCCAGCAGCTTGTCCAGCCCAATGCTGCTGAAGCCGGCGAAGGCGTTGAGCGTCAGGTCCGGATAGAAGCGGCCACGGGCCGCGGTGATCTCGTAGCCGGCCGCCTCCACGCGGGCCAGGGCGGCACTCACATCGGGGCGGGAGGCCAGCAGGTCCAGGTTGGGTGCCTGGGCCGGTGCCACTTCGGCGGGCAGCGCGGGCTTCCAGTCGGCCAGCGCATCCAGGGGCTGCACACTCAGGGCCGCCAACTGCACACGGTAGCCCTGGGCCAGCTGCTGCAGGGCCAGGGCCTGGCGCTGCAGATCGGCCAGCGGGGCTTCGGCGCCACGCAGCTCGATGTCGGTGTCCAGGCCGGCGGTGCGGCGCTGGCGCACCAGGTCCAGGGCCTGCTGGCGCAGCACGATCTGCTGCTGCAGCAACTGCTCCTGGCTCACGCTGCGAGCCAGGCCCAGCCAGGCACGCAGCACGGCGCTGGCGATGTTCAGCCGGGCGGCCTCGGCCTCGGCCTGCCAGGCGCGCTGCTGCCCCAGGCTGGCCTGCAAGGCGGCCTGATGGCGGCCGAAGAAGTCCCAGTCATAGCTGATGCCGGCCTGCAGGGTCGCGGTGTTCTGGACGCTGCCGGCCAGAGGCGGCGGGTACATGCCGTGCTCGCTGAAGCGCTGGCGCTCGATGTCCAGCCCCACGCCCGTCACCGGCTTGTCGGCGGCAGCGGCGTTGTCCACCGCGGCGCCAGCCTTGGCGATGCGGGCGCGGGCCAGCGCCAGGCTGGGGGCGTCGCGCAGGGCCTTGTCCATCAGGGCGTTGAGGCGCTCGTCGCCCCAAGCGCGCCACCAGGCGGTACCTGCCGCAGCCGGGCCGGGCTTGAGGCCCAGGGCCTCGCCCTGCAGACGCCCCGGCGCGGCCGGCTGCGGCGGCACCGGAGCGCAGGCCGTCATCAGGCCCAGGAGCAGCATCAAGGCTGGCAATGCGGACAAGCGCAGCGCGCCAGGTCGGGAGTGTGGGTACATCGGGTTCATTCCTTGCTTGCCTCGCGCAAGGCCTCGCCATTGGCGACCAGGCGTTGCAGCAGTTCGATCAGGGTGCGCCACTCGGCCTCGGTGAAGCCAGCCAAGTGGGCGTTGAAGACCTCGGACAGCACGGCAGGCAGCTCGGCCGTCATCCGCTGCCCTTCCTCGCTCAGCGAGACCTGGACTACGCGGCGGTCGGTGCTGGAGCGCTCGCGCTGCACCAGGCCCTTGGCTTCCAGGCGGTCCAGCAGGCGGCTCAGGGCGCCGGCATCCATGTCCAGCTCCTTGCCGAGCTGCACGGTGGAGTGCGGCCCGTGCAGGCGCAGCTTGAGCATGGGTGCCCATTGCGCGTGAGTGAGGCCGTGCTGGCACAGGCGCTTGTCCGCCAGATGGACGATGGACTGCTTGGTGCGGTGCATCAGCCAGCCGATGCTGTCCTGGCTGCGGTAGGTGTCGGCGCTGTAGAAGTCGGCCGGGGGCGGGAGTGGTTTGGATTGCTTCATATCAATTGCCTAGGCAATTATTGCTCAGGCAAGTATCCTTGCGGAAGTCGGGGGCATCACCCTTCCCGCGTGGTTCAGGGGCTGTTTCCGTCCAAATTGCTGCATTTCGCACAGATCCGCTTGCATTTGGCGGGTCTGGCCCCAGTTCCCGGCCACACCCCGCAAGCCCGCCGCCCCGCAAGCCCGCATCCAGCCCGCACGCCTCCAGCCCATGTCGGACACCCCAGTCGCCACCTCCCCCGCCCCCCTCCAGCGCAGCGCCCCCGGTGCCGACAAGGCCAAGGGCCCGCCCCAGGCCCTGGCCGCGCTGTGGCCTTTTCTGCGGCCCTACCGCGGGAGGGTCATCCTGGCCGGCTTGTTCTTGTTGCTGGCGGCCGTCAGCACCCTGCTCTTCCCCGTGGCCCTCAAGCAGTTGATCGACCAGGGCCTGGTGTCCAGCGATCCCGCCCAGCGGGTCATGGCCCTGCGCGGGCATTTCGGGGCGCTGTTCGGCGTGGGCGTGACGCTCGCCGTGTTCTCCGCCGCGCGCTTCTACAGCGTCACCTGGCTGGGCGAGCGGGTCACGGCTGACCTGCGCAACGCGGTCTACCGGCATGTGCTCAAGCAGAGCCCGGCCTTCTTCGAAACCACCCAGACCGGTGAGGTGCTGAGCCGACTCACCACCGACACGACCGTGGTGCAGACCGTCGTGGGGTCCAGCCTCTCGATGGGTCTGCGCAATGTGGTGATGGGCGTGGGCGCCCTGCTGATGCTGGTCTGGAGCAACCCGGGCCTGATGCTGCCGGTGCTGGGCCTGCTGACCCTGGTGGTGCTGCCGGCCGTGCTGCTGGGGCGCCGGGTGCGCAAGCTCAGCCGCGCCAGCCAAGACCGGGTGGCGGACACCAGCGCCATCGCCGCCGAGGTGATCAATGCCGTCACCGTGGTGCAGAGCTACACACAGGAGGCCCGCGAAGGCCAGCGCTTCGAGCAGGCCAGCGAGGCCGCCTTCGACACGGCCCGCAAGCGCATGAAGGTGCGCGCCGGGCTGGTGGCCTTCCTCATCACCGCCACCTTCGGCGCCATGCTCTTCGGCCTGTACCGGGGCACCGAGGCCGTCATCGAGGGCCGCATGAGTGCCGGCCTGCTGGGCCAGACCCTGGTCTACGTGACCCTGCTGGTCTCCAGCGTGGCGGTGCTGGCCGAGGTCTGGGGCGAGGTGCTTCGCGCGGCCGGCGCCATGGAGCGGCTGAGCGAGCTGCTCAGCGCGCAATCGCCCATCCAGGATCCGCCCCAGGCACAGACCCTGCCACCCGCCCGTGCCGGCGCGACGCTGGTGCTGGACGATGTGCACTTCCACTACCCCTCGCGGCCCGACAAGCCCGCCCTGCAGGGCCTGAGCCTCAGCCTTGCGCCCGGCGAGACCGTCGCCCTGGTCGGCGCCAGCGGTGCAGGCAAGAGCACGGTGCTGCAGCTGCTGCAGCGCTTCTACGACGCGCAGCTGGGCCGCATCGAGCTGGACGGCGTGCCCATCGCGCAGCTGCCACTGCAGGCACTGCGCCAGCGCATCGGGCTGGTGCCCCAGGACAGCGTGATCTTCTCGACCAACGCCCTGGAGAACATCCGCTACGGCCGGCCGGAGGCCTCGGACGAGGAGGTCATCGCCGCGGCCAAGGCTGCCTTCGCCCATGACTTCATCAGCGCCCTGCCCCAGGGCTACCAGACCTTCCTGGGCGAGCGCGGCGTGCGGCTCTCGGGGGGCCAGCGCCAGCGCATCAGCATCGCCCGCGCCATCCTGAAGAACCCGCCCCTGCTCTTGCTGGACGAGGCTACCAGCGCTCTGGACGCCGAGAGCGAGCGCGTCGTGCAGGCAGCGCTGGAAGCGGCCATGCGCCAGCGCAGCACCCTGGTGATCGCCCACCGCCTGGCCACGGTGCAACGGGCAGACCGCATCCTGGTGCTGGACCACGGCCACATCGTTGAGCAGGGCACGCATGCTGAGCTGATCGAGCGCGGCGGCATCTACGCGCGGCTGGCCGCGCTGCAGTTCCAGACGGGCGCCTGAGGCGGCCCCGGGCGGGTAGAGTTGAGCCGCCCTGCCGGGCTGAACCCACGCCCGCCCACGACACCCGGATCGCCCATGACACGGACCTGCCTGCCCGCGCAACTACCCAAGATCCCATCGCTGTTCGACCGACTTCATCAGGGCCTGTGCCTGCTGCTGGCCGCGCTGCTGATGGCGCTGCCCCAGGCCGGGCTCGCCCAAGCGTCGGCGGCAGCGCCCGCCTCGGCCGCCTCGGCCGCCTCGGCCGTCGCGGCAGCGCTCCCGGCATCGCGACCAGCCCTCGCCGAGCCGCGACTGCAATTGGCGGGGCGCGACATCCTCGTCTTCCGCGCCGGTTCGCTGGGCCTGAGCCCGGCCGACCGGCAGCGGCGCGCACAGGCCCAGCTGCAGGCCGTGCTGGAGATGCAGTCGCCCGATTACCGGGTGGAGCTGCGCCCCACGCCCGAGGGGCGGGCCCTGCTCGTGAACGGCCAACTGATCGGCACCCTCATGCCGGGCGACCTGGGCCTGGACGCCTCCGCGGAACCGGATCTGGACCAGCGCGCGCAGGCCGCCAAGGCCCAGCTGCAGCAGGCCCTGGCCGAGCATCAGGAGGCTCACAGCTGGCAGCGCCTGGGCCTCGCCGCGCTGTGGGTGCTGGGTTCGCTGGCCCTGCTGCTGCCCTTGCTATGGGCCCTGCGCAAGATGTCGCGGATCAGCCTGCGCCTGCTCGCACGTGGGGCGGGTGCACAGGCCCGCAAGCTGCAGGTCAGCGGCGTCACGCTGCTGAGCCTGGACCGCCTGGGAGACGGCGTGCGGCTGGTCGTTCGCCTGCTGCATGCCGGCCTGTGGCTGCTGCTGGTGTACGAGTGGCTGGGCTGGGCCCTGCGCCAGTTCCCCTACACACGGGTCTGGGGCGAGCAGCTCCATGCCATGCTGCGCGACGCCCTGGGCGGCCTGCTGATCGGCGCCGCCAGCGCCCTGCCCCAGCTGCTGGTGGCCATTCTCATCTTCGTACTCGCGCATTTCCTGAGCACGGCCCTGGACCCCTTCTTCGAGCGCGCCGAATCCGGTGCCGTCGACCTGGGCTGGCTGGACGCCGACACCGCCCGCCCGACGCGCCGCCTGCTGCGCCTGGGCATCTGGGCCTTCGCCGTGGCCATGGCCTACCCCTACCTCCCCGGCGCGCAGACCGAGGCCTTCAAAGGCCTGTCCGTGCTCATCGGCCTGATGGCCTCGCTGGGCGCCTCCAGCGTGGTGGGGCAAGCGGCCGCCGGGCTGATCCTGATGTACACGCGCACGCTGCGCATCGGCGAATACGTGCGCATCGGCGAGCATGAAGGCACGGTCACCGAGCTGGGCACCTTCGCCACCCGCATCCGCACGGGCCAGGGCGACGAACTCACCTTGCCCAACGCCCTGATCGCCGGCAGCGTCACGCGCAACTACTCCCGCACCGGCGGCGGCGCAGGCTTCGCACTGGACACGACGGTGACCATTGGTTATGACACCGCCTGGCGCCAAGTCGAGGCCATGCTCAAGCTCGCCGCGGCCCGCACCCCGGGCATCCTGCAGACCCCCGCGCCGCGCGTATTCCAGACCGCGCTGTCGGACTTCTACGTCGAGTACCGCCTGGTGGTGCAGGCCCAGCCCACGGAGCCGGGTCCGCGCGCCCAGGTACTGAGCCTGCTGCACGCGGAGATCCAGGACGTCTTCAACGAGTTCGGCGTGCAGATCATGTCCCCGCACTACCTGGGCGATCCGGCTGAGGCCAAGGTGGTCCCGCCAGCCCGCTGGCGCCCCGAACCAGTGAAGGGCGATCCCGCCGGCACGCCGCCCTCCAGCGGCCGGCGGCTCGCATAAGCTCGCATAAACTACGCTGCCTCGATTGCTGCCCTGATGCCGCCCCAAGGCGGCCCGGATCCCTGCCGTGACCACCCACCCCGTTCGAAGCCAGTACGAAGATTTCATGCGCCTTGTCTTTGAACAGGGCGTGGCCAAGGGCGACCGCACCGGCACCGGCACGCGCTCGGTCTTCGGCCACCAGATGCGCTTCAACCTGAATGAAGGCTTCCCCCTGGTGACGACCAAGAAGGTGCACCTGAAGTCCATCATCCTGGAGCTGCTGTGGTTCCTGCGCGGCGACTCCAATGTGAAGTGGCTGCAGGAACGCGGCTGCACCATCTGGGACGAATGGGCCCGCGAAGATGGTGACCTCGGCCCGGTCTACGGCGTTCAGTGGCGCTCCTGGCCCACGCCCGACGGCGGCCACATCGACCAGATCAATGACGTGCTGCAACAGCTGCGCAGCAATCCCGACTCGCGCCGCCTCATCGTGAGCGCCTGGAACGTCGCCGACCTGTCCAAGATGGCCCTGATGCCCTGTCACGCGTTCTTCCAGTTCTACGTGGCCCCCGCCAATGAGCCCGGCGGCCGCGGTCGGCTGTCCTGCCAGCTCTACCAGCGCAGCGCCGACATCTTCCTGGGCGTGCCCTTCAACATCGCCAGCTATGCCCTGCTGACCCACATGGTGGCCCAGCAGTGCGACCTGGACGTGGGTGACTTCATCTGGACCGGTGGCGACTGCCACATCTACAGCAACCACTTCGAGCAGGTGCAGACCCAACTCGCCCGCCAGCCCTTCCCCTACCCGACCCTGCACATCCGCCGCAGGCCGGACAGCCTCTTCGACTACACACTGGAAGACTTCGAGGTGCAGGGCTATGAGCACCACGCCGCCATCAAGGCGCCGGTGGCTGTCTGAGTGACGGGGCGCTGCGCATGCAAGACCTGACCCTCATCGCCGGCCTGTGCCTGGACCGTGGCATCGGCCTGGGCAATGAGCTGCTGGTGCGACTGCCCGAGGACATGGCGCACTTCAAGGCGCTCACCCTGGGCCACACAGTGCTGATGGGCCGCAAGACCTGGGCATCCATACCGCCGAAGTTCCGTCCACTGCCCGGTCGGCGCAATCTGGTCCTGAGCCGCCAGGCCGGTCTGCAGCTGCCCGGCGCCGAGGTCTTCACCGAGCTGTCCTCGGCCCTGGCGGCCTGCACGCCGGGCGAGCAGGTCTTCGTGATGGGCGGCGCCGAGATCTATGCCCTGGCCCTGCCCCTGGCCACGGCCCTGGAGCTGACGCTGTTCGAGCTGCAGCGCCCGGCCGATGCCTTCTTCCCCGCCTGGGACCCTGCCCAGTTCCGCGAATGCAGTCGCGAACTTCACCATCATCGCCCCGGCGAGCCCGAGGGCTTCGCCTACAGCTTCGTGCGCCTGGAGCGCCGACGCTGAACAGCATCACAACATCTGGAGGAATTGACCATGTCTGGAGGCGGCTTTCACGTCCACGGCCCGCATGACCATGAGCTGGAGCATGCGGCCCAGCACGAACCCAAGGGAATGGCCGGGCAACTGGCCGTGATCACGGCCATCCTGGCCACGGTGGGTGCCCTCTTCTCCTACATGGGCGGCGCCACGCAGGCCAATGCGGGGCTCTACAAGAACGACGCGGCCATCAAGAAGACCGAAGCGGCCAACCGTTGGGCCTACTTCCAGTCCAAGAGCAGCAAGCAGAACCTCGCCGAGATTGCCATGGACCTGGCACCCAGCGAGGAGCAGAAGGCCAAGTACAAGGCCAAGATCGAGCGCTACGAAACCGAGAAGAACGAGATCAAGAAAGAGGCCGAGGCCCTGGAGAAGGCATCCGCGGACTTCGACCACAAGAGCGAGGAGCAACTGCACCAGCACCACCGCTGGGCCCAGGCCACGACGGCGCTGCAGGTCTCCATCGCCGTCGCCGCCATCGCCCTGCTGACCCGCCGCCGCTGGATGGAATGGGCCACCCTGGCGGTGGGTGGCGTGGGCATCGTGATCGGGATTGCAGCCTGGCTTCACTACTGATTCAAGGCCCTCGTTTCAGGCCGCAGGCTCCAGCCTGAAGGCCCTCACCGCCTCGATCAGCGCCTGAGCCTGCTGGCTGAGGCTTTCCGCCGCCGCGGCGCTCTGCTCCACCAGCGCGGCGTTCTGCTGCGTGACATGGTCGAGCTGGCCCACGGCGCTGCTGATCTGCTGGATGCCGGTGGTCTGCTCGCTGTTGGCAGCGCTGATCTCGCTGATCAGGTCGGTGACGCGGCGCACCTGGCTGACGATGTCGGCCATGGTGCTGCCAGCCTCGTTCACCAGCAGGCTGCCGGCCTCGACCTTGCCCACGCTGTCGTGTATCAGGCTCTTGATCTCGCGGGCGGCCTCTGCGCTGCGCTGGGCCAGGCTGCGCACCTCGCTGGCCACGACGGCAAAGCCGCGGCCCTGCTCCCCGGCACGCGCGGCCTCCACCGCAGCGTTGAGGGCCAGGATGTTGGTCTGGAAGGCGATGCCGTCGATGACCCCGATGATGTCGACGATCTTGCGCGAGGCGCCGTTGATCTCCTCCATGGTCGAGACCACGCGGCTGACCACCTCGCCACCGCGCTCGGCGACCGCGCTGGCCGAGCCCGCGAGCTGGGTGGCCTGGCGGGCGGTGTCTGCATTGCTGCGCACGGTGTCTGACAGCGTCTCCATCGAGGCCGCCGTCTGCTGCAGATTGCTGGACTGCTGCTCGGTGCGCTGGGAAAGATCGGCATTGCCCGTGGCGATCTGGGCCGATCCGGTCACGATGCTGTCGCTGCTGGCACGCACCGCCCCGACCACGTCACGCAGGGCATGCTGCATGCGGGATACCGAGGCCAGCAGGCTGTGCGATGAAACGCCCTGCAATTCGACCGGGCTGCTGAGGTCACCCGACGCCACCCGCTCCACGATGCTGCGCACCTGGGCGGGTTCGGCCCCCAACTGCGAAAGAAGGGCGCGGTAGCCCCACCACAGCAGAGCTGCCACGGCCAGCACCAGCAACACGGCCAGCAGCACCGAGACATTGGCCCAGGTACTGCGCTGCTTGCTGGCCTGCGCCACGGCAAGGGCCGTGCGTTGGTCCAGCAGCTGGAGGAACTCGTCCACCGGCCGCATGATCTTGGCCTTGAAGCGGTGATAGTCCAGGTCGTGCATCATGGCGCGGGCCCGCTCCAGGTCCGGCTCGCCCTGCTTGGTGAAGCCGCCCTTGCCGTCGTCGTAGAGGCCCTTGACGAGGTTCATGGCGATGGTCTCGGTGCGCACCAGGTCGTTGGAGTTCTGCTGGGCTTCCCGCAGCTTGGCGAACTCGGCCTCCGTGAAACCGGCCGTCTTCATCAGGTCCTGCAGGGGCACGGGGGATCCGCTGCCCTTGCTGGGTGTTTCGTCGGCAGCGCGAAAGTCCCAGTAGATGCCCTGGTAGTTCGCCGGCCTGGCGAGCCTGCCATTGCGGACGTCCAGCACCTCGAAGTACTGCTTCTCCCATTTGGGATCCGTGCTGATCACATAGGTCCGCGCGAGGCGGGTGAGATCGTCCGAGCTCTGCCTCAGTTCGTCTGCCAGGAGGTAGGAGTCGTAGCGCGCCTGGGTGGTGCGCTCCACGCTTTCCGCTGCGCGCCGCATCGCCAGCGTCGAGCACAGGAGCAGCACCGAGATGCCGAACACCGCGGCAAACAGCGTGCCGAAGATGCCTCGTACCGAACTTGCCTTGCCTTGTTGCATGGTTCTCTCCATGGGATGGCTGGAGCAGGTGCGCAACAGGCACACCGCTCGCTTTGCCGGGCAGGAATGCACCGTCACGACGACCCAGCACCAGGCTCGCCGTGCGGCAGGAGACGTGGAAGTTGAAGCCGGGCGGCTAAGGCCCGCAGGCACAGCACTGCATGAATCGCTCCCTTGGGCGGGCCAGCCTTTTGGCTTGTTATCCCGCTGATTGCAGCCATCGGCGCGCGTCCTGCACCACTGGAGGGTGTGGCAAGCTCCACCGTGGTGCAACCATACGCAGCGCGCCGGGGCAACGCAATCTCAGTTCTGGCCGACAATGGTCGCTCCCCCCGTCATTTGCCCCGAACTCATGAAATTTGCCACGTGGAACGTCAACTCCCTGGCCGTGCGCCTGCCCCAGCTGCTGGACTGGCTGGCGGCGAATCCGGTCGATGCCCTGGTGCTGCAGGAAACCAAGCTCACGGATGACAAATTCCCCACGCTGGAGATCGGCGCGGCAGGCTATCAGGTGCAGTGGTTCGGCCAGAAGACCTACAACGGCGTGGCGCTGCTGAGCCGCACGCCGGCCCTGGATGTCGTCAAGAACATTCCCGGCCTTGGCGACGAGCAGGCGCGCGTGATCGCCGGCACAGTGGACGGCGTCCGCGTCATCGGTGCCTACTTCCCCAATGGCCAGGCACCGGACAGCGAGAAGTTCGTCTACAAGATGGGCTGGCTGGAGGCCTTGCGCGAATGGGTGCGCAGCGAGCTGAAGACGCACGAGCGCCTGGTGCTGATGGGGGACTTCAACATCGCCCCCGAGGACCGTGACGTCTACGACCCCGTGGCCTGGGCAGGCCAGATCCACTGCACGCCGCAGGAGCGCGCCCATTTCCAGGACCTGCTGGGACTGGGCCTGGTGGACGCCTTCCGGCTCTTCGAGCAGCCGCCCAAGAGCTGGAGCTGGTGGGACTACCGCAACCTGGCCTTCCGCAAGAACCAGGGCCTGCGCATCGATCACATCCTGGTCAGCGAAGCCCTGCGCGCGCAGGTCCTGGCCTGCGAGATCGACAAGCAGCCGCGCCGCAACGAGCGCCCCAGCGACCACGCCCCCGTCATCGTCACCCTGGGCTGAAGCCCTTCAGGAGTCTTCATGAGCCGAACCGACAGCGCCACCCATGCAGATGCCCTGCTCCAGCGCTGGTGTGACGAGGAAGCCCAGGTCCGCCAGCGCATGCTCGGTGAGCCCGGCCTCGCGCGCCTGGACCAGTTGGCCGGGCTGGACGGCCTGGCCCAGATGCAGGCCATGCTGGACGGCGAACTGCCGCCTCCGCCCATCGCCCTGACCCTGGACTTCCTGCTGGTCGAGGTGGCCAAGGGCAAGGCCGTCTTCCAGGGCAAGCCGCAGTTCCGCCACTACAACCCCCTGGGCACCGTGCATGGCGGCTGGTTCGCCACCCTGCTGGACTCAGCCCTGGGCTGCGCGGTGCACACCACGCTGGAAGCCGGCAGCGGCTACACGACGCTGGAGTTCAAGGTGAACCTGGTGCGGGCCTTGACGGACAAGGTCCCCCTGGTCCGCGCCATCGGCGAAGTGACGCACCGCGGCCGGCAGGTCGCCACCTCGGAAGCACGCCTGGTGGGGCATGACGGCAAGCTCTACGCACACGCCAGCACCACCTGCCTGATCTTCGAGCAGCGGCAGGGCTGAGGGCTGAGGGCTGAGCGTTGCGGCTTGCGCCAGGTCCGGGAGACTCAGCGGCGCAAAGCGTGCGTCGCGCGGGCCAGTTGGGTGATACGGCCCCAGTCGCCGGCATCCATGGCGTCCTGCGGCGTGAGCCAGGAACCGCCGCAGACCTTCACATTCGGCAGCGACAGGAACTGCGGGGCCGACTCCTGCGTGATTCCGCCGGTCGGACAGAAGGCCACGTCCGGGAAGGGCCCGGCCAGGGCCTTCAGCAGGTTCACGCCGCCCACGGCCACGGCCGGGAAGAGCTTCAGGAAGGTGTAGCCGGCCGCGTTGGCCTGCATGACCTCGCTGGCCGTGGACACCCCCGGCAGCAGGGCCAGGTCTTGCCCCTGGGCCGCCACTGCGATCTCATGATTGAAGCCGGGGCTGACGCCGAAGCGACAGCCGGCATTCTTGGCAGCGGCCACGTCCGTGGCCGTGCGCAGCGTGCCGGCGCCCACGATGGCCTCGGGCACGGCCCGTGCCATGGCTTCCATGGCCTGCAAGGCGACGGGCGTGCGCAGCGTCACCTCCAGCACCCGCACGCCGCCGGCCACCAGGGCCTCGGCCAGGGGCACGGCATGCTCCAGTTTCTGGATCACGATGACGGGGATCACGGGGCCGTGACTGGCCAGGTTCAGGGTCTGATTGCTCATGCGGGTTCCTCTGCTGTGCACCGGCCCATCAAAGCCAGGTGACGGCGCCTTCCTCGGCGCTGCGGACGTTGCGGCGGAAACCGCCGAAGAGATTGCGGCCCAGGCCGGTGGCATTGTCTGATGCTTGCTCGGGGCAGATGGTGGCCAGCTCGCGGACGGTCCATTCGTCCGCCGGCACCAGGGCCTGGAGCTCGCCCGTGACGGCATCGAGGCGGACCACATCGCCATCGCGCAAGCGGGCCAGCGGTCCGCCGGCCAGCGCCTCCGGGCTGACATGGATGGCGGCCGGCACCTTGCCCGAGGCCCCGCTCATGCGGCCATCGGTCACCAGAGCCACCTTGAAGCCCTTGCCCTGCAGCACGGCCAGCGGCGGCGTCAGCTTGTGCAGCTCAGGCATGCCGTTGGCGTGCGGCCCCTGGAAGCGCACCACCACCACCACGTCGCGATCCAGCTCGCCGGCCTTGAAGGCAGCCTGCATGGAATCCTGGTCGCTGAAGATGCGGCAGGGCGCCTCGACCACATGGCGATCCTCGGGCACGGCGGAGACCTTGATCACGGCTCGGCCCAGATTGCCTTCCAGCAGCTTCAGGCCGCCGGTCGGGCTGAAGGGCGCGCTGGCGCAGCGCACGACACTGTCATCGCCCGACCCGGCAGGCAGCGCCGTCCATTCGATGCCGCCGGCAGCTGCTGCGCGAGGCACGCGGCCGTAGGCTTCAAGGCCAGCCCCCTGGATGGTCAGCACATCGCCATGCATCAGCCCGGCCCCCAGCAGCTCGCGGATCACGAAGCCCGGGCCGCCTGCAGCCTGGAACTGGTTCACGTCGGCACTGCCATTGGGATAGACGCGGGCCAGCAGGGGCACCACGGCGGACAGCTCGGAGAAGTCCGTCCAGTCGATGCAGATGCCCGCAGCCCTCGCCACGGCCACCCAGTGGATCAGGTGGTTGGTGGAGCCCCCGGTGGCCAGCAGGGCCACCATGGCATTGACGATGCAGCGCTCGTCCACCAGGCGGCCGATGGGCGTGAAGTTGGCACCCGGCGCGATGCGCAGGGCCTGGCGCACGGCCTCCCGGCTGAGCTGCTCGCGCAGATCGTCATGCGGGTGCACGAAGGCGGCACCTGGCACATGCAGGCCCATGGCCTCCAGCAGCATCTGGTTGCTGTTGGCCGTGCCGTAGAAAGTGCAGGTGCCTGCGCCATGGTAGGCGGCCGACTCGGCCTTGAGCAGTTCCTCGCGGCCAACCTTGCCCTGGGCGAAGAGTTCACGGACCTTGGCCTTGTCGCTGTTGGACAGGCCGCTGCTCATCGGACCCGCGGGCACGAAGACGCAAGGCAGATGGCCGAAGCTCAGGGCGCCGATCAGCAGGCCGGGCACGATCTTGTCGCAAATGCCCAGCAGCAGGGCGGCGTCGAACACGTCATGACTCAGGGCCACGGCGGTGCCCATGGCGATGGCGTCCCGGGAGAAGAGGCTCAGCTCCATCCCCGGCAAGCCCTGTGTCACGCCATCACACATGGCCGGCACGCCGCCGGCCACCTGCACGGTCGCGCCATGGCGGCGGGCTTCATCGCGGATCAGCTCGGGATAGTGCTCGTAGGGCTGGTGGGCCGACAGCACGTCGTTGTAGGCCGTGACCACGCCGAGGTGGGTCGGGCGCTCGGCCACGAGGCGCAGCTTGTCGTTGGCAGGCATGGCCGCGAAGGCGTGGGCCACGTTGGCGCAGCCCATGCGCTCGGGCCCCCTCTTGCGGTGCGCCAGGCGCTCCACCTCGGCCAGATAGCGTTCACGGGCCGGTGCACTGCGCTCGCGGATGCGGGCGGTCACCGTTTGCAGCGTCTTGTTCATGCGTCTGTGCCTCGGGTCGATGTAACTCAACCCTTGTTAAGTTGGTAACCATATTACAAGAAGAGCACCCTCAGCGGGTTACAAGGCGAGTACAAATGCAGGAGAGGCGGCCACGCGGCGACAGCGCGGTCCGGAGTCCAGCAAGCCACAATCCTGCCAGGCCCCGACCTGACTTCATGAAAGAGACCGACATGCCAGTAGCACGCTTCATTCACGGCCATGAGAAAGACTTGGGCGGTGGCTTCAAGGTGTCCCGCCTGCTGCCGGCGGTGGCCCAGCGCAGCGTCGGGCCCTTCATCTTCATGGATCATTTCGGCCCGAGCACCAGTCATGGCGATCCAGCCCACGACGTGCGCCCACACCCGCACATCGGTCTGAGCACGGTGAGCTATCTCTTCGAAGGCGCTCTGCTCCACCACGACAGCACCGGGGCCCGCCAGGAGATCCGCCCGGGCGACATCAACTGGATGACGGCCGGCAAAGGCATCGTGCACAGCGAACGTGCGCCCGAGCACCTGCGAGGCGCCCGCTACGCCATGCACGGCCTGCAGCTGTGGTGCGCCTTGCCGCATGAGGAGGAGGAGTGCGAACCCGCCTTCCAGCACGTGGCTGCCGCGGACCTGCCCGTGCTGGAACGACCGGGGGCGAGGATCCGCATTCTGGTGGGGCAGCTGGGTGGGCTGAAGTCGCCAGTCCGTGCATCGGCCGGCACCTTGTACCTGCACCTGAGCCTGGCGCCGGGGGCCAGCCTTGCCTTGGACGACTGGCGGGCCGAGCTGCCGGAAGAATGGGCCCTCTACGCCCCCAGCCAGGACCTGCTGCTTGAGGGAGCGCCGCTACCAGCGCGACAGTTGGCGGTGCTGCACACAGCCCAGGACAGCACGCGGGGCGGCGATGTTCAGGCTGGCAACGAAGCAAGCAAAGACGGCACCGCCTTGGCATCAAGCCAGACCGCAGCGCCACCCCATCCGGCCTTAGAGCTCAGCGCCCCGCCCTGGGCACCGGAACCCACGGAACTGGTACTCCTGGGCGGCAGGCCGCTGGATGGACACCGGCACCTCTGGTGGAACTTCGTCTCCAGCCGCAAGGAGCGTGTCGAGCAGGCGGCCCGGGACTGGGCCGAGGGCCGTTTCCCCAAAGTGCCAGGCGAGGACGACTTCATCCCCCTGCCGGCCCCGAGGCCATAAGGCCAATAAGGCACCACACTCAGCCCAGCACGCCCAGCGCCAGCCCCAGCACGGTCAGACCGCCAATGCCCACGATCCAGGACTCCGGCTCCTGCATGCGGCCGCCGACCATCAGTCCCACCGTCCGACCCATCTTCACACTCATGCGCTTGACCGCTGCCATCTGCTGCTCCCGCTGCATTGCTTGACCAGGTGGCAGGGGGCGCCGGGTGGCGTGCCTGCCTTGATTCGTGATGGCGCAAGAATACTGTATGCGCATACAGTATTCAATGATTTTTTTCCTCGGCCCTGCCCAGCGCCTCCTCAGGAGCGTGGATGCGGACGCATGCGCAGGCACGCTCACCGCCCACTGCCGCTAAGATGCCAGCCCCGCAAGCCCGCAGCGGCTCGTTTCCCTTTTCCAGCATCCCGCAAGCCGACATGGCCCACGCCTCCAGCAGCGCCGCCAGTGCCCAGGCCGCCCCAGCGGCCCAGGACTTCTCCGCCCACACCCCCATGATGCAGCAGTACCTGCGCATCAAGGCCGAGTTCCCGGACACCCTGGTCTTCTACCGCATGGGGGACTTCTACGAAGTCTTCTACGACGATGCCCGCAAGGCCAACGCCCTGCTGGACATCACCCTGACCGTGCGAGGCCAGAGCGGTGGCGAGCCCGTGGTGATGGCCGGCGTGCCGGTGCATGCGCTGGAGTCCTACCTCTCCAAGCTGATCAAGCTGGGCGAGGCCGTGGCCATTGCCGAGCAGGTCGGTGAGGTAGGCGCCACCAAGGGGCCGGTGGAGCGCAAGGTCGTGCGAGTGGTGACGCCGGGCACCGTAACCGACACCGAACTCCTTGCCGACAAGCAGGACAGCATTCTGCTGGCCGTGGCCAGCACCGGCGCCCGCGCCAAGCCCACCCTGGGCCTGGCCTGGCTCTCGCTCACCCAGGGCCAGTTGGGCCTGGCGGAATGCAGTGCCGAGGAACTGCCATCGTGGCTGGCCCGGCTGTCCCCGGCCGAGGTGCTGGTGGACCGCGAACGCCAGCCCGCCGGCGTGCTGGCTGCGCGCCTGCCCATCACCAACCGCCCCAGTTGGCAGTTCGACACCGCCCTGGGCCTGCGCAAGCTCTGCGAGCAACTGGGCGTGGCCAGCCTGCAGGGCCTGAACGCGCAGGAGATGACGGCCGCGCAGGCCGCCGCCGCGGCGCTGCTGAGCTACGCCGAGCACACCCAGGGCCGCGCCCTGGCTCACGTCAAGAGTCTGCAAGTGCAGCGCGCCTCCGAGCTGCTGGATCTTCCGCCCGCCACCCAGCGCAATCTGGAACTGACTCAAACCCTGCGCGGCGAGGCCAGTCCCACCCTGCTCTCCCTGCTGGACAACTGCCGCACCGGCATGGGCAGCCGCGCCCTGCGCCATTGGCTGCTGCATCCCAAGCGCGAGCGCAGCGAGGCCTTGGCGCGGCACGAAGCCATCGACACCTTTCTCACCAAGGGTTTCGAGGGGCTGCGCGAGGCCATGCGCCAGGTCTCCGACGTGGAGCGCATCGCGGCCCGCGTGGCCCTGCGGCAGGTGCGCCCGCGCGAGCTGGCCGGCCTGCGCGCCACGCTGTTGAACCTCCCTGCCCTGCGCTCGCAGGTGCCCGCGGCCGGCAGCGTGCTGCTGCAGACCCTGGGCGAAGGCCTGCTGGCCTCGCCCCACCTGGCGGAGCTGCTGAGCCGCGCCATCGCCGAGGAGCCGGCGGTGCTGGTCCGCGACGGCGGCGTCATCGCCACCGGCTTCGACGAGGAGCTGGACGAGCTGCGCGGCATCAGCCAGAACTGTGACGCCTACCTGCTCGACCTGGAAGCCCGCGAGCGCGCCCGCACCGGCATCGCCAATCTGCGCGTGCAGTACAACAAGGTGCACGGCTTCTACATCGAGGTCACCACGGGGCAGCTGGACAAGGTCCCCATGGACTTCCAGCGCCGCCAGACCCTCAAGAACGCCGAGCGCTTCATCACGCCGGAACTCAAGAGCTTCGAAGACAAGGCTCTCTCCGCCCAGGAGCGCGCGCTGTCGCGCGAAAAGGCGCTGTACGAGCTGGTGATCGACGAACTCATCAACGAGCTGCCCGCCCTCACCCGCCTGGGCCGTGCCCTGGCCAGCCTGGATGCACTGGCAGCCCTGGCCGAGCGCGCCGCCACGCTGGGCTGGGCCCGGCCGGAGTTCGTGCCCCAGCCCTGCATCGACATCCAGGGCGGCCGCCACCCCGTCGTCGAGATGCGCCTGCGCGAAACCGGCGCCGGCGAGTTCATGGCCAATGACTGCCGGCTCGACGCCCGCACCCGCATGCAGGTCATCACCGGCCCGAACATGGGCGGCAAGAGCACCTTCATGCGTCAGGTGGCCCTGATCTGCCTGCTGGCGGCCATGGGTTCCTACGTGCCGGCGCGCAGCTGCCGCCTGGGACCCATGGACGCCATCCACACCCGCATCGGCGCTGCGGACGACCTGGCCAATGCCCAGTCCACCTTCATGCTGGAGATGACCGAAGCCGCCGCCATCCTGCACGGTGCCACGGACCAGTCCCTGGTGCTGATGGACGAGATCGGCCGCGGCACCTCCACCTTCGACGGTCTGGCACTGGCCGGCGCCATCGCCAGCCATCTGCATGACAAGTGCCGGGCCTTCACCCTGTTCGCAACGCACTACTTCGAGCTGACGGAGTTCCCGACCAAGCACCCGCAGGCGGTGAACATGCACGTCTCGGCAGCGGAGAGCGGCGAAGACATCGTCTTCCTTCACGAGATCCAGCCCGGCCCTGCCAGCCGCAGCTACGGCGTTCAGGTGGCCCGCCTGGCCGGCATGCCCGGCAGCCTGGTGCGACAGGCTCGCGCCACGCTGGAGGCGCTGGAGGCCAAGGCCGGTGAGGCTGACTCGCAGATCGACCTGTTCGCGGCGCCGCCCGAGCCGCCCCCGGCTGTCGCCGAGGCGACCCATCCCGCCCTGGACGCCCTGCATGATCTCGACCCCGATGCCATGAGCCCGCGCGAGGCCCTGGAGCAGCTCTACAAGCTGAAGCAACTGGTCCGCGCCTGAACCCTTCCATGTCCCAGATCCCGCCCGCGCCGGCCGAGCGCCACCTCGTTTTCTCCCACGCCAACGGCTTTCCCGCGGGCTGCTACCGTGTGCTGTTCGAGACCTGGGAGCGGGCGGGCTGGACGGTGCATGCCATCCCCCGCCTGGGCCACGACCCGCACTACCCCGTCACCAGCAACTGGCCGCACCTGCGGGACCAACTGATCCACTTCATCGAGCGCCAGGTGCGCCCGCGCATGAAGACGCCGGGCCCCGTCATGCTGGCCGGGCATTCGCTGGGCGGTGGCGTGAGCCTGCTGGCGGCCTGCAAGCGGCCGGACCTGGCGCGCGGCCTGCTCATGCTGGACTCGCCGGTGGTCTCGGGCTGGAAGGCGCACAGCATCCATGTGGCCAAGCTGACGGGGCTGATCGAGCGGGTGTCGCCCGGCAAGATCTCCAGCCAGCGCCGCCACCGCTGGCCCTCGCGTGACGTGGTGTTCGAGCATTTCGCCAGCAAGCACAAGTTCGCCCGCTGGGACGAGCGCGTGCTGCGCGACTACATCGCCAGCGGCTTCGACGAGATCGAGGGGGAGATCCACCTGGGATTCCGCCGCGAGATCGAGACCCGCATCTACAACACCCTGCCCCACACCTTCGACCGCATCATGCGCCGCCATCCGCCGCGCTGCCCGGTGGCCTTCGTGGCGGGCACGCAGTCCGAGGAGCTGCGCCAGGCCGGAGCCGAGGCCAGCAAGCGCCTGGCCGGTCACAACTTCCACTGGATGGAAGGCGGGCACCTCTATCCCTTCGAGCGGCCCGACGATACGGCAGCTCTTGTGCTGCAATTGCTGGATAGGCTGGAAGCGGAGGCTGCGGCCCCCGGCGCGACCTCGCTATAATCGCGCTTTACCACCACAGCGTTCTTGCATCGGACGCTGCAAGACATGACCAAGTACGTCTTCGTCACCGGCGGTGTGGTGTCCTCCCTCGGCAAGGGCATCGCATCGGCCTCTCTGGCTGCCATCCTCGAATCGCGCGGCCTCTCCGTCACCCTCATCAAGCTGGATCCCTACATCAATGTGGATCCGGGCACGATGTCCCCCTTCCAGCACGGCGAAGTCTTCGTCACCGATGACGGTGCCGAGACCGACCTGGACCTGGGTCACTACGAGCGTTTCATCACCACCCGGATGAAGCGCAGCAACAACTTCACCACCGGCCAGATCTACAAGTCGGTACTGGAGAAGGAGCGCCGTGGGGACTACCTGGGCAAGACCGTGCAGGTGATCCCGCACATCACCAACGAAATCCAGGAATTCGTCAAGCGCGGCGCCGGTACCGGCACGCCGGATGCGGTCGATGTGGCCATCGTGGAGATCGGCGGCACCGTGGGTGACATCGAGTCCCTGCCCTTCCTGGAAGCCGCTCGTCAGATGAGCCTGAAGCTGGGCCCCACGAACACCGCCTTCGTGCACCTGACCTACGTGCCGTGGATTGCCGCCGCTGGCGAGCTCAAGACCAAGCCCACCCAGCACACGGTGCAGAAGCTGCGCGAGATCGGCGTGCAGCCCGATGCCCTGCTGTGCCGCGCCGACCGTCGCATCCCGGACGACGAGCGCGAGAAGATCTCGCTGTTCACCAATGTGCCCGAGTACGGTGTGATCTCCATGTGGGACGTCAACACCATCTACAAGGTGCCGCGCATGCTGCACGAGCAGGGCCTGGACCAGCTGATCTGCACCAAGCTGCAGCTCAACACCAAGTCCACCGACCTCAAGCGCTGGGACAGCCTGGTCTATGAGGTCGAGAACCCCAAGACCGAAGTCACCATCGCCATGTGCGGCAAGTACACCGACCTGTCGGATTCGTACAAGTCGCTCAACGAGGCCCTGCGCCACGCCGGCATCCACAACCATGCCCGCGTCAACATCGAGTACATCGACTCCGAGCTGCTGGACCGCGAAAGCATCTCGCAGCTGGCCAAGTTCGACGCCATCCTGGTGCCCGGCGGCTTCGGCAAGCGCGGCGTGGAAGGCAAGATCCTCGCGGCCCAGTACGCCCGCGAGCACAAGGTGCCCTATCTGGGCATCTGCCTGGGCATGCAGGTCGCGACCATCGAATACGCCCGCCACATGGCCGGCCTGGAAGGCGCGAACTCCACCGAGTTCGACCCCGACGCTCCGCACAAGGTCATCGCCCTGATCGACGAATGGCAGGACGCCGACGGCTCCATCCAGAAGCGTGACGAAAAGAGCGACCTCGGCGGCACCATGCGCCTGGGCGCCCAGAGCTCGGACGTCAAACCCGGCACCCTGGCCCATGACATCTACGGCCCGGTCGTGACGGAACGTCACCGCCACCGCTACGAAGCCAACGAGCACTACCTCGACAAGCTGCAGGCGGCCGGTCTGGTGATCTCGGCCATCACCCAGCGCGAGAAGCTGACTGAGATGGTCGAGCTGCCGCGCGAGGTGCACCCCTGGTTCGTCGGCGTGCAGTTCCACCCCGAGTTCAAGTCCACGCCCTGGGATGGCCATCCGCTGTTCACCGCCTTCATCAAGGCGGCCCTGAGCCACAAGAAGGCCTGAAGGAACCCTGCCCATGAAGCTCTGCGGCTTTGATGTCGGGATCGACAAGCCTTTCTTCCTGATCGCCGGCACCTGCTCGATCGAGAGCCAGGAGCTCTCCATCGAGGTGGCCGGCCAGCTCAAGGAAGCCTGCTCGGCCCTGGGCATCCCCCTCATTTACAAGGGCTCCTTCGACAAGGCCAACCGGTCCTCCGGCACCAGCAAGCGCGGCGTCGGCATGGATGCAGGCCTGAGAATCCTGGACGAGGTGCGCCGCCAGCTCGGCTTGCCCATCCTGACCGATGTGCATGACGAATCCCAGGTGGCCCCCGTGGCCGCCGTGGTCGACGTGCTGCAGACGCCGGCCTTCCTGTGCCGCCAGACGGACTTCATCCGCGCGGTGGCCAAGTCGGGCAAGCCGGTGAACATCAAGAAGGGCCAGTTCCTCGCGCCCTGGGACATGAAGAACGTCATCGACAAGGCCCGCGAGGCCGCCCGCGAAGCAGGCCTGCCTGAAGACAGCTTCCTGGCCTGCGAGCGCGGCGTTAGCTTCGGCTACAACAACCTCGTGGCCGACATGTGCAGCCTGGCCGAAATGCGCAAGTCCGGCGCCCCGGTGGTGTTCGACGTGACCCACTCGGTGCAGAAGCCCGGCGGCCAGGGCACCACCAGCGGCGGTGCCCGTGAGATGGTGCCGGTGCTGGCCCGAGCCGGCGTAGGCGTGGGCGTGGCGGGGCTCTTCATGGAGACCCATCCTCGCCCGGCCGAGGCCTTCTCGGACGGCCCCAACGCCGTCCCACTGAACCGCATGCGGGCGCTGCTGGAGCAGCTCGTGGCCCTGGACCGCGTGGTCAAGAGCCAGCCCCTGCTGGAGAACGACTTCTCCGCCTGAACCTGAAACACACCCCGGCGCGGCCTGCACAGTCCGCGCCGCTTTTTCTTCAAGGATGCCCATGCCCGCCGCCTTCGTGATTGCCGACGTCACCGTGACCGATGCCGAGCAGATGGCCAAGTACCGGGAATGGAGCACCAAGGCCATGCAGGAGCATGGCGCCGAGATCCTGGTGCGCGGCGGCGCCATCGAGGTGCTGGAAGGTGACTGGCAGCCCACCCGCCTGGTGCTGCTGAAGTTTGCCGACCACGCCACCGCCCGCGCTTTCTACGATTCCGAGACCTACCGGCATGCCCGGACCCTGCGCGAGAACGCGGGCGTCATGCGCATGCTGATCGTGGACGGGGTATGAGCCCCTGGACCGCGATTGTTCAGCGCGCGTAACCTTTTGCTGGCACCATGCGCGCCGAACGTAACTAAGTTACCAACTTCCTACCGGAGACCTTCTCAATGAGCGCCATTGTTGACATCGTCGGACGCGAGATCCTGGACAGCCGCGGCAATCCCACCGTGGAATGTGACGTGCTGCTGGAATCGGGTGTGATGGGCCGTGCGGCTGTGCCGAGCGGTGCGTCCACCGGCTCGCGCGAAGCCATCGAACTGCGTGACGGCGACAAGAGCCGCTATCTGGGCAAGGGCGTGCTGAAGGCCGTCGAGCACATCAACACCGAGATTTCCGAGGCCGTGCTGGGCCTGGATGCCTCCGAGCAGGCCTTCCTGGACAAGACCCTGATCGACCTCGACGGCACCGAAAACAAGAGCCGCCTGGGCGCCAACGCCATGCTGGCCGTCTCCATGGCCGTGGCCCGTGCCGCTGCCGAAGAGAGCGGCCTGCCCCTGTACCGCTACTTCGGCGGCATGGGCGGCAACCAACTGCCCGTGCCCATGATGAACGTGATCAACGGCGGCGCCCACGCGAACAATTCGCTGGACCTGCAAGAGCTGATGATCATCCCCGTGGGTGCCCCGAGCTTCCGCGAGGCCCTGCGCTGGGGCGCCGAGGTGTTCCATGCCCTGAAGAAAATCCTTCACGACAAGGGCATCAGTACCGCCGTGGGTGACGAGGGTGGCTTCGCCCCCAGCGTCGAGAGCCACGAGGCCGCCATCCAGTTGATCCTGGAAGCCATCGACAAGGCCGGCTACACAGCCGGCGAGCAGATCGCCCTGGGCCTGGACTGCGCCGCCAGCGAGTTCTACAAGGACGGCAAGTACGTGCTGGAAGGCGAAGGCGGCATCTCGCTGACAGCCGAGCAATGGACCGACATGCTGGCCACCTGGGTCGACAAGTACCCCATCATTTCCATCGAGGACGGCATGGCCGAAGGCGACTGGGACGGCTGGAAGCACATCACCGAGCGCCTGGGCGCCAAGGTGCAACTGGTGGGTGACGACCTCTTCGTGACCAACACCAAGATCCTGAAAGAAGGCATCGACAAGGGCATCGCCAACTCGATCCTGATCAAGATCAACCAGATCGGCACCCTGACCGAGACCTTCGCCGCCATCGAGATGGCCAAGCGCGCCGGCTACACCGCCGTGATCTCGCACCGCTCGGGCGAAACCGAAGACTCCACCATCTCCGACATCGCCGTGGGCCTCAACGCCGGCCAGATCAAGACCGGCTCGCTGTCGCGCTCGGACCGCATGGCCAAGTACAACCAGTTGCTGCGCATTGAGGAAGACCTGGGCGACATCGCTGTCTATCCTGGCCGCGCTGCGTTCTACAACCTGCGCTGATCGAGCATCCGGGCTTCGTGCCCGATGCCGCGAAAGGCCCCCAAAGGCCCCGCACCCCCTGGTGCCGGGGCCTTTTTCAAGGACATCCCGCAAGGCCGGCCCCCGCGGACTGCCTTACACTCGCCCCTCGTGAAAGTCCTCGCGCTCATCCTCGCCGCCTTCCTCATCGCCATCCAGGGCCAGCTCTGGTTCGGCAAGGGCGGCCTGGCCCGTGGCGTGCAGCTGCGCGCCGAGCTGCGCCAGCAGCAGCAGGCGAATGAACAGGCCCAGGCGCGCAATGCGCTAATCCAGGCCGAGTTGCGCGACCTGCGCGAGGGCCTGGAGATGGTCGAGGAGAAGGCCCGGTTTGAGCTGAGCATGGTCCGTCCCGACGAGATCTACGTCCAGGTCCATCGCTGATCCCCTGTCTTCCATGGAAGCCCTGCTCGCCTGGCTGAGCCCCCTGCTGCTGCCCGCCTTCGAGGCCTTCGGCAGCCCCATCACCTGGCTGGAACTGGTGGCCTTCGTGCTGGCCGTCTGGATGGTGATCTGCAATATGCGCGTGCAGGTGCTGGGCTGGCCCCTGGCCCTCGTCAGCTCGCTGCTGTACTTCCTGCTGTTCTGGTCCGGCAAGCTCTATGGCGAGGCCACGCTGCAGCTGGTCTTTGCCGTGCTCGCGCTGTGGGGCTGGCTGCAATGGCTGCGCGGTCGCACGGACGAGGGCGAGGCGCTCTACGTCCGCCGCCTGGCGCAGCGCCACCTCCTGCAGGCCGTGGCCGTCACCCTGTTGGCCTGGCCCGTGCTGGGGCTCTACCTGGCCCACTTCACCGATTCCCCCCTGCCCTACTGGGACGCCTTCCCCACCGTGGCCAGCCTGCTCGGCCAGTACCTGCTGGGCCGGAAGTACCAGGAGAACTGGGGGGTATGGGTGGTGGTGAACGTCGCGTCTGTCGCGCTGTTCGCCATCAAGGGCTACTGGTTGACGGTGCTGCTGTATGCCGGATTCATCCCCATGTCTGTGGCGGGCTGGCGGGCCTGGTCCCGCGAGCTGCGGGACCAGCCGGCAAGCTGAGTGGCTGCGATGTCTGCCTTGAGGATTGCGCTGCTGGGCGCAGAAAGCACGGGCAAGAGCACGCTCGCTCGCGCCCTGCACCAGGCGCTGCCCCACCTCACCGGCCTGCGCGTGGCGCGCGTGGACGAGTACCTGCGCGAATGGTGCGAACGCGAAGGCCGCACGCCTCGTGCGGATGAGCAGCTGGCCATCATCCAGGAGCAGGAGCGCCGCGCTGACGCGCTGGCAGCCAGCCACGATGTGCTGATTGCCGACACCACCGCCCTGATGCCCGCCATCTACAGCGAGTACCTGTTCGCCGACACCAGCCTGGCCGCCTGGGCCCACCAGGCCCATCGCCGCTACCACCTGAGCCTGCTGATGAGCACCGACCTGCCCTGGGCACCCGACACCATGCGCGACGGCCCGCATGCCCAGGCGCCCGTGGACCGCCTGCTCCGCCGCTGGCTGCGCGAGGCGGGCCATGCCTTCGTCGTGGTGCAGGGCCAGGGCCCAAGCCGCCTGGAACATGCCCTGGACGCCCTCACCCCGCTCTTGGGCCAGGTCAGTCCAGGCCAGGCTACGGGAGCGGCCAAGCCAGTTGGAGGCCTCTTCAGCCGCCTGCTGGACCGACAGTCCCGTCTGCCCGGCAGTACGCGCTGGACTTGCGAACTCTGTGATGACCCAGGCTGTGAGCATGCCTTGAAGGCAGCGCCATCACCCCAGGACCGCCACCGATCCTGACACGGCCTCCTGCCCAAGCGCCCTCGCCGCGACGAGGGGCCTGGCCGCACATCGGTCCCACTTCTTGACGCAGGGGCGCTCCCCCTGCACACTGGCCGCCGCGTGCGGCAAACGTTTGGCATTCTTGTGGTGCCGCATGCCAGCCCCCTCACAAACCCTGAGCGTCCGCGAAGTTCCATGACCGCCCCAGCTGCCCTGCACGGATCCCGTCCCGCGTTCCCGCGCCTGTCCTGGCGCCCCACCCTGGCCGCCGCGCTGGCTGCCCTTGGCCTGGCAGCCTGCAGCACAGCGCCCATACAGGCCCCGGCCAGCCGGGCCACACCCGCAGCTGCCGCCGCAGCTTCTGAACTGGTGCCGCTGCGCATCCTGGCCATCAACGATTTCCATGGCAACCTGAAGCCGCCGGCAGGAGGTATCCGCATCCAGGACCCCCAGCGTCCGGGCGCCTTCCTGGACATCGACGCGGGCGGTTCGGAATACCTCGCGTCCGCTGTGGCCCAGGCCCGAGCAGGCCATGCCAACAACGTCTTCGTAGCCGCGGGCGATCTGGTCGGCGGCTCGCCTCTGCTGTCTGCGCTCTTCAATGACGAGCCGGCCATCGAATCCCTCTCCGCCATGGGTCTGGCCCTCAGCAGCGTGGGCAACCACGAGTTCGACGCCGGCCTGGACGAGCTCCAGCGCCGCCAGCGCGGCGGATGCCACCCCGAGAAGGGCTGCCAGGGCCCGGCGCCGTTCAAGGGCGCCGCTTTCCAGTATCTGGCCGCCAGCACCATCGAGACGGCGACCGGCAAGCCCATCTTCCCCACCCATGCCATCCGCCATTTCGACGGCATTCCCGTGGCCTTCATCGGCCTGGCCCTCGAGGGGACGCCGGGCATCGTGGTGCCCAGCAGCGTCAAGGGCCTGCGCTTCGATGACGAGGCCGAGACCGTCAACCGCCTGGTCCCCCAGCTGCGCGCCCAGGGCGTCGAGGCCATCGTGGTGCTGATCCACGAGGGAGGCTTCCCCGCTGGTGACTACAACGAGTGCCCGGGCATCTCCGGTCCCATCGTGGACATCGTCAAGCGGCTGGATCCGGCGGTGGACCTGGTGGTCAGCGGCCACACGCACCGGGCCTACAACTGCCGCATCGCCGGCCGCCTGGTCACCAGCGGTGACAAGTACGGCACCATCGTCACCGCCATCGATGTCCAGCTGGACCGCAAGACCGGCGACGTGCGCAGCGCCTCGGCCGAGAACCGCATCGTGCGGCACGATCAATACGCCCGTGACGCATCGCAGACCGCGCTGATCGCCGCCTACGAATCCAAGGCCACGGCCATCATCGACCGTCCCGTGGGCCGCATCGGGACCAGCTTTACCCGCGAGGAAGACGCCGCCGGGGCCACCACCATGGGCCAACTGGTGGCCGATGCGCACTGGGCGGCCACTCGCGCACCCGAGGACGGCGGCGCGGACTTCGCCATCACCAATATCGGCGGTGTGCGCTCCAGCCTGCTGTTCAGCGGCGACGGTTCCGTCAGCTTCGGGCAGGTCTACACCACACAGCCCTTCAACAACAACCTCGTCGTGATGCAGTTGACTGGCGCGCAGCTGAAGGCAGCACTGGAGCAGCAATGGATAGGCCAGCCCAAGTTCCGCCCGCTGCAGCTCTCAGAAGGCCTGCGCTATGCCCATGACGCCAGCCGGCCGGTGGGCGATCGCGTGGTACCGGGCAGCCTGCAGTTGCGCGGGCAACCCCTGCGCATGGACGCCAGCTACAAGGTCGGCATGAACATGTTCCTGGCCACCGGCGGAGACGGCTTCCCCGCCTTTGCGGAAGGCAAGATCCTGCAGCGCAGCATCCTGGACCATATGGCCCTGGTGAACTACCTGCAAGCCCATCCGGGCCTCAAGCCGGCCCCGCGGGATCGCGTGGTGGCGTTGGCCCCCCGCCCAGCTCCGCAGCACTGAACGCGCGCGATGCCAGGCGGTCCCCCCAGGGGACGCAATGGTCCGCGGCTTTGAGCCGCCGGCCATTGCAGATAGGTCGGCTTGGGCCGGCTTGGCGCGGCCCGGCGCTCGGCCCGTAACGCCCGCCCTTCTGCGGCTGCTACTGCAGCGTCTGGCTCCCACCAGCGCTGGGCGCCGCGAAAAGCCCACCCACATCCACCGCATCGAAGCGGTACTGGGCGCCGCAGAACTCGCAGTCGACCTCGACTTCGCCCCGTTCCTCGATCACGCCTTCGACCTCCTCACGGCCCAGGCCGGCCAGCATCTGGCCCACGCGCTCGCGAGAGCAGGTGCAGGCGAAACGCGGGCGCAGGGGCTCGAAGCGGCGCATGTCCTCTTCCCAGAACAGGCGGCGCAGGATGGTCTCGGCGTCCAGGCTCAGCAGCTCCTCGCTGGTCAGGGTGGAGGCCAGCATGGCGATGCGGTTGAAGTCCTCGTGGTCACCGATCATCTCGCCCCGACCCGGCTGGCCTTCCAGATTGGCCTCGCCCTCCACAGGCATGCGCTGGATCAGCAGGCCGGCCGCCATCTCGTCATTGGCGGCCAGGATGAGGCGGGTATCCAGCTGTTCGGACTGCAGCATGTAGTGCTCCAGGGCCTCGGAGATCTTGTGCAGGGGCTCGCGCTGGTCGCCATGCAGGGGCACGACGCCCTGGTAGGGCTGCATGCCGGGCATCTTGTCCTTGGGGTCCAGCGTGATGGCGCAGCGGCCCTGGCCCAGCACGTTGACCATCATCTCCAGCGGCGCGTCGTCCGCCACCTCGCCGATCACCTTGGCCGTGGCCCGGTAGCTGAGGTCGGGCTGCACCTCCACCACGGCCAGCTTGACGGGGCCGTCGCCCATCACCTGCAGCACCAGGGCGCCGTTGAACTTGATATTGGACTGCATCAGCACGCCTGCGGCCGACATCTGCCCCAGCAGGCTGCGCACCGCCGACGGGAAGGCCTTGTCGCCGGGACGGCGCGCCAGCAGGTCCTTCCAGCTGTGGGTCAGTCGCACCAGCATGCCACGCACAGGCAGGCCTTCGAACAGGAATTTGTGCAGTTCACTCATGGTCTTGGTCCGGCCAGCCCCATGATGAAGGGCCGGGGACGTCCTTGCAGGTTTCAGAAAAACAAAAATCCCGACGCCGCAGCGACGGGATGGCCGCGGCACTTCATGCCGTGGCAACGCTCGATATGGGGCCGATCGCGATCAATGCAAGCGCTGAAGGCGGGCATTCAGCGCAGGCGCTTGAGCTCCTTGCCATAGCGCTGCCCGTTGCCCACGTAATGCCTTGCGCTGGCCGCCAGCCCGGCGATCTGCTCCGGTCGCAACTCCTTCACCACCGTGGCCGGCCTGCCCATGATCAGGCTGCCGTCCGGGAACTCCTTGCCCTCGGTCACCAGAGACCCCGCCCCCACCAGACAGTTCTTGCCAATGCGCGCGCCGTTGAGCACCACGGCGCCGATGCCGATGAGGGAGTTGTCGCCCACCGTGCAGCCATGCAGCATCACCTGATGGCCCACGGTCACGTTCTCGCCCAGCACCAGGGGAAAACCGGTGTCGGCGTGAAGCACGGAGCCGTCCTGGATATTGCTGCCGCGGCCGATGGTGAGGGTGTCGCTGTCACCGCGCAGCACGGCCTGGAACCAGATGCTCACGTCATCGCCCAGGCTCACGCGCCCGATGACTTCGGCGCTGTCGGCCACCCAGGCCGAATCGGCCACCTCGGGCACATGTTCGCCCAGCTGATAGATCGCCATCGAGGCACTCCTTGTCCGGCCTTGTCTTGTGGGCCGTCAGACCGGGGCCTGACGGCAAAGCGATAATTTTAAGGATGGAAACACGCATGAGGGCACTCGACGTGCTGGCCGAGCCCGATCCAGCCCGCAAGGCGAGCGCCGCCACGCAACTGCGCGCTGATTTTCTGGCCGGCGCCGCGCTGGACACCGAAGCCCGCCTGTCCCCCGCCCTGCTCCTCCCCGGCCGGCCGGCACGGCCCCTGCTGAAGGAGGCGCTGCAGGTGCCCAGCCGCTCGCCCTTCACCGTCGAGGGCCGTGCGGCGCTGATCCACGCCCTCTGCCACATCGAGTTCAATGCCATCAACCTGGGGCTGGACGCCGTTTGGCGCTTCCCCGGCATGCCGCGCGACTTCTACGCCGACTGGCTGCAGGTGGCCGCGGAAGAGGCCCTGCACTTCACGCTGCTGCACAAGCACCTGCAGACCCTGGGCCACCACTACGGCGATTTCGACGCCCACGACGGCCTCTGGACCATGGCCGAGCGCACCCGGGACGACGTGCTCGCCCGCATGGCCCTGGTGCCACGCACCCTGGAGGCCCGCGGCCTGGATGCCACCCCGCCCCTGCAGGCCAAGTTCCGCAAGGCCGGGGACGAGCGCGCCGTGGCCATCCTGGACATCATCCTGCGTGACGAGATCGGCCATGTGGAGATCGGCAACCGCTGGTATCGCCACCTGTGCGTGGAACGGGGCATGGACCCGATCGCCAGCTACCCGGCCCTGGTCGAGCGCTACCAGGCGCCCCGGCTGCGCCCGCCCTTCAACTTCGAAGCCCGCAGCGCCGCAGGCTTCAGCGAAGCCGAACTGGACTATCTGCGAAGCTGAGCCACGGCGGCAGCCCAGGCGCCTCGCTATGATGCGCGGCTCCCCTGACCGCTCCTGAAGTGCCGCCTCCGTGACCCGCATCCAAGCCAATCTGCTGCTGACCGTCATCGCCTTGATCTGGGGTTCGGCCTTCGTGGCCCAGAGCCAGGGCATGGCCCATATCGGGCCCATGATGTTCACCGGGGTGCGCTTCCTGCTGGGCTCGCTGGTGGTGCTGCCACTGGCCTGGCGGGAACAGCGCCAACTGAGCACCCAGGGAGCCGCCCTGCAGCGCCGGGACTGGCACAAGATCGCCGCCCTGGCCGCCCTGCTCCTGATGGGCGCGGCCATGCAGCAGATCGGCATCGTCAGCACCACGGTCACCAATGCCGGTTTCCTGACCGCGCTGTACGTGCCCCTGGTGCCGGTGCTGGGCTGGCTGCTGCTGCGCCAGGTGCCTCACTGGTCGGTCTGGCCGGGCGGCCTGGCCTGCCTGGTGGGAGCCTTCCTGCTGTCGGGCGCCCATGAGCTGAAGATTGGCCTGGGCGACGCCTGGGTGATCGCCTCCTCCCTGCCCTGGGCCGTGCACGTGCTGATGGTGGGCCGAGTGGCCGACCGCATGAACGCGCCCTTCTCGGTGGCCAGCGGCCAGTTCTTCTTCGTGGGCCTGGCGGCCCTGGCCTATGCCCTGGCCTTCGAGCCCTGGAGCTGGACCGGCCTGCGCGAAGCCACCAACGCCATCCTCTACACAGGTGTGATGTCGGTGGGTGTGGCCTTCACAGCGCAGGTGGTGGCGCAGCGCTATTCGCATGCGGCAGACGCTGCCATCATCCTGTCCTCCGAGACCGTGTTCTCGGCAGCCTTCGGCTACCTGCTCATGGGCGACCGCCTCAGCGCAGCAGGCCTGGCCGGCTGTGCTCTCATTCTGGTGAGCATGCTGGGTGTGCAAATGCTGCCCATGCTGGCGTCCTTGCGACGCGATCGCAGCTGAGGCGACTGTTCAATTCGCGTACATTTTTGTTTCAAATAGTCACGCATCGAGCAACAGGACATCAATCTATGCAGAAAAGTACGGGTTAACCCGAAACATTGTCATAGGGTTTTCACGGACCTCTGCGATACTCCTTCCTGTGACGCCCTGGAGGGCATCACAAGGCCTAAGGCGGCGGACAGATCCCGACGCCGACACGCTAGGCGGATGTCGCATGTGGACGTGCCCATCCGGCTGGTGAGAGTGGCAGCTGTAGGGCTACTCACGAGGTCTTCTCACCCCACCGTCCAACAGACACGATGAGAAGCTCCATGTTTGCATTCAAGAAGTTCCTTCCCCCGGTGACCACGTCTTTCGTGGCCGGCCCGGCTGCCCTGGACGCCAGCGGCACCCAGTCTTTCGAACCCGTCTCGGCCGGCCAGGTTGAGGAAGTGATGATCGTCGCGATGCTGGCCTTCTTCGGCCTCAGCTCGCTCATCGCCCTGATGGCCGCTTGATCACACGACCGGCTTCGCCGGCCTTGCCGACCGCACTGGGCCTCTGGCCCCTCAAGGGGGTGAAACCGTAGGCCCGGCAATGCCGGATGCCCGGTTGCCAGGCGGGGCTGCGGGTGCTCCGCACGGTGCAGCTCAACGCCCGGCATGGGCACCATGCCAGCCTGAACGGACCTTCGAGGTCCGTTTTGCTTTTTCAGACGCCCCGCCCATCGAACTCGCCCCGCGCAACGCCTGAGGATCCGGCTGCGCCGGGCCACCAAGCATGCCCCCTTGATGGGGCCGTAGGGGGTGGTTCACAGCCCAAATGCAGTGGTCTTCTTGATGGTCCGCAGCACCAGCATGCTGTTGGAGCGCGCCACTTCGGGCAACTGCATCAGCACATGGGTGTGGAAGCGCTCCAGATCCTCGGCGTCCTTGTACGCAAAGCGGATGACATAGTCGTTGGTACCCGCCACATAGAAGCAGTCCAGGATGTCCGGGCTGTCCAGTACCGCCTGCTCGAAGGCAGCCAGGGCAGCGGAGGTCATGCGCTCCAGATTGATGATGGTGTAGCTGGTGCCCTGCTTGCCCACGGCCTTGGGATTCACCAGGGCCACGTATTGGGCAATGACACCGGTTTCTTCCAGCCGTTTGACACGCCGCAGGCAGGCCGAGGGCGAGAGATGCACGCGCTGGGCGAGGTCCTGATTGGAGAGGCGGCCGTCCTGCTGCAATTCGTTCAGGATGGCGCGATCAATCGAATCCAATTGCACTACTGAGCTCATCATTCGAATCCAATGCGAATTGAGCGCAATCCTATCGCAGTAAATTGCAAATCCAAGGGTTTGCCCTGCGCTCATCCGCAAGCCTATTGCGTGAGGGAATGCCTAGACTGAGCGAATTGCCTGCTGCACGTACATGCCCCTGAGGCGCAGCGGATTCGATCACCCGGAGCCCTTTCATGACCCTCAATCCCGCCGCGCTGGATGCCTACTGGATGCCCTTCACCGCCAACCGGCAGTTCAAGAAGGCGCCCCGCCTGCTGACCCAGGCCGACGGTATGTATTTCCGTGACGACCGCGGCCGCCAGGTGCTGGATGGCATCGCCGGCCTCTGGTGTGTCAACGCCGGCCACAACCGCCCGCACATCGTCCAGGCCATCCAGGCGCAGGCCGCCGAGCTGGACTTCGCCCCGCCCTTCCAGATGGCCCATCCCAAGGCCTTCGAGCTGGCCGAGCAGTTGGTGGAACTGACGCCTGCCGGCCTCAACAAGGTCTTCTTCACCAACTCCGGCTCGGAGTCTGTGGACACGGCGCTGAAGATGGCCATTGCCTACCACCGCGTGCGCGGCGAAGGCGCGCGCACCCGGCTGATCGGCCGCGAGCGCGGCTACCACGGCGTCAACTTCGGCGGCATCTCCGTGGGCGGCATGGTGGCCAACCGCAAGATGTTCGGCACCATGCTGGGCGGCGTGGACCACATCCGCCACACGCATGATCCCGCGCGCAATGCCTACTCGGTGGGCCAGCCCGCCCATGGCGCAGAACTGGCGGAAGACCTCGAGCGCCTTGTGGCCCTGCATGACGCCTCCACCATCGCCGCGCTGATCGTCGAGCCCATCGCGGGATCCACCGGTGTGCTGATCCCCCCCCAGGGCTATCTGCAGCGCTTGCGCGAGATCTGCGACAAGCACGGCATCCTGCTGATCTTCGACGAGGTCATCACCGGCTTCGGTCGCACCGGCAATCCCTTTGCCGCCCAGACCTTCGGCGTGACGCCCGACATCATGACCGCCGCCAAGGGCCTGACCAACGGCTGCGTGCCCATGGGTGCCGTCTTCGCCCACCAGAAGATCCATGACACCTTCATGAACGGGCCCGAGCACCTGATCGAGTTCTTCCATGGCTACACCTACTCGGCCCACCCGCTGGCCTGCGCCGCGGCCCTGGGCACGCTCAAGACCTATGCCGAAGAAGGCTTGCTGACCCGCGCCAGCACGATGCAGGCGCAGTTCGCCGAGGCGCTGCACTCGCTGAAGGGCGAGCCGCATGTGATCGACATCCGCAATATGGGCCTGGTCGGCGGCATCGAACTCGCATCCCTGCCCGGCGAACCAGCCAAGCGGGCCTTCAACGTCTTCCTCGACTGCTGGGAACAAGGCGCGCTGATCCGCACAACGGGTGACACCATCGCCTTGTCACCGCCCTTGATCATCGACTCCGCGCAAATCGATCGCCTGATCGACACCATCCGCACCGCCCTGCGTCGGGTGGCCTGAGGCCTGAGCCTCGCCTGATCACTGCTGCATGCGCCTGCTCCGGATCGACCAGGACCTCGCCCGCGACTCCTACTACGCCGCCACTGCGCCGCGTCAGGAGGCCTACTCGCCTCTGCACGAGGAGGTGGAGGCGGACGTCGCCATCGTGGGCGGCGGCCTGGCCGGCCTGTCTGCTGCGCTGGAGCTGGCAGAGCGCGGCATGGAAGTACGCTTGCTGGAAGCCGGGCTGGTCGGTGGCGGTGCGTCTGGCCGCAACGGCGGGCAGGCCATCCATGGCCTGGCCTGCGACAACTCGACAATAGAAGGCCAGTTGGGCCTGGCCGACGCGCGGCGCCTCTGGGACATGAGCCTGGAGGCCCTGGACCTGATCCAGCAGCGCTGCCAGCGCCATGGCATCGAAGCCGAGTGGCAGCCGGGCTTTCTGGGGCTCAGCACCAAACCCTCCAAGACCGTGGAGCTGCGCGCCTGGACCGATCGCATCGAGCGGGACTACGGCTACCCGCTGACCTGGATCCCGCCCGAGCAGATGCAGGACTGGATCGCCAGCCCGCGCTTCCATGCCGGCATCCACGACCCGCGCTCCGGCCATCTCCATCCCCTGAAGTACTGCCTGGGCCTGGCCCGCGCCGCGCGGGCCGCCGGGGCGATCCTTCATGAGCACAGCGCCGTGCACCGCTTGGAGGCACAGGCCGATGGCAGCCAGCTGCTTCGCACCAGCACAGGCAGCGTGCGCGCCAGGCAGGTGCTGCTGGCGGGGAATGTCTACCTGCAGGCCCTGGCTCCCTCGCTGGCGCCTGCACTCGCGGGCCGCATCATGCCGGTCGGTACCTACATCGTCTGCACCGAGCCCATGGACCCGGCACGCCTGCAGGCCCTGATCCCCAGTCGCAGCGCCGTCTGCGACACCAATTTCGTGCTGGACTACTTCCGCCCCACGGCCGACCACCGACTGCTCTACGGCGGCCGCGTCAGCTACAGCATGGTGACTCCGCGGGACCTGATGCAAAGCATGCGCGAGCGCTTGCTGTACACCTTCCCGCAGCTCGCCGATGTTGGCATGAGCCATGCATGGGGTGGTTTCGTGGATATCAGCATGAACCGCGCGCCGGACTTCGGCCGCCTGGGCGATCATCGCAACGTTTATTACCTCCAGGGCTTCTCCGGCCACGGCCTGGCCTTGACCGGCCTGGCAGGCCAGGTGGTGGCCGAAGCCATGCATGGGGACGCCAGCCGATTCGACTGCTTTGGGAAGTTGCGCCACCGGTCCTTTCCCGGTGGCACACTGATGCGTACGCCCGCCCTGGTGCTGGGCATGGCGTACTACCGACTGAGGGACCTGCTGTGATGCACCGCGACGCGCCTTCCGCCGCCGGCCACGCCGGCAAGCCCATCGTGCTGGTCCCCGCCTGCAACCGCCAGGTGGGGGAGCATCCCTTCCACATCGCCGGCAAGAAGTACGTGGATGCCGTGCGTCTGGCCGGCTGCCTGCCCCTGGTCGTGCCCTCGGCCAGCCCCGAGGAGATCGACGAGCTTCTGGCCCTGGCCCACGGCGTGCTGCTGACCGGATCGCCCTCGAACGTGCACCCCAGCCATTTCGACGAGGACGTCCACAACCCCGCCCTGCCGCTCGATCCTGACCGCGACGCCTGGACCCTGCCCCTGATCCCCAAGGCCCTGCGCTTGGGGCTGCCCCTGTTCGCCATCTGCCGCGGATTCCAGGAGGCCAATGTGGCGCTGGGCGGCTCGCTGCACCAGGCCGTGCAGGAGCAGCCGGGCCTGAATGATCATCGCGCGCCCGAGGGCCAGCCCCCCGAGATCGCCTATGCCGAGCAGCACGAGGTGCGGGTGATGCCGGGCGGCGTGCTGGAGTCCCTGCTGGGCCATGAGCACTTCCAGGTGAACTCCCTGCATGGCCAGGGCGTGAAGACGCTGGCACCTGGCCTGCGTGTGGAAGCCGTGGCACCGGACGGCCTGGTCGAAGCCTTCAGCGTCGAGGCCACTCGCGGCTTCTCCCTGTGCCTGCAATGGCATCCCGAATGGCAGGCGGCCAGCAACCCCGTCTCGATGAAGATGCTGAAGGCCTTCGGCGAGGCCTGCGCGGCCTTCCGTGACTACCGCAATGAAATCCGGCAGCCCCGCCACGATTTCAAGAGCGACCCCGAGACCTAGCGCCGCTGACCCCCGACCGAGTTCTAGCAATCCGAAGCCCCGGTGGGTATGACCCGGGGCCAAGACCAGAAGATGAGGCAACGATGGTGGTCAGACAAGAAATCACGTTCAGCGAGCTCGAGCAATGGTTCCGCGAGCATCGCGTCACCGAGGTGGAATGCCTCGTGCCCGACCTCACCGGTGTGGCACGCGGCAAGATCCTCCCACGCGAGAAGTTCACCGAGGACCGCGGCATGCGCCTGCCCGAGGCGGTAGTAGCCATGGGTGTCACTGGCGAGTTCCCTGAAGAGGGGCCCTACTACGACGTCATCAGCCCCAATGACATGGACATGCACCTGCGGGCCGATCCCAGCACGGTGCGCCTGGTCCCCTGGGCCGTGGACCCGACGGCGCAGATCATCCACGACTGCTTCGACCGCGACGGCAAACTCGTGCCCTTCGCCCCGCGCTCGGTGCTGCGCCGGGTCTGTGATCTCTTCGCGGCCGAGGGCTGGGATCCGGTAGTGGCGCCGGAGCTGGAGTTCTACCTCGTGGCCCGCAACACCGACCCGGACGTGCCCCTGAAGCCACCCGTGGGCCGCAGCGGCCGGGCCGAGACCTCGCGCCAGGCCTACTCCATCGACGCGGTGAACGAGTTCGATCCGCTCTTCGAGGACGTCTACGACTACTGCGAGAAGATGGAGCTCAACGTGGACACCCTGATCCACGAGATCGGTGCCGGCCAGATGGAGATCAACTTCTTCCACGCCCACCCCCTGGGCCTGGCGGACGAGGTCTTCTTCTTCAAGCGCACGGTGCGCGAGGCTGCCCTGCGCCATGACATGTTCGCCACCTTCATGGCCAAGCCCATCGCTGGCGAGCCCGGCAGCGCCATGCATGTGCACCAGAGCGTGATCAACAAGGCCACGGGTCGCAATCTCTTCAGCAACGAGGACGGCAGCCCGAGCCAGGAGTTCTACTGGTACATCGGCGGCCTGCAGCGCTACATCCCTGCTGCCATGGCCCTGTTCGCGCCTTATGTGAACAGCTACCGGCGACTGGCCCGCTTCACGGCGGCCCCCATCAACATCCAGTGGGGCATCGACAACCGGACGGTGGGCATCCGCTCGCCGGTGGCGCCACCCACCGCGCGGCGGGTCGAGAACCGCGTCATCGGCGCCGATGCCAACCCCTACGTCGCCCTGGCCGCCACGCTGGCCTGCGGCTACCTGGGCATCAAGAACCGCATCGAGCCCACGCCCGAATGCAAGGGGGACGCCTACCTGGGCGACTACCAGCTGCCCCGCAGCCTGGGCGAGGCTCTGGCCCTGCTGCGTGCGGAAACTGACCTCGCGGCGGTGCTGGGCGAGTCCTTCGTCACGGTCTACTCGGAGATCAAGGAGATCGAGTACGCCGAGTTCATGAAGGTCATCTCCCCCTGGGAACGCGAGCATCTGCTGTTGCATGTCTGAGGCCTTTCTGGCCCGGCCACACCAGGGCCGAGCAGGCAAGACCTGCCCCCCGATCCACGTGACCCCATTCCACGCCACGCCGTGAGCAAGGACACCCCATGACGACCGTGCAAGCCCCCGTCAACGCCACCGCGCGCAGCACCCGCCAATGGCAGGAGGCCGACAGCGCCCATTTCATGCACCCCTTCACCGACCACGCCGGTCTGGCACGCAAGGGCGCCCGCATCATCACCCGTGCCGAGAACATCTACCTCTGGGACAGCGAGGGTCACAAGATCCTGGATGCCATGAGCGGGCTGTGGTGCGTCAACGTCGGCTACGGCCAGCAGGCGCTGATCGATGCCGCCACCCGACAGATGAAGGAGCTGCCCTTCTACAACGCCTTCTTCCAGACCTCCACGCCGCCGGCCATCCAACTGGCCGAGCTGCTGGCCGAGGTCACGCCGCCGCAGTTCAACAAGGTCTTTTTCACCAGCTCAGGGTCCGAGGGCAATGACACGGTGGTGCGCATGGTGCGGCACTACTGGGCCAGCCTCGGACAGCCGGAGCGCCAGGTCATCATCAGCCGCAAGAACGGCTACCACGGCTCCACCATGGCCGGCGCTTCGCTGGGCGGGATGGGCGGCATGCACGCGCAGGGCGGCCTGCCCATTCCCGGCATCGTGCATATCGAGCAGCCGCACTGGTTCGAGCTGGGGCGTGAGCAATCTCGCGAGGACTTCGGGCTGAGCGCGGCACGCTGGCTGGAGGCCAAGATTTTGGAGCTAGGCCCCGAAATGGTGGCAGCCTTCATCGCAGAGCCCGTGCAGGGCGCGGGCGGTGTCATCGTGCCACCCAGCACCTACTGGCCGGAGATCCAGCGCATCTGCGACCGCCACGGCATCCTGCTCGTGAGCGACGAGGTCATCTGCGGGTTCGGCCGCACGGGCCAGTGGTTCGGCTGCGAAACCATGGGCAGCAAGCCGGACCTGATGACCTTCGCCAAGGGCGTCACCTCCGGCTACATCCCGCTGGGCGGGGTGATGGTGTCGGACAAGGTCGCCCAGGTGCTGATCGAGCGGGGTGGAGAGTTCAACCACGGCTTCACCTACTCCGGCCACCCTACGGCCTGCGCGGTGGCGGTGGCCAATATCCGGCTCATCCAGCAGCTCAATCTGGTCAACCATGTGCGCCAGAACATCGGCCCGCAGCTGGCGGCCGGCTTTGCCAGCCTCGAGGACCACCCGCTGGTGGGCGAGACGCAGACCTGCGGGATGATGGGCGCGCTGCAGTTGGTCAAGGACAAGACCGGCGGCAAGACCTTTGACCCCGCCTTGGAGGTCGGCATGCTCTGCCGCGCACACTGCTTCGGCAATGGCCTGATCATGCGCGCCGTGGGCGACCGCATGATCGTCGCCCCGCCCCTGGTGATGAGCCGGGACCAGGTCGAAGAGATGATGGCCTTGATTCGCCGTTGCCTGGACCTGACCTTGGCCGAACTTCAGTCAAAGGGCTGGCTGTGACGCCGGGGCGCCGCCACAGCGCGGGTTTTGGCGAATGCCTGGGCGCGGGGCCGCCGCCTAGACTGGCCCGCACATCTTGAGGCCCAGGGTTCAGACCTGCCCCCCCACCGCTTCGTGACACGCGCGCTTTCAGCGTCCACTGGTTCTGATTGCTTTCCAGGAGGTTCTTCCATGTCGCAGTTCATCCGGTCCCTGTCTCTCCCGCAGTCCCTGCTCCGCGCCCTGCCCGGTTTGCTGCTGCCCCTGGCGGCGGCCTGTGGCGCGCTCTTCACGCCTGCCGCCCAGGCGCAGGAGGAGGAAAAGGTGCTGAATGTCTACAACTGGTCCGATTACATCGCCGAGGACACGCTGAAGCTCTTCGAGAAGGAGACCGGCATCAAGGTCCGCTACGACAACTTCGACAACAACGAGATCGTCCACGCCAAGCTGGTCGCGGGCAAGACGGGCTATGACATCGTCGTGCCCTCGTCCTACTGGGCCAAGCTGCAGGCGGATGGCGGTCTGCTGCGCAAGATCGACAAGAGCCAGATCCCCAACTACAAGCACCTCGACCCCGAGGTGCAGACCCAGCTGGCCAAGCTGGACCCGGGCAACGAGTACATGGTGAACTGGCTGTGGGGCTTCACCACCGTGGGCATCAATGTGGACAAAGTCAAGGCAGCGCTGGGCAGCACGCCCATGCCCGAGAACACCTGGGACCTGATCTTCAAGCCCGAGTACATAGCCAAGCTCAAGAGCTGCGGCGTCAGCTTCCTGGACTCCGCCACCGAGGTCGTGCCGGCCGCCCTGCACTACCTGGGCAAGCCGGCCTACAGCAAGAGCGTGTCCGACTACGCCGGCGTGCCCGCCTTGCTCAAGGCCATCCGGCCCTACGTGACGCTGTTCAGCTCCTCGGGCTACATCAACGACATGGCCAACGGCTCCATCTGCCTGGCCCTGGGCTGGTCCGGTGACATCAACATCGCCCGCCAGCGCGCCATCGACGGCAAGACCGGCCAGAAGATCGAGGCCCTGATTCCCAAGACCGGCGGCATCATCTTCATGGACACCATGGTGATCCCCATGGACGCACCGCACCCGGGCAATGCGCACAAGTTCATCAACTTCATCCTGCGCCCCGAGATCCATGCCGGCCTGACCAACAAGGTCTTCTATGCCAATCCGAACAAGGAGGCGCGCAAGTATGTGAAGCCCGAGGTGGCCAGCAACCCCACGGTCTTCCTGAGCGACGCCGACATGAAGCGCATGGCCGCGCCCGATGCCATCAACAACGATGTGCGGCGGCAGATGACCCGGATGTACACCTCGTTCAAGACCGGAATCTGAGGCCCAGCCCAGGCCACACCTGAGCCCCGCACCGCTGACCCCGCCCCGGAGCACGCCCGCATCATGATGAGCCCCAGCGCCGCCTCGACGCCCTACCTGCAGATCGACCAGGTACTCAAGGACTTCGGAGGCGGCGCCATCGCCGTCAACCGCGTGTCCCTGGACATCGAGCAAGGTGAGATCTTCGCCCTGCTCGGCTCCTCCGGCTGCGGCAAGACCACGCTGCTACGCATGCTGGCCGGCTTCGAGACGCCCACCAGCGGGCGCATCGTGCTCAATGGCCAGGACCTCGCCGGACTCGCTCCCTACGAGCGGCCCATCAACATGATGTTCCAGAGCTACGCGCTGTTCCCGCACCTCAGTGTCTGGGACAACATCGCCTTCGGCCTGCGTCGCGACGGCTGTCCCAGGGCCGAGATCGAGGCCCGTGTGGAAGCCATGCTCAAGCTGGTGCAGCTGGGCAAGTACGCCAAGCGCAAGCCGCATCAGCTCTCGGGCGGCCAGCAGCAGCGGGTGGCCCTGGCCCGCAGCCTGGCCAAGAAGCCGCAGTTGCTGCTGCTGGACGAGCCCCTGGGCGCGCTGGACAAGAAGCTGCGCGAGGAGACTCAGATCGAGCTGGTCAACATCATCGAGGAGGTCGGCGTGACCTGCGTGATGGTGACCCACGACCAGGAGGAGGCCATGACCATGGCCTCGCGCATCGGCGTGATGAGCGAGGGCCGCATCCTGCAGGTAGGCCCCCCGGGCGAGATTTATGAGACCCCGGCCACCCGCTTCGTGGCCGACTTCATCGGCAATGTGAACCTCATGGAAGGCACGCTGGACGTCGACGAGCCTGACCACGTCGAGATCCAGTGCGCCGACTGCCGGCATTACGTGGGCCACGGCATCACCGGGACCAAGGGCATGGACTTGGCCGTCGCCCTGCGGCCCGAGAAGATCCAGCTGAGCCGCACGCCGCCCGCGCGCACCGAGGTGAACGCCGTGCGCGGCCGCATCCGGGACATGGCCTACTTCGGCAGCTACACCGTCTACCACCTGGCACTGGCCAGCGGGGCGGTGCTCAAGGTCTCGCAGGCCAACACGGCGCGGCATCCGGACGAGGTGCTGTCCTGGGACGACGAGGCCTGGGCGCACTGGACCGACAGCGCCCAGGTCGTGCTCACGCATTGAGGCCGCGATGAGCACCGCACGCCCCCTCCTTGCCTGGCGCCCCCGCTGGTGGCGTGGCCGCAGCGCCGTGATCGCCCTGCCCTATGCCTGGCTGCTGGCCTTCTTCGCCCTGCCCTTCCTGATCGTTCTGAAGATCAGCGTCTCCGAGATGGAGACCGTGCATGTGAAGGACCTGCTGCGCTACGCCGATGGTGTTGCCACGCTGACTGTCAAGTTCAGCAACTACCTCTTCATCACGGAGGACGAGCTCTACTTCAAGGCCTACCTCAACAGCCTCAAGTACGCCGGCATCACCACGGTGGGCTGCCTGTTCATCGGCTATCCCTTCGCCTACTTCATGGCCCGCGCCCGGCCCACGCTGCAGCCGGCCCTGCTGATGCTGGTGATGCTGCCCTTCTGGACCAGCTTCCTGCTGCGCGTCTATGCCTGGAAGGGCCTGCTGGCCGACAAGGGCTGGGTGGCCCAGGCCATCGAGGCCGTGGGGCTGGACAAGCTCATGGCTGCGGCCGGCTGGATCCCCGCGCCAGGCATGCTGCTGAACACGCCTTTCTCGCTGGCGCTGGGCATGATCTACACCTACCTGCCCTTCATGGTGCTGCCGCTGTACGCCAACCTTTCCAAGATGGACCTGCGCCTGCTGGAGGCCGCGGCAGACCTCGGCGCGACGCCCTGGACGGCCTTCTGGAAGATCACGGTGCCGCTGTCCAAGGCCGGCATCATCGCGGGCTCCATGCTGGTCTTCATTCCCTGCGTGGGCGAGTTCGTCATCCCCGAGCTGCTGGGCGGGCCGCAGACGCTGATGATCGGCCGGGTGCTGTGGGACGAGTTCTTCAGCAACAACGACTGGCCCATGGCCTCGGCCGTGGCGGTAGTGGTGATCCTGCTGATCATCGTGCCCCTGGCCCTCTTCAACAAGTACCAGGCAGAGAGCCAGGAGGCCCGCCCATGAGCACGCAGGGCCGCTCCCAAGGGCGCATGCCCGAGGCGCCGGGCGCAAAGGGCCGGCCCGGACGCCGCGCCATCTTCGGCCCGCGCAGCAGCCGCGCCGTGGCCCGGACCTGGCTGCTGCTGGGCTTCGGCTTCCTCTACCTGCCCCTGCTGGCCCTGGTGGTCTACAGCTTCAACGCCTCACCCGTGCCCTCTGTGTGGGGCGGCTTCACGCTGGACTGGTACCGCCAGCTGAGCGAGGACCGCGAGCTGCTGGCCGGCTTGTGGCTGTCACTCAAGATTGCCTTCTTCACGGCTTCGGCCTCGGTACTGCTGGGCTGCTTCGCCGCCTTCGCGCTGGTGAAGTACCGGCGCTTCAAGGGCCGTACGCTCTTCGCCGGCATGGTCAATGCGCCGCTGGTGATGCCCGAGGTGATCGTGGGCCTGTCCCTGCTGCTGATGCTGGTGTCCGTGCAGCGGGCACTGGGCTTTCCGGAGCGGGGCAGCCTCACCATCTGGATGGGCCACCTGCTGCTGGGCCTGGCCTATGCCACCGTCGTGATCCAGGCGCGGCTGCAAGACCTGCCCCCCTCGCTGGAAGAAGCGGCCATGGACCTGGGCGCGCGGCCGTTGCAGGTCTTCTTTCTGGTCACGTTGCCCATGATCTCGCAGTCCCTGCTGTCGGCCTGGCTGCTGACCTTCACGCTGTCGCTGGACGACGTGGTGCTCTCGGCCTTCCTGTCCGGCCCGGGCTCGACCACGCTGCCGCTGGTGATCTTCTCGCGGGCGCGGCTGGGGGTCTCGCCCAGCATCAACGCGGTGGCCACGGTGGTCATCGTGGTGGTGTCCCTGGGCATCGTCGCGGCCAGCCTGGCCATCGCCCGGCGCGAGCGGCGCCTGGCCCGCGAGCTGGCGGCGGCGCAGCGCGACAGCGGCTGAGCCTGGCACAAACCCTCGTCGATTTCCTTCCTGTCATCGATTCCATCCAACGACTCACCTCACCCCTCAGGAGCTCCCCATGAAGCAGCACACCCTGGCCCTCCTCGCCGCCGCCCTGGCCCTGGCCTATGGCGAGCCCGTTCAGGCTCAAAGCAACGAGGAGCTGATCAAGGAGCTGCGCGCGCTCAAGGATCGCGTCACCCAGCTGGAGGACAAGCTCAAGGCCGCCGAGGCCAAGGCAAGCAAGCCCGCCGAGGCACAGTGGGGCATGACGCCCGAGCAGGTGCGGGAGTTCAACCGCATCGCCGTCAAGACGGAGGCCCTGGAGGATTCCCAGGAGGCGCTGGGCCTCAAGAACCTGAAGATCTCGGGCTTCATCGACCCCACCTTCATCGCCAACAAGGCCCAGAACACAGCGGGCTTCCAACTCCTCAACAAGGACGCCTACGCCTACGACGCCGGCTACTTTGGCATGGCCCTGCTGGACTTCCAGAAGGAAATGGAAGGCGGCACCCGCTACAAGCTGACCCTGGCGCCGGACCGCGGCACGGGCTCGGTCTTCAATGGCGGCTCCATCGTGCACGAGGCCAGCGTCAACATCCCTCTGGGCGACCTGCAGACCCGGCTGTGGGTCGGCCAGATCCCCGACTGGACGGGCTACGAGATGACCGCCCCGCCCCTGAACAAGCTCATCACCCACAACCTGCTGTTCGACTACACCGCCCCCACCGCCTACACCGGCGCCGTGGCCGACATCACCCGCGGCAAGTGGATGATCAAGGCCGGCCTGGCGAACGTGAACAACTCGCGCAAGAGCGCCGGCAACAAGACCCCGGCCCTCGTTTACCGCGTGGACTACGCCAAGGGCGAGTTCCAGGGCTTTGGTTTCACCGGCCTGCACG
Organism: Roseateles sp. DB2; assembly: GCF_051857535.1. Taxonomy (NCBI): domain Bacteria; kingdom Pseudomonadati; phylum Pseudomonadota; class Betaproteobacteria; order Burkholderiales; family Sphaerotilaceae; genus Roseateles; species Roseateles sp. DB2. Next base: position 330,692 of record NZ_JBPZGY010000004.1, on the reverse strand, counting down.
GCAAGGCCTACAACTACGCTACCGACGCCCTCGACGGCAGCGGCGCCCTGCGCTTCGCCGACCAGGCCGGCAAGGACACGCGGGTCGACATGCTGGAGATCGACGCCTACTTCATCCGCGGCGACTTCACCTGGCAGGGCCAGCTGTCCTGGGGCCGCCAGCGCCAGTCCGCCATCTTCAACGAGGACGGCCAACTGCGCGACGCCAGCTGGAGCGGCCTGTCCACGCTCATGGCCTACAAGTTCATCCCGCGCTGGGAAGTCACCGGCCGCCTGGACTACCTGCGCAACAGCAAGAACGGTGGCGGCCTCTTCGGTTACAGCTATGACGACAGCCACAACGGCATCGGCCGCGGCAATGGCTTCTTCTGGGACGACGCCAACCCCGACCCCGAGACCGCCGGCAAGGGTGCCAACCGCTACGCCCTCAGCCTGGGACTCAGCTACCTGCTCAACCAGAACACGATCTGGAAATTCGAGTACCGCTACGATGGCGCCAGCCTGCCCGTGTTCCTGAACACCAAGGACGGCAGCTTCACCAAGACCAACCAGCTGCTGGGCACCTCCATGGTGCTGAGCTTCTGAGCCCCGGGCCCTGCCGGGTCCGCTTCCCGACAGGGCCTCCCAACGACCACGGATGACCCCATGAGCACCACTGACTGGCACCAGCGCGCCCAGGCCCTGCAGATCGACGGACGCCCCTTCATCAAGGGTCGGCGCGCCGACCCCGTGCGCGGCGAGCACTTCGACTGCATCTCGCCGATTGACGGCCGGCTGATCGGCCAGGTCGCCCGCTGCGGCGCCGAGGACATCGACGCCGCCGTGCAGGCCGCGCGCCAGGCCTTCGAGGACGGCCGCTGGTCCGCCAAGCCGCCGGCGGTGCGCAAGAAGATCCTGCTCAAGTTCGCGGACAGGATCCTCGCCGCCAAGGATGAACTCGCCCTGCTCGAGACCGTGGACATGGGCAAGCCCATCCAGTACGCCCTGGGCGTGGACGTGCCCGCCGCAGCACGCTGCATCCAGTGGTACGCCGAGGCCGTGGACAAGATCTACGACGAGATCGCGCCCACTGGCCCCAATGCCCTGGCCCTGATCCAGCGCGAGCCCATGGGCGTGATCGGCGCCATCGTGCCCTGGAACTACCCCATGATCATGGCCTCCTGGAAGCTGGGGCCGGCCCTGGCGGCGGGCAACTCGGTGGTGCTCAAGCCCAGCGAGAAGTCCCCTCTGACGGCCCTGCGCCTGGCCGAGCTGGCAATGGAAGCCGGCTTGCCCGAGGGCGTGTTCAACGTGGTGCCCGGCTATGGCCACGAGGCGGGCGAGGCCCTGGCGCTGCACATGGACGTCGACGCCATCGGCTTCACCGGCTCCACGCGCGTGGGCCGCAAGATGTTGGAGTACGCCGGCCGGTCCAACCTCAAGCGCGTCTTCAATGAATTGGGCGGCAAGAGCGCCTTCCTCGTCTTCCCCGACTTCAAGGACCTGCCCCGCGCCGCACGCACCGTGGCCGGCAGCATGTTCTTCAATCAGGGCGAGAGCTGCAACGCGCCCTCGCGGGTGATGGTCCATGCCAGCATCACCGACGAGTTCGAGGCCCTGCTGGCCCAGCAGGCACCGCGCTACCTGCCCGGCGACCCGCTGGACCCCGCCACCGTGATGGGTGCCCTCGTCGACGACGGCCAACTGCGCACGGTGATGGGCTATATCGAGTCCGGCCTGGCCGAGGGCGCACGTGCCCTGTGCGGCGCCACGCAGGCCCGCAGCGAGACGGGCGGCTTCTACGTCGCCCCCACCATCTTCAGCGGCGTCAGCAACGGCATGAAGATCGCCCGCGAGGAGATCTTCGGCCCGGTGATGAGCGTGCTGCGCTTCCATGACGAGGCCGAGGCCATCCGCATGGCCAATGACTCCAGCTACGGCCTCCAGGCCAGCGTCTGGAGCCAGGATATCGACCGCGCCCACCGCGTGGCCCGTGCCCTGCGCGCCGGCACCGTCCACGTCAACCAGTACGACGAGGACGACATGACCGTGCCCTTCGGCGGCTACAAGCAGTCCGGCAATGGCCGCGACAAGAGCCTGCACGCCTTCGACAAGTACACGGAACTGAAGACGACCTGGCTGCGCATCAACGGCAGCTGAGCGGGCGCGACGGCTCCAGCCGCCCTGCGCACACCGAGAAGCCCCTGCAGGCCCCTGGCAACCCACAATGCCGGCATGAGCCTCCCTCCCGCACATGTCCGCCCGCCACTGGGTGCCTACCTCTGCCTCGCCGCCAGCACCAGCCTGGTCGGCAGCTATGTGGGCCTGTCCAAGATCCTGCTGCTGAGCTTTCCGGTCTTCCTGCTGGCCTGGCTGCGCTTCGGCATCGCGGCGCTGATGATGGCGGGCTGGGTGAAGGCGCCGGCCGGTGCGGCGCCCTTGAGCCCGCGCACCCGGGGCCTGCTGTTCCTGGAGAGCTTCATCGGGAACTTCCTGTTCTCGATCTGCCTGCTCTTCGGCCTGCAGCAGTGCTCGGCCATGGCGGCCGGGGTGATCATGGCTGGGATCCCGGCCGCGGTGGCTCTGCTCAGCGCCCTCTTCCTCAAGGAACGGCTGCGGCCGCAGGTGCTGGCAGGACTGGTGCTGGGGGTCGCGGGTATCGCCCTGGTCGCCCTGGAGCGCCAGGGCGGCGCCGCGCAATCCACGCCCCTGGGCATCGCCCTGGTGCTGGTAGCCGTACTCTGCGAGGGCACCTATGTGGTCATCGGCAAGCGCCTGACGCAAGACCTGGCCCCACGCCGCATCAGTGCGCTGATCAACCTCTGGGGGCTGGCGCTGGTCACGCCCCTGGGCCTGTGGCAGGCCCTGTCCTTCGACTTCGGCACGGTCCCGCCGCCGCATTGGGCGCTGCTGGTCTTCTACGCAGCAGCGGCCAGCATGGTCACCGTGGTGCTGTGGATGCGCGGTCTACGTGCCGTGCCGGCCTCGCAGGCCGGGGTCTTCATGGTCTTCCTGCCGGTGGCGACGGCCCTGGTCGGCTGGGCTTTCCTGCAGGAGCGGCTGCAGCTCACCCAGGCCCTGGCCTATGGCCTGGCACTGAGCGGCGTGCTGCTGGCGACCTGGCCCGAGCGTGGCGCCCGCCCCACCGCCGCTGCGCTGCCGCAGCAGGGCAATCCCTGAATTTGGGCGGATTGGGTCGCGCCCAGACGCACGGAGCCGGCTCCATGCCCTACCATTGCCCGGACCGTCGCCGCTGTTCTCTCGATGTACCCTCCCCGCACCCCAGCCCTCGAAGCCGAAGATGCCCAGCAGGGCCGGCTGCCCGTCACTGAGGCTGACCGGGCCCACGAACTCGCCGCCTGGCTGGACTGGGTGAACGACTGGGCCCGCCTGATGCAGCTCCCTCCCTGCGATGAGGCCTCGCCCGCCCGCAAGCGCCGGGGGCATACGCCGCTGGCCCTGGTCTTCTCGCCGCATCCGGATGACGAATGCATCGTCGGCGCCTTGCCCCTGCGGCTGCGGCGCGAGTCGCACTGGCGGATCTGCAATGTGGCCGTGACCCTGGGCAGCAACCAGGCCCGGCGCCAGCCGCGCTGGCAGGAACTGCGCCAGGCCTGCGAGCTGCTGGACTTCGAAACCCTGCAGCTGGCCGAAGGCGGCCTGGAGCAGGTGCGGCCAGATACCCCCATCGCCCAGCCAGCCCTGTGGCAGGCCCATGTCGACAAGGCCGCCGCCCTGCTGCGCCGCGAGCAGCCGGCCCTGGTGCTGCTGCCGCACGAGGGTGATGGCATCGCCACTCACATGGGCGTGCACCGCCTGGCCCTGGATGCCCTGCAGGCCGCGGGCTACAACGGCCTGGTGGCCCAGACCGAGTACTGGGCCCCGCAGTCCGGCGCCAATCTGATGGTGGAGAGTTCCAGGCAAGACCTGGCACGCCTGGTGCAGGCCCTGTCGCGCCATGTTGGCGAGGTCGCCCGCAATCCCTACCACCTGCGCCTGCCAGCGTGGATGGCGGACAACGTGCGCCGTGGCGGCGAGATGATCGCCGGTGCCGGCACCGCCCCGCCCGCCTTCGGCTTTGCCACGCTGTACCGCCTCACCCGCTGGCTGGCCGGCCGCGAGCAGGACGACCTGCCACCGCGCATGGCCGGTGCCGCTGAGCGCCTCAGCCTGGCCTGAGAAGCAGCCGGCATGGAACTCCCGCGCCCGCAGGACGTGCCCCTGGGGCATTTGCGCCTGCATCAGTACCTCGCACTGGAGCCGGGTCCGCGCCTGCTGGTGTCGGCCGCGGTGCACGGCAACGAGACCTGCGGTGCCCGCGCGCTGTCGCGGCTGGTGAACGCGCTGGACCGGGGTCCGCTGGTCCTGTGCCGCGGCCAGCTGACCCTGCTGCCCATCGCCAATCCCCTGGCCTACCGGCGGCAGCAGCGCCAGGGCGAGCGCAACCTCAACCGCGAGCTGCAGCCCAGGCCGCAGCCCCTGAACTATGAGGACCGCATCGGCAACCTGCTGTGCGCGCTGCTGGCCTCGCACGACGTGCTGCTGGACCTGCACTCCTTCCAGGGCGAGGGCGAGCCCTTCGTCATGCTAGGCCCGCGTGACAACGACGGGCCTGTCGAGCCCTTCACCCGTGCCGAAGCAGAATCCCGTCTGGCCAGGGCGCTAGGGGCTCCTCGCGTGGTCGAAGGCTGGATGAGCTGCTATGCGCGCGGGCTGGCACAGCGGGGTGCGGATCCAGCCGACATCCGCCTGGCCATCGGCACGACCGAAGCCATGCGGCGTGCCGGCGGCTACGGCGTCACCCTTGAATGCGGGCAGCACCAGGACCCGGCCGCCGCCGACTTCGCCTATGACGCTGTGCTGCGGGCCCTGGCCCTTCTGGGCATGATCGCCGCCCGCCCCTTCGAGCCTCAGCCTGCCCCGGAACTGCTGCACATGCGGGAGGTCTTCGACCGCCTCCACCCGCAGGACCGCTTCGCCCGGCCCTGGCGGAATTTCGAGCGCGTGCATGCCGGTGAATGCATCGGCTGGCGGCACGACGGGCAGGCCGTACGGGCCCCCGGCGACGGCCGTCTGGTGTTCCCGGACGAGAAGGCAGCCGTCGGGACCGAATGGTTCTTCTGGGCCGGCCCCAGCGAGCGCAAGCTCTGATCCGGGACATGAAATCGATTCCCAGGCCTTCTACACTGCCAGGGAAGCATCACGCGGAACACTCCATGGACTGGAATCAGCACGGCACCTATCACCTGCGATGGCAAGGCGATGTGCTCGTGATCCAGTACGAGGGCGTCTGGAATGAGGTCGCCATACGGGCCCTGCATCGCGACGCCAGTGCGCTGTGGACCCGGCATGCGGGACCCTGGGCCATGGTGGGTCTCTTCGAAGCCTGGGAAGGGGCCACGCCCGAGGCATTGAGGGACTGGCTGGACTTCTTCCTGAAGGCGGTAGACCATGGCCTGCAGGCCTATGCCGTCGCCATGCCCACGACCCTGCATGCGACCATGGCCGAGGGTCTGCGCCGCGAGACCTCCAAGCGTGTGGACCGCCGCGACTGCGCCGATCTGGCAGACGCCCTGCACTGGCTGACCAAGCTGGGCTACCGCTGCTGAAGCCAGCCTCAGGCGCGGCAATGTCCCTGCGGCAGCAAGCCGCGGCCTGCCGCACTACCATGCCGCTCATGCTCAAGATCGATTTCGTCTCCGACGTCTCCTGCCCCTGGTGCGCCATCGGGCTCAAGTCCCTGGAACAGGCCCTGAGCCAGGTGCCCGAAGTGCAGGCCGAGATCCGCTTCCAGCCCTTCGAGCTGAACCCGCAAATGCCGGCCGAGGGCGAGGAGATCAACGCCCACCTGGCCCGCAAGTACGGCGCCAGCCCGGCCCAGCTGGAGCAGACCCGCGAGCAGATCCGCCAGCGCGGCGCGGCCCTGGGTTTCACCTTCACCAAGGGCGCGCGGGACCGCATCTACAACACCTTCGATGCCCACCGTCTGCTGCACTGGGCCGGCGAGACCGACCTGGCGAAGCAGAAGGCGCTCAAGCTGGCCCTGTTCACCGCCTACTTCACCGAGGGACGCAACCCGGGCGCCCGCGAGGTGCTGCTGGCTGCAGCAGAAAGCGCCGGGCTGGACCGCACCGCCGCCGAGGCCGTGCTGGACAGCGACGCCCATGCCGCTGCCGTGCGCGAACAAGAGTCGCTCTGGCACGCGCAGGGCATCCACTCCGTGCCGGCCCTGGTGATCAACGAGCGCTACCTGCTGCAGGGTGGCCAGCCGCCCGAGGTCTTCGCCCAAGCCTTGCGGCAGATCGCTGCCGAGGACGCCCAGGCCGGCGCTGCTGGCACCTGAGCCTCGGCGGTGCCCCCATTTGCCACGGCTTGTAAAGGGGGCCGGCCCCAGGCGGATCCGCAGCCCGGCTGAGCGACAATGCCATCCGGTCGGCCGCCCTGAGCGGCCCTGGGAATGAATCGATGAACGCCCCGCCGGGGCGTTTTTGCTTGAGAGAGGTCGTCCGTGTTCAAGAATCTCCTGCTGTACCGCATCGCGCCTGAATGGCAGGCCACGATCGAGGAGATCGAAGAGGCCCTGGAGCCCGAGCGCTTCGTGCCCTGCGGTGCCACGCAGCCGCTGTCGGCGGGCTGGGTCTCGCCGCGCGGCCTCGCGCATGCCCCGCTGATCGAGGACGTAGGCGGTCACTGGCTGCTGAAGCTGCAGGTCGAGCAGCGCGTGCTGCCCGGCTCGGTGGTGCGTCGCAAGGTCGACGAACTCTGCGAGCGCATCGAGCAGGAAACCGGCCGCAAGCCCGGCAAGAAGGTCAAGAACGAGCTCAAGGAGCAGGTCACGCAGGAGCTGCTGCCCCAAGCGTTCACCAAGCAAGGCGCCACGCGCGTCTGGATCGACACCAGGCAGCGACTGCTGATGGTGGACGCCGGCTCCGTCAGCAAGGCCGACGAGCTCATCACCCTGCTGGTCAAGTGCCTGCCCAGCCTGGTCGTGCAGCTGCTGCAGACGGCCGAGACGCCCGCCGCCTGCATGGCCGCCTGGCTCTCGGACGGCGTGCCCCCGGCTGGCTTCACCGTGGACCGCGAGTGCGAGCTCAAGAGCGAAGACGAGATGAAGTCCGTGGTGCGCTACGCCCGACACCCCCTGGACATCGAAGAAGTGCGCCAGCACCTGGCCGCCGGCAAGCGCCCCACCAAGCTGGCCCTGACCTGGCGCGACCGGGTCTCCTTCCTGCTGACGGACACCCTGTCCATCAAGAAGATCGCCTTTCTGGACATCGTCTTCGAAGGCCGGGACAAGCCCAGCAAGGACGAGGCCTTCGACGCCGATGCCGCCCTGGCCACCGGCGAGCTCTCGCAGCTGCTGCCGGACCTGATCTACGGGCTGGGAGGCGAGCACGACTTCGCCGCAGCCGCCCTGCAGGGCGTGAGCCTGCAGCTGCAGAAGGACGCAGCATTGCCGGCTTCCTCCGCTTCGCCTGCCACAGCGGCTCTGGCGTCCGGCGGCAGCGAAGAGCCGGCGCCCTGGGACTGATCAGCGGCCGGCGCGGTGGCGTCGCGGGCGGTGCCAGGCCCACAGCAGGGCCAGGCTGGCCGCCAGCCCGGCATGCAGCCAGCCCGTGGCCTCATGCCAGGCCTCTGGAACCAAGTAGAGCAGCCCATAGGCTGTCAGCACCACGGCCATCAGCACCGCACTGAGCCACAGGCCGCTGCGGCGCTGCCCCAGGCGCCCGGCCTGGGCGCTGATCCGCCAGCCCGCCGGCACATGGCTGCCTGCCACCATGCCCAGACCCATCAGCCCCGCCATGCTGGCCAGGCCATGGATACGCAGGACCCAGGCCTCGGCAGGCAGCGGCAGGGTGTCGGCATCGCGCCCGTAGTGCAGCAGCAGCCAGGCCAGGCCTGAGCCCGCCAGGACGGCGAAGCAGGCGTAGAGCCAGCGTTTGTGCCAGCCTGGCAGTTTGAGCAGAGGAGCGCGCATGAAGGACAGGGACAGATACGGGGCCGCTCAGCGCTGCCAGATCCAGACCCGGGCCTTCAGACGCGTGAGCAACGCGGATTCTCCCTTAGAGCCGGGCCCGGCCAGTGCGCCCAGGGCGGCCAGCTTGCACAGGGCGTCGGCCCACAGGGCGGAGGGCGCGGCCACAGCCACCTGCACGTCATACTCGGGGTCCAGGCCGTGGAGCTGGCTGCGGCTGCCCGGCGCGTAATGGCTGCTGGCAAAGGCGCCATCGGCCAGTTGGCCGAACTCGCGCAGGCCGCCGCGGGATTCGTCCCGCAGGAGTAGAGGCACCGGCTCGGGGCCGAATACGCGAAGATCGCCGCCAGCATTGACACTGCCCCAGGACGCGCCGCTGCGACGCAGCCGCGCCAGCAGGCGGTCGACGACAAAGCCCTTGGCAATGCCGCCCAGGTCCAGTTGGACGCCGTTCTGCATCTTGTGCAGAACACCGCCGCGCAGCTGCCAGGCTTGCGCACCGCTGCCCAGCGTGGGATCGAAGCGGCCGCCGCTGCGCCGCTGCAGCCAGGCCGCCACGGCCATCACCCGCTGCGTGGCGGGCTGCAGGGCCAGGCCCTCGCCCCCGGGCAGGGCATTGAAGCGGGCAATGTCGGCCTCTGGCCGGAAACGGCTCAGCAGGCCTTCCAGGCGCTCCAGCAAGGCGAAGGTCTCCTCCAGGCATTGCGCGCCTTGCCGCGAGTCGGGATGGCGCAGGGCCAACTCGACCACGGTGCCCAAGGCAGGCCGGGCCCGGCGCAGCAGCCCCGTCTCAGCTGAGCACACCGCTGCGCCGCGCCTGTTCGATGACCGCCACGATGCGCTTCACGCCCTCGGTCACATGGCCGCAGGAGAGCGTCGCGCCAGAGATGTTGGCGATGTCCTCGCCCAGCTTCAGCGGCGCGCCCTGAGCCTTGCCCAGGAACTGCTTGCGCCAGGCCGGCGTGCGGACCTCGTGGCCATGGCTTTCGCGGTAGGACAGGATCTCCACGCCACGCACCTTGCCGTCTGCGCCTATGCCCACGGCATAGCTGATCAGCTCGAACTTGCCCAGCACCTCGTCCGCGACCACCACGCCCAGCAGCTCCTTGCCTCTGAAGGCCAGGCGCAGCTTCCACTGTGCGCTGCGCGGCTTGACGCCCAGGGCCGCGATGGCCTGGGCCTGCGCGGCGTCCAGCTGCCAGTCACGAAGCTCGAAGCGGTCGGCCTCGGCAAACATCAGCCGGGACGCCGCCTCGGCCGTCATGTAGTCCACGGCAAAGGCCCCGGCAGGGGCCAGGGCCAGCGCGGCGGTGGCGGCCAGGCTCAGGCGCATCAGAAGCTCCAGCCCAGGCCGAGGTTGAGGCGGTTCAGATCCTTGTTCTGCTTGAAGCGCTGCACATCGGCCTTGAACACCACGCCCGGCGCGAACTCGAAGTTGGCGCCCAGGGTGTAAACCTGCTCGGCCGCCGGCACCTCTGGCGTGAGGCCCGCGCCCAGGTCGGCATAGGCCGCCGCGGTGTTGAAGCGCTCCCAGCGCACGAAGGGCTTGAGCACATAGCTGCCCTGCTCCCACAGCTTGTAGGCGGCCTGGACATAGGCGCCGTCAAAGCGCGAGGGAATGAGGCTGTCGCCGCCCACCAGGGGCAGGTTCAGCGCCGCGGTGTTGGAGATGCTGCCGCGGCTGTAGAGGGCCGAGAGGTCCCAGGCGCCCGGCGTCCAACGGGCGTGCAGGTCCCACAGGGTGATGCGGGACTCGCTGGCCTGCTGCTTGTGCGTGGCCTGGCCGGTGAAGACCGAAGCGCCCAGCAGCAGGCCGGGGATGCCGCGGTAGTTGGCCGCCGCGAAGAAGGACAGGTCGCGTGAGCGCGCCAGGGCCATCTCCTGGTGGATGGCGCCCAGCGGGGACTCGCGGCCCTCGCTGCTGCTGGCGTCCCACTTGTTCAGGTCGAAGCCGGTGGCGATACCGCCCTGCAGCGTCCAGCCGCTGTCCAGCTGGCCCACCAGCTGGATGCCGCCTTCACGCCAGGTGCTGGGGATGATGGCCGTCTCGACGAAGTTGCGCTCCACGCCGTAGTAGGCGGTGGGCTCGTGGTTCTCGTTGATCAGACCCATGGGCACGAGGAACAGGCCACCGCGCACTGCCCAGTTGGGATGGAACTGGTGCTCGACATAGGCCTGCTCGATGGCCACCTCACCGGCGTCATCGGCCGAGGCCACGGCGTGCTCCACCTCGATCTCGGTCACGACCTTGGTCTTCTCGTCGAAGCGGTGCTGGTAGCCCAGGACCAGGCGGCGCAGGTCGGCCTGCGCGTCCTTGCTGTTGCTGGTGGGGCGGTTGTAGTTCAGTTCGGTATAGCCGCTCAGCACGGTGGCCGGCGTAGCGGCGGGACGCTCCACTTCGGCCAGCACAGATGCCGGCACCGCCGATGCGGCCGCAGGCTTGGCGGTCTCGGCCGCGCGCTGCTGCTGGACCTGGGCCAGCTCGGCACGCAGCTTGTTCAGCTCCGCGGCCAGTTGATCCACGCGGCGCAGCAGCTCCTGCTCGGTGGTGGTCTGGGCCTGGGCGGGCTGCAGGGCCAGCATCAGGCTGAGGCTCAGGGTGCTGAGCAGAGGCAGGGTCTTCTTGTTCATGAGAGGAAGCTCGCGGAAGGTTCTGAAAAGCTTGGGCAGCGGTCAGCGGACGTAGCCGTCACTGAGCGCGCGAAGGAAGGCGACCACATCGTCGATCTCGGAGTCACTGAGTGCTGGCGCGTCGCCAGGCTTGCGGTTGTAGGGGCCTTCGCTGGTGTTGACGTTGCGCCGCAGGGCTGGGGGCAGGTCGTTGAACTTGTCGATGCTGCCGTCGGCCAGGCGCGGGTACCACTTCTCGGGGTAGACATCGCGCTGCACGTAGAAGCTCACGACCTCGCGCAGGCTGCTGAAGCGCCCGTTGTGGAAGTAGGCCTTGCGCTGGGCCACATTGCGCAGCGAGGGCACCTTGAAGGCGCCGCAGAGGTCCTGGCGCGCCAGCAGATCGCCGCCCTCGCGGGCGCACAGGCCGAGGTCGAAGAAGGCCGGATCGGCGTTCTGGGCCAGGGCGGTGTTGCGCGGCACGCCCAGGGCGTCGTAGCTGAAGTCGGTGAAGAGCGGGAAGCTGCCGTCGGCACCCTTGGCGGAAGGATGGCAGGCGGCGCAGTTGCCCTTGTCCTTGGCGTTGAACAGGGCCAGGCCACGCAGCTCCTGCTCGCTCAGGGTCGTGCGGCCGCGCAGGAACTCGTCGTACTTGCTGCTGTAGGGGCGGAAGTCGGTGTCCTCCAACTGATAGGCCTGCAGAGCCAGTTGCACGCGCTGCAGGGCGTCGGCCGGGTTCTTGAAGATCTCGGCGCCGAACTCCTTCTGGAACTCGGCGGCATAGGGCGCGCGGGCCAGGCGGGCGATCAGGTCCTCGACGCTGGCATTGGCCATCTCCCTGGGATTGAAGAAGGGCTTGCCCGCCTGATCCATGAGGCTGGTGGCGCGGCCATCCCAGAAGAAGCCACCGTTGGGCGTGCCTTCCTTGTCGAAGCCGAAGGCCTTGTTGCTCGCCAGGTAGCGCAGGCCCGGCGCAGTGCGCCCCCCTTCCAGCTCCAGGGCCAGGCCGCCCGGCTCGGTGGGCTTGCCGTTGAGGGCGCCGGCATGGCCGGTCTCCGGTGCATGGCAGCTGATGCAGGCCTGTTTGCCGGACCCCGACAAGCTGACGTCCTTGAAGATCTTCTCCCCCAGCTGAGCCCGGCTGCTCATGCCGCTTTCGGCAGGCAGAGGGCTGATACCGGCATCACTGCTGCTCCCGCCACCACAGGCACTGAGGACGGCACTCAACAAGAGTGCCGAAGCCATCAGGAAAAAGGAATTTCCATGCGGAATTTTGGCGTTTTCAGCGCTTTTTGACGAAAGCTGAGGGTGCGTCTGGGCGTGGAGAAGCATGTTTTGCACTTGGATTAGCAAGCGCAATGATAACAATTCGCAATTGCGAAACCTTTATCCAGATCAATCTGCTTGCCAGAACGGCACACCTCGCCAAGCTGCCTGATGGCGACCGGCGTTCAGAAATGATCCAGGTCCAGGCTGCCCTGCTGTCCAACCCACTGCCCCGTGGCGCGCGCTTCAAGGGCTAGCAAGCGGGCCTTGGTCGCGGCGCCGCCGTGGGCGGAGAAGCCGCCCAGGCCGGCCTTGGATGCCGCGGCGGGCAGCACACGATGGCAGGGCACGATGGGCGCGAAGGGATTCTGTCCCATGGCCTGGCCCACCGCGCGCGCACCGCCCGGCATCTTCAGCTGGGTGGCCAGCTCGCCGTAGCTGCGCGTCTGGCCTTGAGGAATCTGCCGTGCCAGGGTGAACAAGGCGCGCTGGAAGGGGGTCAGCCCGCGTTCGTCCAGCACCACTTGGTTGACGGCCACGGGCTGCGCACTGGCCATGGCCTTCACGCAGGCCATGGCGTCCAGCACAAAGACGGGGACGGCATCGCCCTCACGTGCTTTCTGCGCCGTCGGGAAACGCTGGCGCATGCGATCGCGCGTCTCGCCGCGGCTGGCCTCGGGAAGCTGTGAGCCAACCAGCCCTTGGGCCGACCAAGCCAGGCCGCACAGGCCGATGGCCGTGTCGAAGCAGAGGTATTGGAGCAAGGGCAGCAGGCTGTCGTGCCCGCCTCCCTCCTCACTCGCGAGGCTGGCATCCATGGTGTGACGCGTTCAGGCCACCAGCAAGCCGGCGGGTCGCATGCCGGCCTGCTGCGAGCGTGCCTGGCTGGCCTGCAGGGCCACCTCGCCGGGGCGCAGGCCTTTGAGCTTGTGGTCGGACCAGATCTGGCGCCAGCGGCGGGCCCCGCCCAGGCCGTTGTAGAGGCCCAGGGCATGGCGCATGGCCTGCGGCCAGGGGCGGCCCACCTCGACCACGCGCTCCAGGTACTGCACCCAGGCCTGTTCGACCTGCTCACGGCTCAGCGCCGGACCCGGGGTACCGAAGAAGCGCTGGTCCCAGCCCGCCATCTGCCAGGGTTCGTGGTAGGCCTGACGGCCGACCATGACGCCATCGACGTGCTGCAGCTGCTCGGCGATCTCCTCGTCCGTCTTGAGTCCGCCATTGATCACGATGGTGAGCTGCGGGAACTCGCGCTTGAGCTGGTGGACCAGGGCGTAGCGCAGCGGCGGGACCTCGCGGTTTTCCTTGGGCGACAGGCCCTTGAGCCAGGCATTGCGGGCATGGACGATGAAAACCTCGCAGCCGGCCTCGGCAATGCGGCCGACGAAGTCACGCACGAACTCGTAGCTCTCGATCTTGTCGATGCCGATGCGATGCTTGACCGTCACCGGGATGCTGACGGCGTCCCGCATGGCCTTGACCCCATCGGCCACCAGCTCGGGCTCGGCCATCAGGCAGGCGCCGAAGGCACCGCGCTGCACGCGTTCGCTGGGGCAGCCGCAGTTGAGGTTGACCTCGTCATAGCCCCAGCGCTCGGCCAGCTTTGCGCAGGCGGCCAGGTCTGCCGGCTCGCTGCCACCCAACTGCAGTGCGACGGGGTGTTCCTCCTCGCTGAAGTCCAGATGGCGCGGCTGGTCGCCGTGCAGCAGCGCGCCCGTGGTGACCATCTCGGTGTACAGCAAGGTCTGGCGGGTCAGCAGGCGGTGGAAATAGCGGCAGTGGCGATCGGTCCAGTCCAGCATGGGCGCAACGGACAGCCTCCAAGGGCTCCAAGCTGTTGATTTGTCAGTGGTTTCAGGCATTTTCTAGAGTCCGCGGTAGCACGGAAATGCGCGCATTCCCCCTGGGATGCACCTTCCGGGTGCTACGCCAGTGCGATGGCCGCCATGACACCGGCAATTCGCTGCAAATTTTCCAGGGAGGCCGAGCAGGCGATGGCATCAATTATCCCGCTGAACGGCAGATGGCACGCCCAGGAGCGCCGCAAGGGGCCCCGACACAGACCAGGACCTTCGCGACAAAGGCGCTCACCGAGACCTGGGCTCGTCGGGTCGAAACGAACATCGGACCCGGCCTGGCCGGCTTTGCGCCGCCAGTTCGAAGACCACGATGAGCGAGCTGATCAAGCGCTACACCGAGGGGGTCTCAAGGGCCAAGCCCTTCGAGAAGAACAAGGCGTGGGTCTTGAACCGCATGGCCGACCGCAATGCCGGCCGCGGCCCGTGGGGGAAGCAACTCGCTGACGGCCGGGCCAATCATCCACGGCGTGGTCGATGACGTCCGTGAAACACGCTTGCATAGGGGCATGCTGCGCGGCGCCTGCTCTGCCTTCGCAGCGTCAGCCAGGCCACTTGGCGACCTGCGCTGCGGGCTTCGCCGCCGCAAGGGCGCGGCGATCTCAGCGCATGGCGCGGGGTCGGGACGACGCCAGCCCCACCTTGCACCCCTTTTCTGAAGCTGGCCGGAGCCCTTTGAGGGCCACCGAATGCTTGCCTTCAAGTCTTCGGCCCTGCCGTTGTTGACCGCCGCCAAGGCCCCGGCACTTCAATCGCTATCGCAGGCCCCAGCAAATTGCAATCCAGGGAAGCAGCAAGTCGTAAAGGAGCACAGGCGCTGCGCTGCCGGCACCAATTCACGATCGATTCATCCGTCATTTCTATGGTGCCAGCTCGACAAGAACTTCTTCAGATGTTCTTGCATGCGCGCAGCTAATTCATTGGCGACGCACCCATCAATCCATAGGAGACAGACACGATGAGCAAGCAGCAGGACAAGATCAACGACAAGCGCAGGGAGCTGCTGCGCAATGGGCTGGTGGGAGCCGGCCTCGTATCGACGGGGGCCAGTCACGCCTGGATCAGCAATCTGCCGCCGGTGCCGCCCCAGGTTCAGACCTCTGAGGGTTTGCAGCCCCTGGCCTTTGCCGGGGGATTCGGGGCCTTGCAGGCGGCCGATGCCAACGGCGTGCGACTGCCCGTCGGCTTCAGCTCCCGCATCATCGCCCGCAGCGGTCAGTCCGTGGCGTCGACAGGGTACCGCTGGCATTCGACGCCGGATGGCGGCGCCTGTGCGCCGGTGGCCGGCGGTGGCTGGCGCTACATCGGCAACAGCGAGGTAGACAGCCGGGGCGGCGGCGTGTCGGTGATCGAGTTTGACAGCCTGGGCACACTCACCCGCGCCTATGCCATCTGCACGGGGACCAGCCGCAACTGCGCCGGTGGCATGAGCCCCTGGGGCACATGGATCAGCTGCGAAGAGGTCGAGAATGGCCGCGCCATCGAGTGCGACCCGGCCGGCCTCAAGGCGCCGGTGGTACGCAATGCCATGGGCTGGTTCTACCGCGAGGGGGTGGCCTTCGACATCAAGACGGGCTACGTCTACATGACCGAGGACAAGTCCGATGGCCGTCTGTACCGCTTCATCCCGAAGACGCCCGGGGACCTGAGTGCTGGCAAGGTGCAGGTCGCGCGTCGCTCCGGGACCAAACCGCACTACACGGTCAGCTGGATCGATCTCCCCAACCCCAATCCCACCAGCAGCAGCAACTACACACGCAAGCAGGTCAGCAACAGCTCATCGTTCAACGGCGGCGAAGGCATCTGGTACCAGAACGGCTTCGTCTACTTCACGACCAAGGGCGACAACCGCGTCTGGGCGCTGGAGACGGCGACCAACCAACTGGACATCATCTACGACCCCTCGACATCGTCGACCCCTGTGCTCAGCGGCGTCGACAACATCGTGGGAGCCAAGGATGGCAACCTCTACGTGGCCGAGGACGGCGGTGACCTGCAGGTCTGCGTCATCAATGCGAGGCGCGAGGTGAGCCCCGTGTTGCAACTGGTCGGGCACAACTCGTCCGAAGTCACAGGCATTGCCTTCAGCCCGGACGGCACCCGTCTGTACTTCAGCTCGCAACGGGGCACCACGGGCAGCGGCTCCGGTGGCATGACCTTCGAGGTACGGGGCCCCTTCCTGACGTCTGGGGTTTGATCGCTTGATAC
The DNA here is from genome assembly GCF_051857535.1 of Roseateles sp. DB2. Lineage (NCBI taxonomy): Bacteria > Pseudomonadati > Pseudomonadota > Betaproteobacteria > Burkholderiales > Sphaerotilaceae > Roseateles > Roseateles sp. DB2. The sequence goes on along the minus strand of NZ_JBPZGY010000004.1, from coordinate 314,799 downwards.
CGCCCGCCCCTGCCCTGTCTTGTTCCGGGCTTGTTCAAGCTGGGATGCGGCAGGGGCGCGCAGGCAGGCCCTGAGTTCACCGACCAGGCCTCGGACGCCTGGCTGTCGTCCCCCCTTGGCTCTGTCGCGCAGCAGACCCAGTGGTCTGCCCTGGGCTCCGGCCCGCGCAGTCCCAGGTAATTCTCGACTGCATCTTCCGGATCCAGGAACACCAGGCCATGCCGCCAATGAAGACGCGCTACAGGCCTGGCGTTACCCGGCCCTGAGCGGTCATGTCGAGTACCTCTCGGGCATCGAGCGCATGACCATCGAGCAGGAAGTGCGCCAGCTTGCTCGCCCGGACTGCCGTGCGACGCCTGCCCGGCGGGCGTCAGGATCCGGGCGACTCCAGGTCCAGCAGCTTGAGGCTCAGCACCTTCTTGATCAGCTGGGCCACATTGCTCACGTCCAGCTTGCGCATGAGGTTCTCGCGGTGCTTGTCCACCGTCTTGGGTGACAGCTGGAGCCGCTCGGCGATGGCCGTGTTGGACAGGCCGTCGCACACCAGTTGGATGATCTGCAGCTCCCGCTGCGTGAGCCCTACATCGCCCTCGGCCAGCAGGGCCTGGACGGCGGGCACCACCACACGCTGGCCGGCCAGCACCTGCCGCAGGGCGCCCACGATCTCGCTGCCGCTGCCCTGCTTGAGCAGCACGCCGTCCGCGCCCAGTTCCACCAGTTGGCGCAGCACCAGCGGCGACTGCGCACCCGTGAGCATCACCAGCTTCATTGACGGGTAGCGCTGGCGCAGCCAGGCCAGGGTGGCACCGCTGTCCCCGCCGGGCATGTGGTAATCCAGCACAAGCAGGTCGGGACTGAGGGTCTGCACGGTGCTCTTGAGGGTTTCGAGATCGGCCAGCTCCGCGACAATCTCGAGCTCGGGCAAGGTCCCCAGCATCAGCTTGAGACCGTCTCTGAACACCACGTGGTCGTCTGCCAGCACGACCCGGTATCGCTGTAGTCCTGCGTTGGAAGCTCTTGTCATTGCCCTGTTACTGCTGCTGAGCGCCTGCATGTGTCGGCGGCGGCCGGCGCTGCGCGCCCTGCTTTCGCTGGTCTCCCTGTGGGCCGGATTCTATGGGGTCGCACAGGCACAGGCGCAGGCGCCGGCCCCCTGCCGTGTGTCAGAGGCCGTCCAACGGATCGAGCTTCAGTCCTGCCAGCTCGAGACCCGAGATGCCCGCGGCCGGCGCCAGCTGCAGGCCGCGCTGCTGAGCGACGTCACCCGCACCCTGCATCTGGACCTCGGCGTGCCGGATGCCGAATCCGTCGAGCTGGAACTGCACCAGGGCGGCTACCTGCAGACGCGCATGACCCTGGATGCCCTGGCGCCCTACCCCGCCCGCCCGGTTGCCAGCCCGCGGCTGCAGTTCGAGTTGCAGCTCCCCTCCGGGCCCAGCGAGCTGGTCCTGCGCTACCGCCTGCATGCCGACGGCCGCGTGATCGCACGGCTGTGGCAGGCCGAGGCCCTGCGGGACCAGGAACAGCTGGAAGCGGTGCTCAATGGCGCCATCATCGGCGTGATGCTCACCCTCTTCGTGGTGGTGCTGGCCTACCGGTTGGTCGTCGGCGCCGTGGCCTACCAGGTGTACGCCGTGCTGGTGGCGAGCGAACTGATGCTCCTGCTGCAGACGGCCGGCTACGGCTTCGCCTACTTCTGGCCGGACTCCCCCGGCTGGAACCAGCAGGCCCCCGCGCTGTTCGCCGGACTGGCACTCATCAGCCATGCCGGCTTCGCCCTGAGCTTCCTGCAGCTGCGCAGCCATGGGCTGCTCTACCGCCTGCACCTGGCGCTGATGCTGGCGGTGCTGCTCGCCGCCTTGTTCGCCCTCTACGCGACCCTGGTGCTGCTGGGACTGGCCTATGCCCTGCTGGCGCTGTGGGCCGGCGCGCACAGCGTGCGGGCAGGCCTGGCGGGCGCCCGGCTGTATCTGCTGGGCACGGTGGCCCTGATCGTGCTGGCCCTGTGCCTCTTCGGCTTGGGCGTGCTGGGCGTGCAGCTGATTCCCGGCGTGAGCTTCTTCGTCTATCCCAAGCTGGGCCTGCTGATCGAGGCCGCCTTTTTCGCGGCAGCCATGATCAACCGCGTGCGCCAGCACCAGGAGCAGCTCGCCGAGCAGCGGACCCGGCGGCTGGCCGAGGCCGAGGAGCTGCTGCAGGCCGAGAGCCAGCGCCGTGCTGCGCTGGAGCTGGCACAGCGCCAGCAGCTGCAGCTGGCCAGCGCCAGCCATGACATCTCCCAGCCGCTGGCCTCGCTGCGCTTCGCCATCGAGGCGCTGAAGGCGAGTGCTTCCCATGACGCCATCGCCTCCCATCTGGATCGCACGCTGGACTACGCCCAGACCCTGCTGCGTGATCTCATGGACCAGGCCCGCCGCGAGCGCCCGCGCCCCGACACCGTGGACCTCGGCACGCTGATCGCCCAGGTGGAACAGCAGCAGCAGGGCCTGGCGCGCCAGCGCCGCCTGAGGCTGCGAATGCGGGCAAGCCGGGTGGAGATCGCCGCCTCGGAGCTGCTGCTGGCGCGCATCCTGAACAACCTGGTGGTCAATGCCCTGCGCTACACCCGCGAAGGCCAGGTGCTGGTGGGCGTAAGGCGACGGGCCGACGGCATCGAACTCCAGGTGCTGGACACCGGGCCCGGCCTCAGCCCCGAGCTGCAGGCCACGCTGGGCCGGCCCTTTGTGCGCGGCCAGCAGTTGCGGGAGGACCAGCCTGGCCATGGCCTGGGTCTCTTCATCGTGAAAAGTCTGTGCGCCGAGTGCGGCTTCGAGCTGCGGGTGCGCTCACAGCCCGGCCGCGGCAGTTGCTTTGCCGTCTTCATTCCGCACTGAGTCCTTTCCACGCCCCCGCAGGCCCGGGGGACAGGCGCCAGCGATGCCGCCAATTACGGTGGTCACCGTATCGGCCTTTCGAGGCGCGGTCCCTAGCATGAGTTCCTGTCATCCAACCCTCGTTGTCGAACAGGTTCCCACCCATGCTGTCCACCCTTTGGCGCGCCGCCCTGGCGATGTCCGACCACCGCCGCGCCCTGCGCCTGCTGACCGACCGTCCGCGCCTGGACGTGGTCTTCATCACCAACATCCGTGACGAGGCCGAGCGCCGCCGCTTCTTCCCCGCTGGCGCCTCGCGCAGCGCCCATGCCAGCGGACCCCGCCTGCATCTGCAGGGCATTGCCGGGCAGGTCCGGGGCATCAATTTCACTGCCGAGGAGATGTACAGCCGCGAGGGCCGCAAGCAGGCCAAGGCAGTTTTCATCTCGGCAGTCGAATGGGCGCAGGCGCAGGGCGCACGCGTGGTGCTGCTGGCCGCCTCGACCAAGCGCCTGTTCGGCCGCGACGGCACCGAGCTCAAGCAACGCTTTCCCGAGATGACCTTCACCATCGGCGACAACGGCACCGCTCTGCTGCTGTGCCAGGACGTGGACCGTGCGCTCGCCCTGAGCCAGCTTCAGGGCCGCCAGCCCCGCATCCTCGTCATCGGCCCCTACGGCATCCTGGGCTCAGCGGTGAGCCGCCACCTGATGGGCCGCGGCCATCGCGTGGTCGGCTACGGGGCCAACGAGCGTCTGCTGCAGGACTTCGCGCACGAGACCGGCATGCCCGTGTCCCACCGCATCGAGGAGCTGGGCGAGGTCGACCTGGTAGTGGCCTGCACCCACAGCGCCGAAGCCAAGCTCAGCTGCGAGGCCGTTCAGCGCCTGCGCCGCCGCTACCAACGCCTGCTGGTTGTGGACGTGGCCGAGCCGGCCAACCTGGATGCCGAGGTCTATGCGCGCTGCCGCACCAGCGTGGTCCGCCAGGACGCCGGCAACGCCTACTCGCCGCGCCTGCACTATGTCCTGGGCCCGCTGAGCTGGAACAAGCTGCATCTCTCGCGTGGCACGGTCTTCGGCTGCTTTGCCGAGGCCATGGCGCTCTACCACGCCATCTACCGCCAGCACAACGCCTCGGCCCTGACACGTGACTGGTTCGAGGTGAGCGACTTCAACAGCGCCATCGTGCGCGAGGCCTTTACCGCGCTGGACATCGAACTGCCCCGGCCGCACTGCTTCGGCCGCCCGGTCGAGGACTTCGGTCTTGCCATGCCCTCGGTGGCCCTCAGCGACGCCCTCAAGGACCTGGGCGGCCCGCTGCCCGGCCCGGCCGTCTCCGAGAACCTCCCCCGCTGAACTCCTGCCGCACTCCCCATGGACACACTGACCCAGGCCCTGCGACGGGCCCGACTCCTTCTTGCGCTCTTCGCGCTGATCCTCGCCGGCTTTGCTTGGCTCAACCTGCGCGTGCCCAGTGCCGGCATCGTCCAGGATGCCCTGCTGGACACCGCCAACCCCTACGAGCGCGCCGCACGCGAAGCTGCGCAGACCCGCAGCATCGTCAAGGGCGACACCCTGTCCTTCGTGCTGAGCTTCCCCGGCGGCATCGACGGCCCCGCCCTCGCCCAGACCCTGCGCATGACGAACGAGGTGCGCCAGCTCTTCCCGGAAGGCACGGTCTGGAGCCTGGCGGCCAACAGCGCCGACTACCGTGTGGACGCGGGCAGCCTGGAAGGCCGGGCGCACCTGAGCGTGGCCGACGTCGACGCGACAGGCCGCCTGCGCAGCGGCTTTGATCTCGCCGCCTGGCGCGAGGCGGTGCGCCAGGACCGCAGCGTCTTCGGCAGCCTGGTGAGCCCGCAGTTCGACAGCACGCAGATCGTCGTCTTCCTGCCTGAGGACTACAGCGAGCAGGGCGTGGTCGACCGCGTAGCCCGCTACCTGGAGAAGCGCGAGATCTCGCAGCTGGAGTGGCTGCTGTTCAAGGGCGACATCCACCCCACGGCCGAGTACGCCAATGTGAGCCTGGGCGGCTGGTCGGTCGCGCGGGGTCTCATGCACTACGCGCTGATCTCGGACGTGATGTTCTATTCCACCGTGGGCCTGCTCATCGCCACGCTGGCCGCCATGCTGGCACTGCGCTCCTGGCGGCAGGCGATGCAGGTCAGCGGCGTGATCTTCGTGTCCTTCGTGATCGTGCGCGGGCTGATCCCGCTGATGGCCGACATGGGCCTGAGCTTCTGGGGCCAGCCGGTCTATGAGCGCGTTTACTTCCTGCTGGTGCTGTCGGCGCTGATCGTCTCGGGCATCTCGCTCAATGTGCGGGCCTTCGAGGCCTACAACGAGGCCTGGGCCGCCCATCCGCGCCTGGATCGCGCGGCCCTGTGGCGCCTGGTGGCGCCCATCCGCCACAAGTTCAAGGTGGTGGTCTTCATCGCCTTCCTGAACTTCGCGACCCTGCCCCAGATCGGCATCCGGGGCATTCTGGAGGTGGGGGTGCTGTCGGCCCTGGGCGTGCTGGTGCAGTTGCTGCTCGTCTCAACCTTGCTGCCGGCCCTGCACATCTGCGTGGGCGGATCCCCGGCCGATGCCGGCGCGTCGCGCTGGGGCCGCTGGAGCGAGGCCGTCGAGCGCATGCTGCGGCGCGTGCCGCAGGCCGCCCACCGCCTGCTGGCCCGCCTGAGCCCGCGCGGCAGCCTGCTGCTGTCGCTGTCGGTGACAGGTCTTGCCCTGGCGGGCGCAGCGGTGGTCGTGGTGCATGACCTGCACAGTGCGCATCCCTGGATCGCCGTGCGGGAACGCCCCATCGACTACCTGCCCGACACCATCGTGGACCGCGGCCGTGCCGTTCTGAACCGTCCGGGCGGCGCGGGCTTTGCTCGCCTGTCCTTCCTGGTCCTGCCGGCCCAGGCCCGAGAGTCGCAGGTGGCCATGGACGATCCGGCCTTCCTCGCCAGCGCCCGCGCCCTGCAGCTGCGCCTGCAGACCCTGCCCGGCGCCATGCCCGTGCACTCCATCCTCGACAAGCTCAACCAGATGAGCCTGCGCAGCCCGGACATCCAGCGTCCGCTGCCGCAGAGTGCGCAGCAGGCGCATGAGCTGCTGCAGCTGATCCGCTGGGACCTGGAGAACCCGCGCCTCGCGCCCTACTTCTGGTCAGACGAAGGCCTGGTCCTCTTCGCGGCGCATGCGGCGGACAACTCCCGCGAGCTGCGCATCTTTGCCGAGCAGGTGATGGACCTGGCCCGCGACTTCCCCGAGCTGCGCGTGCTGCCCTTCGGCCGCCTGCACACCTACCACCAGACCGATGCCTACATCAGCCAGGGCAAGCCGCTCAACGTGCTGAGTTCCTTCCCGCTGGTGGTGGGCGTGTGCTTCGCCTGGCTGGCCTGGCGACAGCGTCGACGCCCGGGGCATCCGGCCTCGCGCCGGCAGCGGCTGCATCCGCTGTGGACGGCGATGGCCATCAGCCTGCCCTTTGTCTTCGCCTATGCGCTGATCGTGATGCTCATGGCTGCGCTGTCGCTGCCCCTGGACCAGGCCACAGCCTGCGCCACGGCCCTGGGCATCAATGCCGCGATCGACTTCGACATCTACCTCGTCGACGATTTCCTGCAGGCCCTGCGCCGCGGCGCCACGCCGGACGAGGCCCTGGAGGAAGCGCTGGCCGAGCGAGGTCATGTGACGCTGGTCGACGCGCTGCTCAACGGCATCTGCTTCAGCTTCCTGATGCTGTCGCCCTTCCTGCCCATCCAGCGCCTGGGCCTGCTGATGGTCGTGATGCTGGCCGCCTGCGCCTTCGGTGCCCTGGTGCTGATGGCCGGCGTGCTGCCCGCCTGTGTGCGAGCGCCGCTGGAGACCGCTGTCGAGGATCCGGCCGTCGCACGCTTCTTTGCCAGCCGCCTGCCGGACGATCTATCCGCTGAGCTGCCAGGCGAGCTGTCTTCGGCTCAGGCCGACGCGCAGTCCGAAGGGCTGGATGCCGACGCTGAGCACGCACCCGCCGCAACTCCCCCGGCCCCTGCTGACGCTGCACCTGACATGCGCCCCGTGGCCTCCGCCGCCACCGCGCAGGACCCGCCCCCCGCCTCGTCCACCGCGGCCACTGCCATGGCCGCTGCCGACTGAACACTGCCATGCACACCACCCTGACCCTTCGCGCGCAAGGACGCGCGCTCGCCGCCGGCCTGCTGATGGCCGGACTCACCGCCTTGCAGCCTGCCGCTTTTGCCCAGACCCAGGCACACATCACGCTCCCGACCGAGGCCGAGGCCACCGCCCTCATCGCCGACAGCTGGTCCCGCTACCGCAGGGGCGTGACGACGGAACAGGAGCTGGTCCGCCTGCAGATCACCCGGGCCGGCCAACCCGTGGAGACCAAACGCCTGAGCCGCTGGACGCAGTTCGCCGAGCAGGGCGAACGCGTGAGCATCCGCTTTGCCGAACCCGCAGCCGATCGAGGTCAGGGCCTGCTGATCCTTCAGGAGCGCAGCGCCGCCGCGCCCTCAGCGGCCCAGATGTGGCTCCGCATGCCGTCATGGCCGCAGGCGCGGCGCATCACGGGCGACCGTGAGGGCCGCTACTTTGGCGGCACGGATCTGAGCTTCGAGGACAATCGTCAGCTGCTGGGCGAGCACACCCCCGCCTTCCGCTATCGGGTGCTGCAGGCCGAGGCCGGCAGCTGGCAGGTCGAGGCCCAGCCCCGCGACCCGATGACCAGCAGCTACGGTCGCCGGCTGATCACCCTCAGCCGCCCCTCCCTGGCCATCACGGAGATCCAGTACTTCGACCGCCAGGGCGCACTCATCAAGACACAGCGTCACGAGTCCCTGCAGTTGGACGGCACGCGCTGGCGCGCCCAGGTCGTCAGCGTCGACAACGTCCAGGAGCGCAGCCGGACAGTGCTCACCATTGAGCAACGGCGCCTCAACGAGCCCCTGCCCGAGCGCACCTTCACCCCGCAGTTCCTCGCCGAATGAAGCCCGTCCCTATCTTCATCCGCGCCCTTCAGGCCACCGCCGGGCTCAGTGCCATGCTCATGGTCTGCTCAGGTGCCCAGGCCCAGCACAGATCCGGGCCCGAGGTCCAATGGCAGCATCGCCTGCGGATGGACCTCAGCACCCCCGTCCGGGCCGAGGGTGCGCAGGAACAGCGGGGGCAGTGGCTGAGCCAGTTGCAGTGGCAGGGTGAGCCTCAAGCCGGCCCCCTGCCGCAAAGCGCCCGCCTGGAGCTGGCTCTGCAGGCACGCACTGGGGCTGCAGGCTTCGCCGAAGCCCGCATCGGCGAAGCCTGGCTGCAATGGCAGCACGGCGCCTGGCAGGCGCGCCTGGGCCGCCAGCACCTGGCCTGGGCCGTCACGGACACCGTCTCGCCACTGGATGCGCTGCAGATGCGCGACTGGCGCACACTGCACGACCCGCAGCGCCGCCCGCTGGCCGCGCTGCTGCTGCACCGCGAGGCCGCGCAGGCTGACGGACTGAGCTGGGATCTGGTCCTGGCGGACGGCCGGACGCGCGCGCTGCTGCCCAACGGCCCCTGGCAGTCCCCCCTGCCCAGCGGCCTGCATCTGGAGGAGGCGCGGCACGGTGAACGCCCGGTGGCAGTGGCCTTGCGGGCCCAGCATCGCGTGGGCGACACCGAGTTCAGCTGGCTGGCCTACCGGGGCCACAGCCAGGCCCCGGCGGCGCGCCTGCAGGTCGGGGACGGCATGCCGCGGCTGCAGCCCTTCCACGACCGCCTCGACCTGCTGGGCCTGGGTCTGGTGAGCCCGGTGGCTGAGGCCAGCCTGCTACGCCTGGAGCTGGTGCGGCATCGGCAGCGTCAGGCGCCGGACTTCACCCAGTTGGTCCTGAGCCTGGACCATGAGTTCTACGACCTGCTGGGGCGCGGGAGCAGCCTCTACGGCCTGGTCCAAGGCCAGTGGTCTCGTGTGGGCCACCCGGGCGCTGGCGTGCTGCCGGACTGGCCGGACCTGCGCCGCGTCCTCGACCAGCGCCTGCTGACACGCTGGGACTACCGGCCCGATGACAGCGGCCGATGGCAGGCAGGCATCGAGGCGGTGCTGGCGCTGGGGCGCACCGCCGGGGGGCGCGAACACCTCCTCAAGCTGCGCAGCAGCTGGCGCCTGGGCAGTGGTGCAGAGATGGAGGCTTGGGCCCTGCTGATGGGCGGGGCGCCGGACAGCTTCTGGGGCCGTCATGCCGGGCAGGACCGGCTGGGGCTCAGCCTGCGATGGAGTCAGTGAGCGGCAGGCGCTGGATGCGGGGTCAGGGGATGGCGTGGCCGGGATTGCGCCCTGGCCCTGTGCACTGGCGCGGCGATGTCGCCGCGCAGCCCCCCCCCCCGAGCCCTGGCTGCGCCGGCAGGCACGGCAAGCCGGCCGCCAGCGATCACAGGGCTCTGCGCAGCGAGGCTCGAAACCGGTGCCATCCTGGCGGGCCGGAAAAAATAAAAGACACATAAACGGCACATAAACGGCACATAAAGGGCGCATGAACGGCGCAGGACGCCAAACTAGAGTAAAACCCCCTCAGGCCTGATCGGCGAATCGCTTGCCCGCAGTCCAAGGACCTGCACTCGACAGCCCGCCTTCAGTTTCCACAGGGAACGGTCGGCCATGCCGCTCGCCAATACGGCAGGAAGCGGGCGACATCCCCAGCAGGAACGCCGCTTGCCACCGCCCCCGGTGGTCCCCGCCACAAGCAGGTGCAGATTCATCCAAGCCCACTGCGCATCCCTCTGCCCGCTCTTGGACATTGCGCTGCCGCAAGACAGCGTCCCTCCCCGCCTCGGCGGCCTCGGCTGCCGAGACTGGCCCGCCCACTGCAGTCAGCCCCGGCTGCGCCGCCGTGACCTCGGTCTCTCATCTCTTTTCAAGGAGCCATCATGCTCGCCTTATCCAGTACCCGATCCCGTCTGAGCCTGCTCAGGAGCGCCCTCGCCAGCAGCATGGCGTCCCTGGACCGCCGGCGGGCTGCAGACATCCCCAATGGCTACATCGACGACTACGTCGCGCTGAACTGGCTCCGCTGGGATGGCGGACATCTGCGACTGACCACGGTGGGCACCAACATCCTTCAGCAGATCAATCTCGAGATGAAGGCCGTGTGAGGTCCGGCATGCCCTGGGCTGTCCAGGGGGCGTCACCACAGCGCGGCGACGACCCCTGCCTGCATCGGGCTCGCGCCTCGGCACCCCCTGCTCGGCGCAGCGGGCCCGCAGCCTCCCACGCCGGCCGCAAAGCCACCGCCCAGGCCTGATGGCCATGTCGGATCGTCAAGGGCAGCGCAGCCCCCCCATCCAACTGCCCCAGGAGCTGATCGACCAGGTGCGGCCGACCTTCGCCCGCTTTTTCCGCATTGAGGCGGCCGGCGGTGTTGCGCTGCTGCTGTGCACGGCGGTGGCCCTCATTCTGTCGAACTCCCCCCTTGGCCCTGCGCTGTCCGGCTTCTGGGGCACACGGCTGGAACTGCGCCTCGGGGATCTCGAGTTCGGACGCCCGCTGAAGGCCTGGGTCAATGACGGATTGATGACCCTGTTCTTCTTCCTGGTGGCCCTGGAGCTCAAGCGCGAACTGGTGCTGGGCGAGATGCGCCAGCCGCGCAGGGCGGCATTGCCCATGGCCGCCGCCCTTGGCGGCATGGTCGGGCCTGCCGCCATCTTTCTGGCCTTGCAATGGGGATCGCCGTCTCAGCGCGGCTGGGGCATCGCCATGGCCACGGACACAGCCTTTGTCATCGCCTGCCTTGCGCTGCTGGGGCGCCGCGTGCCCCAGAGCCTGCGAGTCTTCATGCTGATGCTGGCCATCGTGGATGACGTGGGCGCCATTCTGGTCGTTGCCGTCGGCTACAGCAGCCGGATCGACGGGCAGTTGCTGACGCTCGCGGCCTTGTGCGTGCTGCTGCTGCGCTTCATGGCACGCATCGGCGTCAGGCCCTTTGCGCCCTATGTCCTGATCGGAGGCGCCACTTGGCTGGCCGTCGATGCGTCCGGGCTGCATGCCACGATCACCGGCGTGATCCTGGGCCTGATGACGCCTGCGCGGCGCTGGGTCAGTGACACGCGGCTGTACGGCATCCTGCGACAGGTCATCGCACACCCGGCAGGACGCGACAGCGCCAGACACACGCCCGACCGCAAGACCCTGCTCCTCGCGGAGTTGGCCGCCCGTGAATCGCTGTCGCCCCTGGAGCGGCTTGAGATGGCCCTGCATCCCTGGGTGAGCTTTGGCGTGATGCCCCTCTTCGCCCTTGCCAATGCGGGACTGCAGCTGTCGTGGGAGGGCGCCACACAGGCGGTATCCCTGGCCGTGCTGCTTGCCTTCGTGCTGGGCAAGCCGGCCGGCATTGTGCTGTTCAGTTGGCTGGCCCTGCATGCAGGATGGGCCCGCCGCGCCCCCGACCTGGGCTGGCGGGTGCTGGTGGGGGGCAGCTTTCTTGCGGGCATCGGCTTCACGATGGCCTTGCTGATCGCCGACCTGGCGCTGAGCGGATCGGCCCTGGACAGCGCCAAGATCGGCATCTTCATGGCTTCGTTGTGCTCGGCGAGCCTGGGCCTCCTCGTGCTGGCCTGGACGCCGAGCCCCACCGTCGCGGCGCCGGACTGAGCTGCCGCGGGAGGTGCTGGCGTCGCGGCTGCAGCACGGCGACTCTTCCGCCGTCGATCAACAGGACGCCCGCCCTCAGGCGCTCGCCTGGCGCCGACGTGCGTATCCCGCCAGGGCCAGCGCGCCGAGCGCAAGCCACGCCAAGCCCGCGGGTTCCGACACCGTCGCAAGCGCAGGCGCATTGAGCACGAAGGCCAGGTTGTCGGCATAGCCGTCGTTGTCCCCGCCGCCCAGGCGCTCCATCGACAGCGAGAACATCAGCCGGCTGGTGCCCACCGGCAACCAGTCGCTGACCTCGCGGTACAGCAGGCCCGTGACCTCGCGGCGGTCGCCCGGCGTCACCGGACCGATCGCGGCATGGCCGATCTCGCTGTCACTGCCATCAAGAAAGGACACGTAGAGCAGCGCGTTATCGCCCTGCGAGGCCCAGCCGCCCAGCCAGCCGCTGAGCTTGAAGGACAGCGGCTGTGTCAGCGTGCCGGCCAGATTCACCAATTGGTAGCCGGCAGAGCGAGCACCATCGCCCGCGAACAGCCGCTTGCCGCGGTCCGCCGGACCGGGCTGCGTCGGCTGGACCCAGTTGGGGCCGTAGTTCACGGCTTGCGGACGGGCGTAGCCATCGAAGGCGAGCCAGCTGCTGGCCACGTCGGTCTCGGCGTCGCCGTTGACGATCAGATTGCTGCCGTACACGGGGCCAGCATGGACGCCGGTTGCGGCCAGCGCGAGCACGGCAGCGCCGAGCCAGGGCCACACGAAACGGTTGTTCTTGGTCATGGAGGTCCTCCTCATGCTGCGGTGGGTTGATCGAGCCTGGCCGCGCCTTGCAGTGCCGGGTCGCTGATGGACGGTTTGCCGTCTTCAAGATGGCCGGCGAAGCGACGCAGCCAGCCCTTGAGCCCCTTCACGCGCAGGCTGAAGTCGTACCAGTTCCGGCTGGTGGCCAGCGGGATGCGCAAGCTGGTGCGGCTGCGCGCCAGGACGGTGACCTCGTTCGGCGTGGCGGACAGGTACTTGTTGGCCTGCAGCACGAAGGTGCAAGGCGCGCCGCCGTCATTGACGAGCTCGATCAGCAGCTCGCCGCTGGCGCGGGCGGTGCGCAGCACGAGGCTGGGCAAGGCACTGCCCGCCGGGCGTCGCACGTCGCCGGCAATGTGGCGATGGAAGCCGTTGGGGCCAAGCACCCAGAGGTCATAGGCCGCGGCCGTGGTCCAGCGGCCCTGCAGCTGCTTGCCCGCCTCGACCGTGTAGCGTCTCGGCAGCTGATCGAGCGCGAGCCGGTCGTAGACATGGAACACCGCCGCCTGTTCGCCCGTGTTCTCAAGGCTCAGCAAGACCTGACCCCCGGCTTCTGGAACCTGTGCCTGCACCTGCAGGTCGTAAGGCAGCGCGCGCGCCGGCCGCACGCCTGCCTGCTGCACCGGTGCGGCCAAGGCGGTGGGTGTTGCAGGTGCCTTGGTGCCCGGCAGCGCCAGCGCGCGGGCGCGGCGTTCGGTCGTGGCCGGCAGCAACTGCAAGAAGCCTTCGTCGTCGGGATTGGCGAAGTCGAAGCAGGACTGCAGGTCGCCGCAGACGGCTCGCCGCCAGGGACTGATCAGCGGCTCCTGGACGCCAAAGCGCGCTGCAATGAACCGCAGCACCGAGCTGTGGTCGGCCACCTGCGAGTTGACCCAGCCGCCCTTGGTCCAGGGCGAGACCACGTACATCGGTACGCGAGGGCCCAGGCCGTAGGGGCGATGGTGGGTGCGCGCGTCGGCACCGTTGAGCACGTGGTGGTATTCGCCCGTCGTGTCGACCGTCGACGCGCCGGCCAGTTGGGCCCGGGCGGGGTCGGGGTCATAGGCAAGGTAGGACGGCACAGCCGGGGGCGGCACGTGGTCGAAGAAGCCGTCGTTCTCGTCGAAGTTGATGAAAAGGACGGTCTTGCTCCAAACCTCCGGATTGGCCGTCAGCGCGTCGAGCACGCGCGCCGTGTAGTCGGCGCCGGAGGCCGGGCTTGAGGGGCCGGGGTGCTCCGAGCCTTCGGCCGTCGCGACGATCCAGCTGACCTGCGGCAGGCGGTTGGCAAGCACGTCCGCCTTGAGCAGGTCGAGATCGCGCGTGCTGATGCCGCGGTCGCGCAGCGCCTGCGAGAAGCCGGGACGGCCAAACCACGCGTCGCGGAAGGGCCTGAAGCCAGCCAGCGGGTTGTCAGTGAAGTTGTCCGCCATGTTCTGGTAGACCTGCCAGGAAATGCCGGCGGCCTGCAGGCGCTCGGGATAGGTCGTCCAGAGGTAGTCGGTGCCGCGATCGGCGTTGAACCACTCGTGGCTGTTGTCCGTGCTCGGGCCGCCGGCAACGCCCAGCGGGTCGTTGTGGCCGGTCCAGAGGAACAGGCGGTTCGTGTTGGTGCCGGTCTGGGTCGCGCAGTGGTAGTGGTCACACAGCGTGAATGCGCGCGCCAGCGCGAACTGGAATGGCAGGTCCGACTCGCTGTAGTAGCCCATCGAGTGGTTCTGCTTGGCGTTGCACCAGTCGTTCATGCGCCCATGGTCCCAGGCGAGCTGAGCATCGAGCCAGGAATGGGGCGTGCCGGCCACGCGCATCAGCGCGAAGTCCTGGGTCGTGTTCAGCGGGAACGGCGCGATCGCGCGCCGCTGGCCCCAGTCGGGCCGTCCAGGCACGGGATTGCCCCCTTGGGTCGGCTGCACGAAAACGCTCTTACGCGTGAACAGGCCTGGCCGGTCCTTGACCGGAGCGGGGAAGGGATCGCCGAAACCACGCACACCGGCCAGGGTGCCGAAATAATGGTCGAAGCTGCGGTTCTCCTGCGTCAGCACGACGATGTGCTCGACATCTTGCAAGCTGCGAGTGCGCTGGTTGGCCTGGATCGCCAGGGCTCGCGCGATGGCGGGCGGGAAGCTGGCGAGCACCGCGCTGGCGCGCAGAAAGGAGCGGCGGCTCATCGCGCACCTCCCTGGGATGCGCTCAGGCAGCTGCGCGCCTGGGTCGCGCGCAAACCGGCGACGGGCGTGGAACGGGACATGGATGTCTCCTATGGGTCAGAGTGAAGTGCGGATCAGACGTCGTGCGCGGCGCCACTGTAGGCAGCGTGCGTGAAGACGGGGTGACAGATCAGCGACCCCCTACAACCCAGGATCAGCGCCCGCACGCGGCGCGCGCGCATTCGAGCGCCTTTTCTGGCGGGCACCCGCAGGATGTTGGAGCCTGTGCATGCGTCATCGCCGGGACAGCCGTCGACGCGAGGAACGGCCATGCGCCCATCGACATGCTCACGGTCGGGGCCTGGATTCCATGTGCGCCCGAGCAGGGTTGCGAACAGGGCCTCGTGCAAGGAGGGCATCCTGAGCCTGAACAGGCCCCGGCAGGCGCATGCACGGCAGACCCGGCGCATCCAGATCAGGCCGGCGGAGGGCTGCCCGCATGCCCTGCAGGCCGACGCGTCGTGAGCGTCCGCCAACCCCACCTTGACGCTCCGGCCGAGCTCAGCGCAGCTTACGTATCGCCATATTGACGGCGTTGAGGCTGAAGCCCTGCGGATCGAAGGGCCCACCCCACCAGCGCCAGTAGCCGGCGTGTTGCTCATGCGTCGGGCTTCGCATGGCCTCCAGGAAGTGCAGGTAGCCCGGAGGCCCGCCAACATCCTCCGGTGGGCAGGCGTTCTCGCCGGCCAGGCACATGGCCCAGTCGTTGTGGCCGTCTTGCACCGGCAGGCGCTGCTCGACTGCAATGTGATGCTCCCAGCCATCCCCAAAGTCGTAGCGGTAGGCGAAGCTTTGAACCTGCTCGCCCAACACGGCGCCGACGGTGAACCGGCGCTCGTCCAGCAAGTCCTTGCTGTCCCAATCGTCATTCGGCAGACCGTATCGCCGCTGCTCGATCAGCCACTCATGCAGATGGCTGTTGGTCCAGCCCATGGCTGCCTGCACGATGCGGTCCAGCTTGGCAAGCTTGACGGTGTCGGGCACGAGGATGCGCCGCCAGATCAGCGGCTCGATGTGCTGCAGCTCGATGCGCAGCTGGTAGACGAACTGGGGCTTGGCGCGCTGGAACTTGGTGCTCATGCATCCAGTGTCGCAGCACTGATGTGCCACCGATGTGGCAACAACTCGGCAATGCGGCTGTCCGGCTGTGTGGGCAGCCGTGACCTGCTCGGCTTAATCACTGCCAAGCTGGGAGGAGCTTCAACCTCCATGGTCAGGCTTATCGATTGCTCGTGATTCGTGCCAATGCAAGCTTGATCAGGCACAAACCCGCCAGGCTCCACCGCGGCACCCAGGCAGTACCTACTGCAACAGATGTTAAAATCCTGCATTACCACATGCTCAGTCTCACAACTGCTGGCAAGAGGAATGAATGAGCGAGCACCGCACACAACGGTGCCATGACATGGAGCCGTGGCAGGCTGCCACAACTCCAGATGTTTGGAAGAGGGAAACGCGCTGACGTCACGGCAAGCCAGCGTCGCGTCCACAAGGGGGGATACTCGTAATGTCAGACTTGCAGCATTTGTCGCAGCAGGAGTTGCTGGGCTTGGCGCTGGATGCGTTCAAGCGTGAGGACAACGGGCGCGCCCTGGCTTACCTCAAGGAAGCAGGCGCGCGGGAAGACGCCAGTTCGCAGATTCTGTTCATGCTGGGCAGCGAGTACGCACAGATCGGCATGATCCCTGAAGCCAAGGCGATCTTGAACAAGGCCGCTCTCGCGCTTCCGGCGCTTCCGCTAGCACGGTTTCAGCTGGGACTGCTGCACCTGAGCACGGGCGAACTGGACCAGGCTCGCTCAGTCTGGCAGCCGCTGCTAGACCTGTCTGCCACCAGTCCGGCCAGCTACCTCCAGTGTTTCGCGCAAGGCCTGCTGGACGTCAGCACCGAATCGTGGGACAGCGCCCGCGCCGCACTTCAGGAAGGCATTGCCCTCAATACAGAGAACGCTGCGCTGAACAAGGACATGCAGGGTGTACTTGACCGGATGGCCGCCATGGCGTCCGCTACCACCAGCCAGGCGACCATGCCAGAGGCCAACACCCCTGCCGATCCAGCGCCGGCAACTGCCGAGTTGGAGGCAAGCCACCTGTTCATTTCAGCATACAAGCATCGTGGCAAGCCGCACTGATTCTGACCCCGTGCAGCTCGCTGCACAGCTTGCACGCCTCCAGGGCTACCTCCACCAGGATCCTGACAACGTGCGCCTGCTTGCGGATGTCGCGGACGCGCAGCTTCAACTGGCACTCTGGGATGCGGCACGGTCCACATTAGGCCGCATCCTGTCCCTGACCCCCGAGGACCCGCTGGCGCGTTACAGACTGGCGGTTGCAGACCACTCGCAGGGCCTCCGAGACGTGGCGGCCCGCAGCCTTCTGGCCTTGTTGGCGGAAGGGCATGAGCATCCAGTGATCCGTTGGCGCCTGGCCCGCTGCCTGGCCGAGGCCGCTGACTGGCCTGGCGTCTGCAGCGCCTTGGAAACACCCCCATTGGATCAACTGCCTGCCAACTTGCTCGACGACTGGGCGTTGCTTCAGGCGAGGGCATTTCACCACCAGGGCTCCATTGCCCAGGCCGTATCACTGATGCAGCAATGGCAAGTGCTCTGCGGAGAGCGGGGCCTGCCGCTGCAGGGTCGTTGCGCCTTGGCCACCCTGCTGCTGGACAACGAGCAAGCCGAAGCTGCTGCCGCACTATTGGCGCGATGCACGCCCGCCGAAATCCAGACTCAGCCCGAACTGTCCACAGTGGCCGGCTACCTGGCCCTCAGCGAAGGGCGAGGCAGTCAAGCGCTGGGCTGGTTCCAACACAGCCTGAGCCTGAGCGCGGGCAGCGCACGGGCCAAGCTGGGTGCGGGCTTGGCTGAAGCCATGCAGGGCCATTCTGACCTGGCTCTGCAATCGCTCAAGGCGGCCGTCGCCCTCAGCCCCGCCCACCTGGGTTCATGGCACGCGCTGGCCTGGGTGCAGCTCCTTGCCCAGGACCTGGATGGGGCCGAGTCCAGCGTCAGGGCCGCACTGAACCAGGACGAAACCTTCGGCGAGTCGCACGGCGGACTCGCACTGATTCTGGTCCTGAAGGAGCAGCCGGACGAAGCCCGACGGCGTCTGCGGACAGCGCTGAAGCTCAATCCCCAAGGCTTCAATGCAATGGTGGCTCAGTGGATGCTGGCCAATCACCAGACAGTGCTGACACCTGACGTGCTGCAAAAGCTCCAGCAGGCATTCGAGGGGCATGTCGAAACCAGCAACCCGATGCTCGCAGCCCTGCTGAAGCGTTGGCACGCCCACTGAGTCAAAGGGATGCACCTGGCCTGATACCTGGCATGCCGTCAGCAAGCCACCACATTGCCATGCTGTTTAGCCGCACCGTCCCCATGAGGGGGTGGCCGGCCCGCGACACGCCGATCAACGAATCGTCGGACCGGAGATCGAGATAAGGGAGAGAAAAATGACACCGGACTTATCGGTGCACTTGTTTGCACAGCTTCTGTGGACCGCCTTGACGGTGGCAGCCCCCTTGCTACTGACCGTGCTGGTGGTCGGTCTGCTGGTGAGCGTGTTCCAGGTGGTCACTCAGATCCAGGAAATGTCCCTCACTTTCATACCCAAACTCCTGGCCAGCGTGGCAGTGCTCGTGATCGTCGGCCCCTGGATGCTTGCCCGGCTGGTGGCCTACAGCAGCGCCTTGATCCAGTCCATTCCGCGTTTGGTCTGAACATGCTGAACATCGATCCAGCCTGGGCCATGGCCACGCTGCTGCTGTGGATCCGCCTGGGCGTGCTCTTGGGCTTGAGTCCTCTTGCATCGGCTCTGCGTGCGCCTCCCACCTTCTGGGTGGTGTGGACGCTGGCCCTGGCCGGCCTGCTGTGCGCCGGCTGGCAGTTGCGTACACCCGTTCCTGCCCACCTGGCGAGCTGGGTGTGGCTGGCCCTTTGTGAGGCAACGTTGGGCGCCTTGCTGGGTTTTTCCCTGCATGCGGCATTTGCTGCATTGAGCATGGCAGGACGACTGCTTGATCTTCATATGGGCCTCGGCATGGGCGCCGTGCTGGACCCAGTGTCCCAGAGCTTCTCACCGGCCATGGCCACTGCCCTGACCCTGCTGGGCATGGCTGTCTTCTGGAGCAGTGATGGTGCGGAGTTGATGCTGCGTGGCATTGCCTATTCGGTTCAGGAAGTGCCGCCCGGCGCAGCGCTTCGCCTCCCCAGCCCCGGCCAGCTGCTGGCGCCCGTAGCCGCGATGTTCACCGCAGCGATCGTCGTGATCGCTCCCGTCATCTTCATCCTGCTGCTGCTTGAACTCGTCTTCGCCGTGCTCTCTCGAATCCTGCCCCAGATGAACGTCATGTTCGTCGGCATGCCCGCCAAGACGCTGACCGGTCTTGCGATGGCGGCCTTGATCGCCCCAGGCCTGGCCCCGTTGATGCACCGCCTGCAACGCTCCGCATTTGCCTTCTGGCAGGGAGTGGGCGCATGAGCCGTGAGCAGGAAATGGATCGCAACGAGCAGGCTACGCCATACAAGCTGGAGCAGGCCCGCAAGCGCGGACAGCTGGCCCGCAGCAGCGACGTGACCAGCCTTGCTGTGCTGGTCATTGCGCTGCTGGTGCTCCAGGCGCTGTTGCCTGGCGACCTGCAAGCCATGGCCCATGCCATGGCACGCTATCTGTCCCTGGCACCGAACCGGCTGGACACCACCACAAGCGCCCACCAGGCATTGGCCAGTGTCCTGCTCGACGGACTCCGCGTCCTGGGCCCGAGCCTGCTGTGCCTGGTAGTGGGCGTGGTCGTGGTGGCACTGATCCAGGCGCGCGGCCTCACCTTCTCCACCCACCCCATCAGGCCCGACTTTACGCGGCTCAACCCCGTGCAGGGCTTCAAGAAGCTGCTGTCGGTGCGCCTGCTCTACGAGGCCGTCAAGAGCACGATCAAGCTGCTGTGCCTTGCCGGGGTGGCCTGGCTGGCACTGAAGGCACTGGTGCCCGATGCAATGAAGCTGCTGAGCCGTCCGGCACAGGCACTGCTTCCCTTGCTGCTGGACCATGCCGGCGGCCTGCTGGCCAAGCTGTGCATGGTGCTGCTGTTCTTCGCGCTGATCGACCTGCTGTTCGTACGCTGGGAGTTCCTGCGCAATCTGCGCATGAGCAAGAAGGAGATCGAGGACGAGCACAAGCACCGCGAAGGGGATCCGCGCATCAAGCGGCGCCAGCGCGAACTGCGGTTGCAGTTCCTGAAATCGGCACGCGCGGTTCGCAAGGTGCCGGAGGCACAGGTCGTCATCACGAATCCCACCCACGTCGCCGTCGCCCTGCGCTACGAGCATGGCGTCACGCCGGCGCCCGTGCTGCTTGCCAAAGGGACTGGGATGCTGGCCAAGGAGATTCGCCGCCAGGCGCAGCGCTCGGGCGTTCCGATTGTCCACAGCCCGCGCTTGGCGCGAGCATTGTTCAAAGAAGTCCAGCAGGACAGCTACGTGCCCGAGCACTGGTATCCGCCTGTGGCGCGCATCCTCGTCTGGCTGCGCAGCCTTCGTGAAGCCCAGGCCCAGGCCCAGGCCGGCCTGGCCGGGAGGACCGCATGAGTGCGATGAAACAAGCCCTTGGTCGCCAGGCCGACGTGCTGATGGTCGTCCTGGTGCTGGGCGTGCTGACGGTGCTGTTCGCCCCTATTCCGGCGGCGCTGCTGGACTTTCTCATCCTGTGCAACATCGGCTTCGCCCTGACCTTGCTGATCTTGACCTTTTACATGCAGCGGCCGGTTGAGTTCTCGACCTTCCCTTCCCTGCTGCTGATCGCCACGTTGTTCCGCCTGTCATTGAACGTGGCGGCCACCCGACTGATCCTGACCGACGCCAGCGCAGGCAAGGTGATCGGCGCCGTGGGTTCCTATGTCGTGTCCGGCAACTACGTCATCGGCCTGATCGTCTTCCTGATCCTGGTGGTGGTTCAGTACGTGGTGGTGACCAATGGCGCGCAGCGCGTGTCCGAGGTCGCGGCCCGTTTCACGCTCGACAGCATGCCTGGTCAGCAGATGAGCATCGATGCCGACCTCAACATGGGCTTCATCGACCAGGAAGAGGCCCAGAAGCGGCGCAAGACGCTGGAACGACAGGCGGCGTTCTACGGCGCCATGGATGGCGCCAGCAAGTTCGTGAAGGGTGACGCCATCGCGGGCATCATCATCCTGCTCATCAACATCGTCGGCGGCCTTGTCATCGGCATGATGCAGCGCGGGATGGGCTGGAGCGAAGCGCTGCAGACCTTCACCCTGCTGACGGTGGGAGACGGCATCGTCACCCAGATCCCTGCCCTGGTGATCTCCGTGGGCACCGGCATCATCGTGACCCGCTCAGCTTCCGACAGCAGCCTGAGTGCCGAGGTCCTCAAGCAGCTCAGCAGCTTCCCCAAGGCGCTCTGGCTGGTGGTCGCCGCCATGCTGGCACTGTTGACCCTGCCCGGGCTGCCCGCCCTGCCCCTGTTGGCGGTGGCTTCACTGCTGGCCTTGATCGCATTCTGGGCGGGCCGTCGCGGCAGCAGCGGGGCGAGTACCTCCACGCCGGCCGAAGAAAAGGCAGAGGAAGCCGACACCCCCCTGCCCAAAGTGCATCCGATCGAAGTCCGCATCGGCACGGACCTGGCGTCAATGGCCAAGGGCGACGAGTCACCGCTGATGCAAAGAGTCGGCGCCCTGCGAAAGCAGTTCGGGCCCGAGTTCGGGATCGTTCTTCCTCCCGTGCGCTTCGTCACCGAAGGACGGCTCGGTGCCTGTGCCTACGAGCTGGCAATCTATGGCGTGGCATACGGCAAGGGTGAACTGTACGAAGAGCGGCTGCTGGCCATCCACCCCAGTGGAGACACGAAGCATCTCAAGGGCCTGGAGACCCGTGAACCCACCTACGGCCTGCCGGCCGTCTGGATCGAACCGGACGAGCGGGAGCGTGCGCGCGCCGCACGCTACACGCTGGTGGATGCTCCCACCGTCTTCATCACGCACCTCAACGAGACCCTGCGCCAACATTGCGCCCACCTCGTGACGCGCGCCGAAACGGACCGCCTGCTGAACCGAGTGCGCGAGGCCCAACCCGGCATCGTGGAAGACCTGGTTCCCACGGTGCTGGGCGTTGTCGATGTCCAGAAGGTGTTCCAGGCTCTGCTCAAGGAGAAGGTCAGCCTTCTGCATGTGGAGGCCATCGTCGAGACCCTGGCAGACGCAGGCCGCAGCAGCAAGGATGCCGGGTTGCTGACGGAGGCCGTGCGCCAACGCCTGGGCGGAGCCATCTGCCAACAGCTGATGGGCGACGCCGCGTCACTGACCGTCCTGACGCTGGACCCGGTGGTCGAGCAGCGCCTGCGTGCAGCCACGCACGAGGGCAAACCCACCGACCCGCGCTTCATCGAGCAGTTGCTGGCACGCGCTGTACAGCTGTCCGAGCAGATGGTGCGCAGCAATGTGCTGCCCGTGCTGCTGTGTGCCCCCGACTTGCGTCGCCACATCCGTCAGTTGACCGAACGCGCCCTGCCGCATATGCGCATCCTGTCGGTGGCTGAGGTCCCGAGCCTGATCCCCATGAAGGCATTTGGCAGCCTGTCCCTGCCCACCACGGAATCCACTCAGGAGACCCCTGCATGAACACCCATGAAATCGCCGCCATTGGCCTCAAGCTGGACCTTGAACGCCTGAAAGTGAGCGGCCAGAACGTCGCCAATCTCAGCACCCCAGGCTACAAGCGCCAGATCGCCGTCCAGAGCGCCTTCAGCGCCCTGATGCCGCCGGATGCGCAAATCCAGACGCACACTGACCTGCGCAGCGCAAAGCTGCAGGCGACTGGCAACAGTCTTGATCTGGCACTTCCTGACGCCTGCTTTTTGTTGGTGGAGCGAGATGACGGCCTGCAGGCGTTGACACGTCAAAGCGCACTGCATGTGGACGCCGACGGCGTGCTGCGCACGGCGCTGGGGCATCGTGTGCTTAGCGCGCGCGGGCATCCCAACCTCAAGGCCGACGACCTTGCCGCGCTGTCCGTCAATGCACAGGGCCAGTTGCTCCAGGGCACGGAGGCGGTCGATCAACTGCAACTGGTTCAGCTGAAGGCCGGTGCATCGCCGCAGGCGCTGGGCGATGGCCTTTACAGCTACGTGCCAGACCAGGCCGAGCCGGCAGCCATGCATGCCCCCCTCCGCACAGGCCATCTGGAACTGTCCAATGTCGTGCCAAGCCAGGAGATGGTCCAGCTGATGAGCACCACCCGCCATGCCGAGGCCATGGTGCGGCTGATGCAGACCGCGGACGACATGCAAGCCACCGCCATCCGACGCTTCGGGGAGAACTCGTGAACGACGCGCTTTACATCGCCGCCACCGGCATGAAATCTCAGACGGCCCAAATCGATGCCATCGCCAACAACGTCGCCAATGCAAGCACGCCAGGCTACAAGCGCAGCCAGCTGCGATTCGGGGATTTGATGGTCGTGTCCCCGGTTGGAACAGCCGAGTCCGGCAACGCTGCGGCCACCCCGGCTGGCGTGGCGCTTGCGGGCGAGCTGCGGTCCTTTGCCTCGGGTGAGCTGCGCCGCGTGGACGACACCATGGCTGTGGCCATCCAGGGTGAGGGCTTCCTGGAGCTCACGCTGCCTGACGGCAGTGCCGTCTATGCCCGAGGCGGCCACCTGGAGCTGAACGCCGAACGGTTGCTGACCGCTGCAGACGGGCTGGCG
Organism: Roseateles sp. DB2; assembly: GCF_051857535.1. Classification (NCBI taxonomy): domain Bacteria; kingdom Pseudomonadati; phylum Pseudomonadota; class Betaproteobacteria; order Burkholderiales; family Sphaerotilaceae; genus Roseateles; species Roseateles sp. DB2. The sequence continues at coordinate 291,646 of NZ_JBPZGY010000004.1, read as the reverse complement.
CTCAAGCCACGCATCCATGTCCCCAGCGATATGCAACAGCTCCAGATTCGCGCGGACGGCGAGGTACTGGGGATGGATGAGCAGGGTCGCAGCACCTCGCTGGGACGCCTCGATCTTGTCAGCTTCGCCCGCCCGGCTGGACTCGCTCCCATGGGCAATGGCCTGTGGCGAGCCACAGCATCGTCCGGCGAAGCGATCACAGCGCCGGCGGGAGAGGCCGGCACCGGGCGGCTTCAGCAGGGCTATCAAGAGGCATCCAACGTCCAGCTTGTCGAGGAAATGGTGCTACTGATGGCAGCGCAGCGCGCCTATGAGATGAACGTCAAGGTCATCCAGGCTGCCGACGAGATCGCCAGCATGACCAACAATCTGCGGAAGTAGGCAGCCATGCGCATGCCATTCATCCTCATCATGCTGCTCGTCCTGCTGGGCACCGGGCATGGGTCTGCCCATGCGGAGGCGTCAGCGTGCGAGCTGGCCTCGGCCGCCGTGCATCGCTGGGCGCTTGAGGCGGATGCACAGGTCGAGGTCCGCTGCCGGGGGCAAGGCATCTACCAGCAGCCGCTCCCTGGTGCGGTGGCCCAGGCGCCCCGTGATCTCACGATGCTGAGTGGTCCGATGAACTGGCCCGTCCGGGTGCGCAGGGCAGACGGCGGGACGCACACGCTCCAGGTCCCCCTGCTGCTGTACTGGACAACACCGGTTTGGACGCTCACCCGAGCGCTTCCGGCAGGCACGCTGCTCCAGACCGAGGATACCGAGATCCGCACCCTGCCCTGGCCTCCCGGCGTATCGTTGACGCCGGCCAGGCCAGAGTCGCCCCCTGAAGGGCGCCTACCCCGCGCCTTGGCGGCTGGCACGCCGCTGAACTTGAAACAGTTGCTTCCGGCCGACCAACTGCAGCGCGGGGCATCGGTCACGGCCACGGTCAGCGAGGGGTCTGTAAGCCTGCAACGCCCCGCGCGCCTGATGGAGCCCGCGCGCCCCGGCGCAGCGGTGCGCGTCCAGGTGCTGGGCTTGAGCGCCGTGCTGCAAGGACGGCTGGATGCCAACCACGTTGTTTGGGTAGGTACCCCATGAAGACAGTTCTCCTGGCGGCCTTGCTGGCCGCCCCCGCCTTCCTGCGAGCCGCGCCCGACGCGGCCTCTCCCGTGCAGGCCCCGGCCAGTGCCGTCGCCGTAGAGGCATCGCCAGTGCCTCGCCCACGAGCCAAAGGCAGCCTGTACTCGGATGCACAGTTCCAGTCGCTGACCGCGGATCGCCGCCGCTTCGAGGTTGGCGATGCGCTGACCATCCTGGTGATCGAGAACGCCACTGCGTCCAGCTCTGCCAACACCGGCACTCAGCGGGACGCACAACTGGGCGTCGCGCTGAGCACACCCAGCCGGGACCGTCATCTGTCCGGCAATACCAGCAATGAGTTCAACGGCACCGGACGCACTCAGCGCGCCGGCCGCCTGCTGGCGCAGATCACGGTGCTCGTTCGGGAGGTCCTCCCGAACGGAGACCTGCGCGTGGCCGGCGACCAACTGCTGGAGATTAACGGCGAACGGCAAACCATCCATGCGGAGGGGCGAGTCCGGCCGCGTGACGTCAACGAGCAGAACACGGTGCAGTCCCATCGTCTGGCCGAAGCCCGGCTGAGCTTCGCGGGCGATGGCGTGCTGGGCGAACTGCAGAAGCCACGTTGGTGGCAACGCCTGCTGGGCCTATTCGGAATCTGATCATGCGCATCCTCATTGCAAATGCGCTGGTGGCTTGCCTGCTGCTGGCCCCCTACACGGTCATCGCGCAATCAGTCCGAATCAAGGACCTTGCTCGCGTCGCGGCCCAGAGGGAAAACGCCTTGGTGGGCTACGGCGTAGTGACCGGTCTGTCCGGCACCGGCGACAGCGCACGCAGCAAAGCCACGCGCACCACGCTGGCCAACCTGCTGAGTCGCTTCGACCTGGCCATAGGATCAGAAGACATCACCAGCCGCAACGTGGCGGTGGTCACGGTGACAGCCAGCCTTCCCTCCTATGCTCGCCCCGGCGACCAGTTGGACGTGACAGTCAGCTCACTCGGGGACGCTCGCAGTCTGGAGGGCGGCACCTTGCTCATGGCGCCGCTCAAAGGGGCCGATGGACGGGTCTACGTGCTGGCCCAAGGCCCCCTGACCGTTGGTGGCTATCGACACGATGCGCACGGCAACCGGGTTCAGAAGAACCACCCTACGGCAGGCCTGGTCAGCGGGGGCGGTACCGTCGAGGTCGCGCTGGAGGAAGACCACGGCGAGAGCACTGAGCTGTCCCTGGTCCTGCGTCAGGCGGACTATGGCACGGCCGGCCGCATGGCTGACCAGTTGAACGCCAGCTTCGGTGGGGACGTGGCCGAAGTGCGCGATGCCGGGGCCCTGACGGTCCACGTCCCTCCCCCCTACCGCAGCCGCCTGGCGGCCTTCATCCGCCAAATGGAGGGTCTGTCCGTGGAGCCTGACCTGCACGCACGGGTGGTGATCAACGAGCGGACGGGCACCCTGGTCGCTGGCGGCGATGTACGCATCTCACCGGTCTCTGTCGTGATCGGCGAAACCAAAGTGACGGTGAGCGCAGAGACCAGCGTCTCCCAACCTTGGCTGGTTCGCAGCTCCGGCGCAGGCGTTCGTACCGAGGTCGTGACCAACAGCCAGCTGCGCATGCAGGAGCCGAACGAACCCAGGTTTGTCCCGGCAGGCCCCACCCGTGTGACCGACCTGGTCCAACTGCTGGCCAAGGCCAAGACCCCTCCACGCGACATGATTTCCATTCTTCAAGCCATCAAGGCGGCAGGCGCCCTGCACGCCGAGTTGATCGTCCAGTGAGCACCATGAACTTCATAGACCCCGCCACGCTGCAGTTGGTGCAGCGCGCCCTGGATGCCGGCGCACTGCGGCACCAGGCCATTGCCCAGAACATTGCGAATGCCAGCGTGCCCGGCGCGAAGCCTCTGCACGTCAGGTTCGAGTCCCTGCTCGGCCCGGTTCGCGCCGACCTGGCTGACGGGCGCCCTCTGCAGATGGCCGACATTCCCAGTCCCTCCCTGCAAACGGACCCGGCGGCCACCATCGAGCTGGACGAGCAGATAGCCGCCCTGTCGAGCAACAGTCTGCAGTACCAGGCCTTGCTCAAGGCGCTCAGCCGGGAGCTGAGCATCCTTTCAATTGCTGCACAGGAAGGTCGTCGTTGATGGACTACCGTGCCGTCTTCCAAATAGCCGCAGCGGGCATGAGCCTGGAGAAGCGCCGCCTCGACGTGGCCGCCCTCAACCTGGCCAATCTGCACGCCAGCGCAATGCCGGGGCAATCGCCGGCCGCCGTTCAGAAGGTCGTGGCAAGCCCGCTGCAACTCTCGTTCCTGGGAGCCCTGCGGCACCAGGAGGATTCGCAACAGCTGCGCGACGTCAAGGTGATCGCCACAGAGGTCAGCCCGCGCCTGATGCATGACCCGGGGCATCCGCACGCGAACGCACAGGGCATGGTGGCCTATCCAGCCGTGGACCAGGCCACCGAGATGGTCACCGCTAGCACGGCCCTGCGCGCCTACGAGGCCAATATCGCCGTTGCCAGCACGGCGCGAGCCATGGCCGCCAAGGCCCTGGAGCTGGGAGGACAGTCATGAACCCCAATGCCATTGAGGCCGTTCAGGCCCTGGGTGCCGTCGGCGCTGCCAGCGGTGCTGGCCAGGCGCAAGCAGCCACCCCGCAGCCCGCGACCGGCTTCGTCCAGTGGATGGAACACGGGATCACCGACCTCAACAAGACCCTGCTCACCGCAGAGCAGGGTGTGCAACAGCTGGCTGCGGGCACGGCAGGCAATCTCCACGATGTGATGCTGCAGCTTGAGCAGGCGCGCCTGGCCATGCAGGTGGCCAGCCAGGTCCGCTCGCGGGTGATGGAGGCGTATCAGGAAGTGATGCGCATGCAGGTCTAAGGACAGATGATGATTGATTCAAAAAACGCCTGGCGCGGATTCTTCGAGGGATGGTCCGGGCTGAAGACTGCCAGCTTCGCCCTGTGCTTGCTGCTCGTCCTGCTGCTGCTGGGCAGCCTGGCCTGGTGGACTCAGCGGGCGCCGCAAGCGGTGCTGTTCTCCGACCTGGCTGAGCGTGATGCAGCCGTTCTGAGCGCGGAACTCGACAAGCTCAAGCAGCCCTACAGCCTCAGCGAGGACGGTCGAACCATCCTGGTGTCTGCAGACAACGTGCACAAGACCCGCATGGCGCTGATGGGGAAGCCTTTGCCCCTGCATGGCGCGGTGGGATTCGAGCTCTTCAACAACACCGACTTCGGCGTCAGCGATTTCGTGCAGAAGGTCAACTACCAGCGTGCCCTGCAAGGCGAGCTGACCCGCACCATCTTGTCGATTGACCAGATCCAGGACGCACGGGTGCACCTGGCACTGCCGGACTCGGCGCTATTCCGCAAGGATGGGCCGCGCGCCAAGGCATCGGTGACGCTCACACTCAAGGGTAGGCAACCGCTGCAGGCGGATCAGGTGCTGGGCATACAAAGACTGGTGGCCGCATCGGTCGCCGAGGTGCGTCCCGAGGACGTCACCGTGCTAGACCAGCACGGCGTGGCCCTGTCACGTCCGCATGGAGAGGATGCCGAGGCAACGGCCATGCAGTTGGACGCCCGCCAAGGCATGGAGGCACATTTCACGCGAAAGGTCAGCAAGCTGCTGGACCAGTGGCTGGCACCCGGCGAGTCGATGGTGGCAGTGGACGTGGTGCTCGACCACGAGCAGGCAAAGATCACCACGGAGGAAGTGCTGGGTAGCCCGCACCCGGATCGAAGCAGCCATCCTGCCGGCGTGCTGACGCGTGAACGCAGCAGCAGCCGCGAAGCAGTCGGTGAGTCCGGAACGGGCGCAGGCAATGGCAGCGGATCACAGCTGCTCAGCCAGGAAATGGAGTACCAGACCGGACGCCGGGTCTCTCAGGTCAACAGTCCTGCGGGGCGCATTGCGCGGCTCAACGTCGCGGTCGTGGTCAAACGGGCGTTGTCGGATGCCGATATGGAACGTGCGAGACAGCTCGTCGCGACCGCCGTGGGCCTGCAGCCTGACCGGGGGGACCATGTGTCCGTGCAGTCACTCGCTGCCCAATGGACGCCAGCCACGTCGGCGGCCACCGCCTCAGTGTCGACTCAGAATGCCCAGCCGGCGGAGCGCCCGGTCTTGAAGGCCCAACCGGCCGACGCAGTGCCGCGCGCCTCCGCAGCAGTCGCCTGGGCGCTTGCTGCCTTGCTGGGCGTCCTGCTGCTGGCCTTGGCCGCAGGGCGCTGGCATGCGCGCGGCGCCAGGCAAGGCACCAAGCCGGAACCCGGCCAACGCCTGGCAACTGAAGAGCGCGAGGCACTGCTGAAGACGCTGCAACAGTGGCTGGAGCCGCAGCGATGAACGGCGCCGACCAGCAGTTCACGGAAGGTCTGCGACGGGCCGCGCTGACACTGCATGCCTTGGCGGCCGAGGACCGGGACTGGCTGCTCCGTCAGCTGCCACCCGCTCATGGGCAAGCACTTGAGCCCCTGCTGGAAGAGCTCAAGGTGCTGGGCATTCCGCAGGACCAGTCGCTGGTCCAGGCTGCGCTTCGCAGCAGGCGGACCATGGCGGAGCCGGACCTCGCGCAGGCCCAGGCCCTGTATCAGGCCCTGTCACACGAGGACCCTGTGCTGCAAGGTCAGTTGCTGAGCCTGCTGGCCGCCGAGCAGCGTTCGGCCGTCCTGGCCTGTTGGCCTGCGGAGGTCTTGCGCCCCACGCCCCTTGCCATGCCCTCGTCATGGAGTCCCGCGTTGCAGGAGGCACTGCTCCAGGCCTGGATCCATACGCCGGAACAGGAGCTCGGGGCATGAACCGCAGTACCGTACTCAAGGCCGCCAGCATGGCGGCCGCAAGTGGCAGCCGCACGCTGGATCTGTCGCCTCCCGCGGTGACGACTGTTGACGTGTCCGAGCCGCCACCTCCGGGCCGTTACATCACCGAACAAGAACTCGAGCAGCTGGGGCGCGAGTGGCATGCGCGCGGATTCGCGGAAGGCCGCAGCGCGGCGGCCGACCAGGCACGCGAAGAGGCAGGCCAGGCAGCCCGGCGCGAGCTCGCAGAGCAGCTCGAGAAGGCCAGGGCCCAGCTGACGCGCGAACGCGCTGAACAAATGAAGACCTTGGCTCTGGCCCTGGCGCAGCAGCTGCAGGCCATGCGAGAAGACCTGGAGAAGCAGCTCGCCGACTGGACCTTCGTCGCCAGTTGCCGCCTGCTGGGCGAGCTGGCGCCTTCACGCATCCAGCCGACTGTGCAGCAGCTCCTGAAGGAAACCGGAATGACTGATGCAGTCACGGTGCTCCTGCATCCCTCCGACCACGCATTGCTGCTCCCGACCCTTGCGTCACAGGCTGGAGACGGCCTTGCCTGGCGAGCTGATCCGAGCCTGGCTCTGGGTGGCTGCAAGCTGCTCGGCCCGCAGCAGACCATAGACGCCCGACTGGAAGTGCAGCTTGAACAGTTGCGCCAGGCACTGGATGAGGCCCGCCGCGAAGCAGCCGTTGACGAGGGCAAGCGTCCATGAACGAGGTTCCGCGCGCCCTGCAACAGCTCCGTCCGTTCCGACGGACGGGTCGTGTCACCCGAGTGACCGATCTGGCCATCGAATCGCATGGGCCCGCAGCAGCCCTGGGCGAAGTCTGCGAGCTGCTCAGCCCTGACCGCGAGCGCATCCAGGCCGAAGTGGTGGCGCTGCATGACCACAAGCTCACCCTCATGCCCTACGGCCCCTGCAAGGGGCTCACTGTCGGTGCGGAGGTCATTGCGCTCGACACGCAGCCCACGATTCCAGTCGGGTCCGGACTGCTGGGACGGGTCGTCGACGCCTTTGCGCGGCCCCTGAGCGGTGAGCCCATCGCGCACGCCAGCGTTGACATGCCGCTGCACCCGGAGCCACTGAACGCCCTGGAGCGAGAGCCCGTCAGGCAAGCTCTGCACACGGGCGTCAGGGCCATGGATGCCCTGCTGCCCATTGGGCTGGGACAAAGGCTGGGGATCTTTGCCGGCAGCGGCGTCGGCAAGAGCTCATTGCTGGGCATGCTGGCGCGCAATATGAGTGCCGACGTGGCCGTCATTGCCCTGATCGGCGAACGCGGACGGGAGGTACAGGAGTTTCTTGAGCAGCGCATGTCCGCCGAGGCGCGCCAGAAGTCTGTGATTGTGGTCGCCACCGCTGAGCAACCAGCCGTGGTCCGCGCCCGTGCGGCTTACGCCGCCACCAGCATTGCCGAGTACTTCCGGGGTCGAGGCCAGCATGTGCTGCTGATGATGGACTCCGTCACACGCTATGCCATGGCCCGGAGGGAAATCGACCTCGCCGCAGGCCAACCGCCGACCTCGCGCGGCTATACACCGTCGGTGTTCTCTGCAATTCCGGCGCTGTGCGAGCGCTGCGGCGGCTTGCGAGGCCAGGGTTCCATCACGGCCCTGTACACCGTGCTCGTCGAAGGGGATGACGTGCATGAGCCGGTGGCCGATGCGCTGAGGGCGAGCCTGGATGGCCATATCGTTCTCAGCCGGGAGCTGGCCAATGAAGGGCACTACCCTTCCATCGATGTGCTGCAAAGCGTCAGCCGTTTGGACAGCAGCCTGCTCGCGCCTGCCGATCATCAGTTGGCCATGGAGCTCCGATCGCTGCTGGCGGTGCATCGCCGCCAGCGCGAAATGGTTGACATGGGCCTCTACAAGCCCGGCAGCAACCGCAAGCTCGACCAGGCGCTGGCTGCCTGGGAGGGCATCACTGCCTTTCTGAGGCAGCCGTCCGGCGACGACGCTCCAAGGGAGCAAAGCCGCCAGCAATTGCAAAGGCTGCTGCTGACGGAAGGAAGGCCATGAAAAACACGCGACCATGGCTGCACGGCGCCATCAGGGCCCATCGCGCCCTGAATGAGGAACTTCAACGACAGGCTCACGATGCCAGTGCGGCGCTTGACCGATCCTCAAGCGGCTTGGTGCGCGCACATGCCGAACTGTCTGCGGTCGGCGACGCATGGATGACGCATCGAGCGTCGCTCAGGACCTCGCACCAGCTGGAACTGGTCTACCAACAGTTCCACGCCCATTTGCAGCAGCAGAAGGCGCAGGCTACCGAGCGTCATCAGGCGCTGCAGCTCCAGTTGGAGCACTCGCAGGCGCTGCTGCGCCAGAGCCGTGGCAGGTGCCGCCTGCTGGAACGTCTCCAGGAGATCGGGCACCAGCAAACTGCCCAGGAAAGGCGTCAGCAAGAGCTGCAACAGACCGCCGAAAGCTGGCTGCTGAGCCGGCATGTCGAAGGAACCACGGAATGACCTTGATCCACACAGCATCCCCTCCAAGACCAGCAGGCATGGACGACGGGCAGGCACTGCAACGGCGCTTGCTGCATGACATGGAGCGTCAATGGCTCAGTACCTGGGCGCAGGCCGACCAGCAGCACGACAAGTCGAAGCAGGCAGCCTCATCGACGACGGGCGGCTCCACCCAGGCATCTGAGCAGGCGCAGGATCCGCTTGACGCACCGGACGACGTGCAAGGCCACTCCGCTTGCCCGACAAGCGCCCCTCTCCAGCCATCAATGCCACCGGCCGTCGATTCCCAGACAGAAGACAGCACGGAGCAGGCTTTCAACTGGCGGCCCCGGCCGGACGGTGAGACGCCAGCATGCGGAGCGGCGAAGGCTGCCTCCGCACGGCTCGACGGTCCGCAGCGCCTCCAAGGCCTGGATCCCAGCAGCCAGGCAGGCTCCTCGGCCACCTGGCTACTGCCGGCCACGGCGGCAGAGGCTCGTCCCGCCTCGTCTGGCGACGTTCACAGCCTGGATTCCCAAGCCCAGCCCAAGCCCCTGTCCCGAGCCGCTCCCGCGTCCCACTCCTCGTTCCAGGACGCGGCAGCCTACGGCAGCCCGCCGCCCATCGCCGGAGCAGCGCACAGCATTGACCTGGTACTGCCGCAGGCTGTGCATGCGCAAACGGCCATGCGGCCCTCCGGCGATGAGGCGTCCTCGGAGGCCACTGCCCCCGCCGTTCCCTCGGCCAAGCCTGACACAGCGAATGGCGAGGAACTGACGCATGACAGGCAACGCCTCACCTTGCGGGAAATTGATGCGGGGACGGTGCAGGCCCTCCTCCGGGACGCGCAACTCGACGCCCAGGCTTCCGGCCTGGCAGCGCGGAGCCTGCACCATGCATTGATGGAGGCCGGCTACGCCCGTGTCAAGGTGGTGGTAAACGGCCAGACAGCGCGCACGGACACGGCTCAGGACGCGCCTGCCGACCGCGACGACTCCCAGCGTTCGCCCCAGGCTGCGATAGGCGCGTCCCGCCGCACAAGCACCCCACTGTCTCAGGAGAACACTTATGGCTACCAGCCCTAGCGCAGCCTCGGCTGCCGCCCAGATCGGCATCCAGGACTTCCTGAAAATCCTCGTGGCCCAGTTGGGCAATCAGGACCCCCTGAAGCCCATGGACAACCAGGAGTTCGTGACTCAGCTCGCCCAGTTCACGTCTCTGCAGCAGACCCAGGAAATGAACGACAAGCTGAGTTCCCTGCTCTCTGCGCAGACGTCGGCGAGCTCGGTTGGCCTGCTCGGCAGGGTCATCACGGCATCGACCAACAACGGCACGGTCAGTGGCACGGTCACGGCACTCAGCTACACCGGGCAAGAGCCCAGTTTCAGCATCAAGACGGCGGACGGATCGACGCTCACCGGCATCAACTTTGGACAAATCATTGGGGTGCGCTCCAGCGCGCCCTGACCCCGCAGCAAGGACCCTCCATGTTTGACTCCCTGTACATCGGCACAAGCGGCCTGCAGACCTTCTCGGCCGGTCTGAAGGTGATCAGCAACAACATTGCCAATCTGAACACCCCCGGTTTCAAAGCCAGCTCGTCGACCTTCGCCAATCTTTACTATGCAAGCTCGGGCGACGGCTCCGGCGGCATGACGGGCGACAGCGCCCACTTCGGCAGCGGTGTGACGCTAGGGCACATGAGTGTCAACTTCCGCGCAGGGGAGCTCCGACAGACCGGCAATCCCCTGGACCTGTATGTCAATGGCTCGGGTTTCTTCATCAGCAAGGCCAAGGGCACCGGCGAAAGCCTCTACAGCCGTGCTGGACAGTTCGACTTCAGCAAGGACGGCATCCTGGTCGTGCGCGGCACCGAGCACCAGGTCATGGGCCTGAGCGACGGCGGCGCATTGTTGCCCATCACGCTGGATGGCCTGCGCATCAATCCGCCCAAGGCCACGTCGACTGTCTCCTTCGCGGGTAACCTGTCCAGCGGCGCCTCGACCCACACGCTGTCCACCGTGAAGGTCGTCGACTCATCAGGCGGCGAGCACACGCTCACCCTGACCTTCACCAAGTCTGCGACGACTGGCGCCTGGACGGTGAAAGTGCAAGAGGGCGGCAGCGATCTTGCCAGCGGTGACATCAAGTTCACCGGCGGCCGCACCATGCCCGGATTCGACTCCCTGAGCTTCAACCTCAGTCCCGCAGGCATGCCGTCCACATCGATCAACCTGGACTTTTCCAGCAATGTGACCGATCACAACACGGGGTCTGGTTCATCCACCCTGGCCGTTGCCAAGAGCGATGGGTACCCTCCTGGCGCGTTGACCAAGGTGAACTTCGACGAAGACGGCACCATGGTGCTCTCCTACGCCAACGGACAGTCAGTCAAGGGAACGAAGCTGGCCCTTGCGCTGTTTGACTCGACCGATGGGCTCCAGGCTCAGGGCAATGCCGGCTTCACCTACGCCTCCCGCGAGGGCATGCACACGGGGGCGGCAAGGCAGGGTGCCTTCGGCAGCATTGGATCCAATCAGATCGAGGGCTCGAACGTCGACCTGGCCAGCGAGTTCTCCGATCTCATCGTCGCCCAGCGCGGCTACCAGGCATCCTCACGCATCGTATCCACAGCCAATGAGCTGCTGCAGGACCTCTTTGACATGAAGGGCCACCGTTGAAGGACGCGCACGAACTCGTCTGGCTGCCGGAGGCGCTCGGGACTGCATTGGCCGAGTGCCTGCAGCAACTGCTGGACGACTTGGCCAACAGCTGGGGTATTGGTGGACCAGACGCCGTCCAGGCAAGGCTCCTGTCCGCACAGCCCTGCGCCGAGGACGAAGCACCGCCTCCAGGAAGCCTGGAACTGCGGGATCTGGATCCCCTGCTCTTGCGGGACTGGCTGGCGACGGCGCTGCTGGGCAAGGCATGGCCGGGCTCCGCCATCGTCGGGAGCGCCATGCGGCGACTCCTGCATGGTCTGGAAGAGGCCCTGCATCAGCGCTTCGGCAAGGTTTCGCCGGCAGGCGAGGACGCCGCCGGGCCATTGCCGGGGCACTGCGGCATCCGCCTGCAGTTCAACTGGTGCGGGCGTCCCATGCACCTGACCCTCTCACAACGTCAGCTGCGTGCCAACGGCTGGGTGAAGCGGACGTCCATGCCTGCCCTACCCCGCATCGACCTCGCGAAGGCCCTGTCGGCAACGCCCGTGCCGCTGCTCGCCACGCTAGGGCAGATCGAGCTGCAGCTCTCCGATTGGCTGCAGCTGTCGCCTGGCGACGTCCTGGTATTGAACAAGCCCCTGACTGAACCGCTGAAGGTCCAAGCACAGTCCAGCGACTGGTGCCAGCGTGCCCAGCTGGGAAGCAATGCCGAGCGGACCCACCGAGTCCTGCGCTGGACGACAGGCTGAATGTCCCAACATACGAGAACGACATGACCGTACAGACCATCGACCTCCCTTCCCTCAGCCCCCTGTCGCAAGGCCAGGCACTGGAAGCATCCCCCAGGCTTGCGGCACTCGCCGGCGTGCAAACCACGCTGACCGTGGTCGCAGGACACGCCCACAGCACCGTGGGTGAGATTCTTGAACTCAAGGACGGCATGCTGCTGCAGCTGAGCACGCCCTTGAATGGGGCGTTCGACATCTGCCTGGGAACGACCGTGGTCGCACGTGGCCAACTGGTTGCGGTAGGTGAGCAGTTCGGCATCAGGGTGACCGAAGTCGCCCCCGGCGTGGGCAGCGAATGACTCAGGCCGTGACGGGTGCCAGCGCACCCCTGCCTTTCAAGACGGCACCAGCCGCGGACCTGCCGTCGGCCTCCGAATGGCTGTTGGCCCTGCTGCTCTGTGCGGCCTTGCTGATGGGCCTGTTGTGGCTGCTGCGGCGGCGCCAGGGCAAGCTGCAATGGGGACGCCAGGCCCAACTGCTGAAGGTGCTGGACCGCCAGGCACTAAGCGCGCAGGTGCAACTCGTGGTGTTGCAGTACCAGGGCCGCCGGCTGCTTCTCAGCGTTGGCCCCGCTGGTACGCAGTGCCTGCGAGACGACCCCGACGACGCCGAGGAGTCCAACCCATGAGAAGGGTTCTGCCAGTCTTCGTCCTGTGCCTGCTGGGCATGGGCAGCATAGGCGCCTGGTCAGCGCCGGCAGGGTCTGCGCCCTGGGCCCTGGCCGAGCGCAGCCTGCAAACGCCGGAGATGGCCAGCGCCTTGCGCATCTTCCTTGGCCTGACAGCCCTGGGCTTCATCCCCGCGGTGCTGGTGTGCATGACCTGCTTCGTCCGCATCGTTGTGGTGCTGTCCATGCTGCGCCATGCCATCGGTCTGCTGGAGTCTCCGCCCAATGTGGTCATCATCATCCTGGCCTTGTTCCTGACGCTGTTCTCGATGCAGCCTGTGCTGCAACGCATCCACGAGGACGCCTTGCAGCCCTATATGCAGGGCCAGCTCAAAATGCAGGCTGCGGTCAACAAGGGCAGCGATCCGATCAAGGAGTTCATGATCCGGCAGACGCGGGAGCAGGATCTGGTGCTCATGATCGACACCGCCCGCGCCCCGCGCCCGCAGACCCTGGCGGATGTGCAAATGCTGCACCTCATCCCTGCGTTCATGCTGTCGGAACTCCGCACTGCCTTCCAGGTGGGATTTGTGGTGTTCCTGCCCTTCCTGCTGATTGACCTCATCGTGGCCAGCGTCCTGATGGCCCTGGGGATGATGATGGTCCCCCCCTCGACGGTGTCCGTCCCACTCAAGCTGTTGCTCTTTGTCCTGATCGATGGCTGGAACATCGTCACCCGAGCCCTACTCGGCACCATCCACTGACGAGTCCGGCGCCGCACGCTGGACGGATAGGCACGCCCCTGCGCCGCGCGCGGCGCTGGTGGATGCCTACACACCCTTGGTGCGTCGCATAGCGGCGCGGGTCTACGCTCGGCGCGCCGGTATACCCCTGCAGTACGTCGACCTGATCCAACAGGGCATGGTGGGCCTCCTGGAGGCGATCGATCGATTCGACCCTGCACGTGGGTTCCGCTTCGAGTCTTTCGCGCAGCCACGCATCGAAGGCGCCATGCTGGATGGGCTGGCCGTCTACAGCGAAGTCCAGCAGCAGTTGGCCAGGCGCCGTGAAATTGAACGGCTGCGGGCGCAGTCATTGCGAACGGACAGCAAAGAGGCACCGGCCAGATCAGCCATCGACCGATTGGCTGAAGTGGCCGTCGGCCTGGCCCTTGGCCTCGTGCTGGAGGAGTCCGGACAAGACGAAGCCGTGGAACCCTGCGTGCCGGACAACGCCTACGCGCGAACTGAACTGGCGCAGCTGCGAAAGCTGTTGTCCAGCCTTGTCCAGCGACTGCCCCCGGCCGAGCATCGGGTACTGTTTCGCCACTACTTCCAGCAGCAGGGCTTTGACGAGATCGCCGTAGGCATGGGCTTGTCCCGCGGCAGGGTGGCGCAAATTCACCGAGCCGGACTATTGGCCTTGCAACGGCGACTCCGCGCGCAGGGCTTCAGCACAGAAGCCTGATGCCCCGTATTCATCGAGCGGGCGGCACTTCGCTCAGCACGGTCATCTGCTCGAAAGCCTCCTGTAGAAGCTGCACGCAGCCATCGTCCTGCTCAATCGCTCGGCAGGTACGTTCCACCAGTTCGCCAAAGCTGGGGTCTAGCTGCAGGGTGTCTCCAAGCTCCTGCAGCAGGGCGGCCTCCACCAGAAAACGCAGTGCTTTGGAGGCCGACCATCCGGGCTGCAGGCGTGCAAGCCGCAATCTGGCATGCAACCGCTCCGCGGGTGACATCCCCTCACTGGCCAGCGCCGCCTGCTGCGGCATCCGAGGCCCCTCGTTTCGCTTGCCCGTATGCCGGAGGCCCGAAGACACCGAGGTCTTGCTCAGCAGCTGTAAGACACTCGACAAGGACGGAACGGGCGCAGGCATGGCGACGAACGGAAAGCGATAGCGCCATTGTGACCCGAATGGAGCCTTGCACGCTCGGTGGACCTGCACAGTTCACCCACGTACACGCTGACCATGCACACAGCCGAAGCCTGGAACATGGCTGAAGCCCTTGGATGCAAGGTCAAGGCTCGACGCCAGCACAGCGGCTCGAATCGCGATCACCAGGCTCACCAAGGCAGAGCCTCAGCCATTGCAGCCCCTCACTTGCGGCAGCGATGCAGGTCACTGAAGCCGGCTCGCCCCGGGGCCAGCCGCCGTGCTCACCGTGGCGCCGCAGCCATGGGCTCAGATGCCGGTGGCGTGCACCCCAGGCCCTGCCCCAGGCCTCGCAGATACGCACGCCGCGCCAGACCTGCAGCAATCGCAGCCGTCACCTCGCGGTTGTAGCGCTCAGCACCACTGAGCTTGCGGATCCAGCCGCGGAAGGGAAGCAGGCCCTCGGTGGCGCTGCGCAAGCCGCTGACGGCCGCATCGCCGAAGGCATCGCCGGCTTTGCCGAACCAGTCCGCCTCGCCGGGAGCGCGCGGGCTGTCCAGGTCCTGGCCCAGCACGGCATTGAGGCCCTGCAACTGGGCCATCAGCGCCGGGCAGTCGAGCGGACGGGCATAGGGAGCCTGCCGGGCCGTCAGCAACACCTCCGGTATCTTGGCTCGCACCAGATTCAGGTCGTTGAGCGGCGAGGTAGCGGCTTCGGCGAGGCGGTCGCCCGTGTCCGCCTTCTGACCCGGCGTATGGACCGTCTGCACTGCACAGGCCGACAAGCCCACCAGCAGCACCAGGGAGGCCAGCCACGGCCGCGAGTTCTTGGGCATCAGCGCTTGAGTCATGGCCCTACTGTATGACAGCCCAGGCCTCCGCCCAGCGGTCCAGGTCCGGCGGGCACTGCTTCTTGCTGCCAAAGACGATGGCCTTGCCGCGACCACGTTCGGACTTCATACCCTCGGCCCGGCTGGCGGGCATGACGAAGACCATGGGGTAGGCCCGAGCCTCCTCGAAGCGCTTGTAATTGAGCAGCACGTAGAAGCGCTGGTCCATCTCGCCTTCCGGCTCCTCATTGACCAGCCAGCGACCGTTATCCGGCACGCCGCGCACCACCACCTCCAGTTGCCGCCCCGCGGGCGTGCGGACCAGCAGCTCCACACCGCTGAAACCGCCCAGCGTGGGCACCACCTGATGGCCCAGGCGCATCAGCTGGCTCATCACAAAAAACTCTGCCGCGCGGCTCACCGCGCGCTCTTTACTGCTCCGGGACAAACAACACTCCTGCTGACAAGAATCACACCCCCGCCAGTGAGGCGGGGGCGCGATTGTGCAGCAAGTTCGAGCGATCGCTCAGGAGCTGCGGGTCAGGGCGTGTAGCCCAGGCTCAGCTGCGCATTGCTGTAGCTGCTGTAGCCATAGACGCCAATGTAGAGCCAGCCGGCGGCCGGATTGCTCAGCGTGCAGGTCTCGGCATTGGTCGAGCCCTGCTTGCGGCAGTTGTAGCTGCTGCTGGTGGGTTTGGCGCCGGCACGGGTAAAGAGATCCAGGTCGCCTGAACCGCCGCTGGTGCTCACCGTCAGGGATGTGGTGCCGGCGGGCACCGCCACCTTCCAGTAGCGCCAGCTGCCGGTGGCCCCCGACAGGCCGGTCAAGACCTGACCCTTGGTGAGTACGGGCACGCCGTCGTCACTGAGCTGCACCAGCTTGCTTGTGCTGGCGCTGAGACCTTCGTTGTCCGTGACCGTCAACTGCACGTTGTAGCTGCCAGCCGCCGCGTAGGTATGGCCGACCGACGCTCCGCTGCCGTTGCCGCCATCACCGAAACTCCACTGACGGCTGGCGATGCTGCCGTCGTCGGTGCTGGTGTCACTGAATTGCACGGCGAGCCCGTTGACGCTGAAGCCGAAGGAGGCCTGCGGAGGCTGTCCGCCTCCACCGCTTCCAATGTCCAGGAAGACCGCGCTGAAGGCCCCCCAGTTGCCCACAGCGTCCCTGCCCCGGACATAAACCAGGTGTCGGCCAGTCGCCAGTCCCGCGGTGCTCAGGGTGCCACGCACGGCCTCGGCACTGCTGTTGAAGGCACCATCGACAGCGGCCAGGGGCAAGGCCTGCGCCCCCGCCTGCCAGGGTGGCACGTCAACATAGGCCTCTGCAGCCCCGATGGCCTGTGTAGGCTCGGTGCCGTTGCTCTGGTTGTAGCGGGTATCGTCCACGCGGGCATCCAGGGTCACTGGGGTGCCAGCCGTCACGCGACTGGCAGACAGCGCGAGTTGGGTGACGTCAGGACCTGCCGGCGTCTGGTAGGGCGTGCGCACCACCTTGGCGGCATAGATCAGCGCCGGCATATTGCCCGGCAGCAGCGTATTCGTGTAATAGCTGCACTGCTCGAAGAAGGCCGTGCCCAGTTCGAAGGTGTAGGCCGCCACACCCAGCTCGCCGTAGCTGGGCCCGTCGCTGGTACCGTCGGTCTCGTAGAGATCCAGCGAGCGCTCCGGCGTGTGGCCGTTCCAGTAAGCGAACTTGCGTCCCAGGGTGGCGAGTTGCGTGTCGTTGCCTGCCACCGATCCGTTGGTGCCCCAAGGCCACAGCAACAGGCGCCCGTGGCTGTGGATGTCCAGGTGGATGCCGCTGGTGTCCAGCGGTGCCGGGTCGCTGCGGTTGGGGCCGCGACGATCCGGCCACAGCGAGCGGATATAGGCCTCCACCGCGCGGGTTTCCGGTTCCGAAGCAGCCGTGGGGCCGCGGTAGGTCTCGCTGCAGGCATTCCCGCTGGATCCGGAGCCTCCGGTGCTGTTCCAGCCAAAGCCGAAGTTGCGGTTCAGGTCAGCGCCACGGCTGTTGCTGGTCGCACCGCAGTAGGCGGTGTTGGTGTTCTTGCGCCACAGCAGGCCCGCCTCGGCCTTCTTGCGACCGTCGGGATTCGTGGCCAGCAGCAGGTGGATCTCGTGGTGATCGAGGATCCAGGTCGCATCGGCATCAATGCCGTGGCCGTTGACCAGCCTGCGGGCGAACTCCAGCACCAGGGGCGTGGTCGCGTACTCGCGGGCATGGATGCCCGCGTTGACGAAAAGCTTGGGCTTGGGTCCGCTGACCGCGCCATTGCTGAGCTTGAGCACCCGCAGGTCATAGCCGCCGGCACCACGGCTCTTCTCCCAGGAATCCCCGATGTCTATCCAGCTGGCCAGTTGCGGCTTGGCGCTGACCATGCCCTGGGCCTCGGTGAAGACTTCCTCGACGGTGGGGTAGCAGCTGTAGTTGGGAATTCCCGCCAGCGTCTGGCGGGTCCCGGTGGCCAGGGCATGCCGGCGGCGCTCGCCCGCCTCCATGCGTGCCTGCTCGCGCTGCTGCGTCAGCCAGTGAGGGTCGGGCACCAGGCGAAAACCCAGAGCGCGCAGTTCGCGCGCCTCTTCCGGATTGAGCTGCACGATGACATAGCCCAGCTCATAGGGCGAGGCCAACGTTTCATAACGACTGTGCGCGATGGCCCTCGCCTTGCGCACATCGCTGAAGTACGCCCGCATGGTCTGCCTTTCGGCGGACTCACGGCCCTGGATGAGGGTGGGGTCAGGGGCTTGCGCCACGGCGGCCTCGCCGCCCCAGAGAGCGGTCGCGGCCAGCGCGCCTGCCAGGGGGTAGGACAGGACACGCTTCAGGACATGCGCCCATTTGTCTTGCTGCTTCATCTCGATCTCCTGAGATATCGCAGGCAGCAGGGCCTGAAGCGTCCGACGCCACCCGGGACTGCAGCGGTGCCGGCCGCCGGGATCCCGCGGCCTGCAGACGGACGGCAGCGCACAGGGCGAGCACGTCCAGGTTTGTGGTGCGCAGACAGCCCGCTGGATGGCGGGGCAGGTCCTGCGCCACGTCGAGAGATCCCCGTTCCAGCGGCACGCGCCGGAACACCCTTGCTCTGTTGTGCTTGATGCCCCCGCAGCGCCCGCGAGGAAAGCTGCGGCGGGATGGTATGGCAGGAGGGTGCGGCACCTGCTGGACAAGCCCCCTGCGGACAATCCTGCCCTCACGGGCCTGCATAGGCCGGCGCGCCGCCCTCGAAGTATCGGCAGCCGCGCCGCCTGGAGGCCCCGTGCCTACCCTCAGCAAACGGTGCCTGGCTGTGCCGCTTCAGAACAGCCCGTGGATGCGCCCGCCGTCATCCAGGCCGATGCGCTCGGCGGCCGGCGACTTGGGCAGCCCAGGCATGGTCATGATGTCGCCGCAGATGGCCGTAACGAACTCGGCCCCCGCATGCAGGCGCAGCTCGCGCACGCGCAGGCGATGCCCCTGCGGCGCGCCCAGGCGCTTTGGATCGCTGCTGAAGGAGTACTGCGTCTTGGCGATGCACACGGGCAGATCGCCGTGACCCAGGGCCGTGATTTCCTCCAGCTGCCGGAAAGCCATGGGATCGAACTCGATGCCCTCGGCGCCATAGATGCGGGTGGCCACGGCTTGCAACTTGTGCGCCAGCCCCTCGGTGTCCTGGTACAGCAGGCCCAGAGGTGGCGCCTCTCGCTCGCAGGCCAGCACGACGGCACGTGCCAACTCTTCAGCCCCTGCCCCGCCCTGCGCCCAATGGCTGGCCAGCACGCAGCGCACACCCAGGCGCTCGCAGGCAGCCTGCACGAGGGCGATCTCCTCGGGCGTGTCACTGTCGAAGCGGTTGATGGAGACGATGGCTGGCAGGCGGTAGTGCTGCTGCACGTTGTGCACATGGCGTTCAAGGTTGGGCAGGCCCAGACGCAGGGCCTCCAGAGCATCAGGCGCGCCCTGCCCGTGGTGCTTCAGGGCCCGGATGGTGGCCACCACGACAGCGCAGGACGGCCTCAGGCCCGACTTGCGGCACTTGATGTCGATGAACTTCTCGGCGCCCAGGTCGGCACCAAAGCCGGCCTCGGTGACCACGTAGTCGGCCATGCGCAGCGCGGTCCGCGTGGCCATCACTGAATTGCAGCCATGGGCAATGTTGGCGAACGGGCCGCCGTGCACGAAGGCCGGATTGCCTTCCAGGGTCTGGACGAGGTTGGGCTGGATGGCGTCCTTGAGCAATGCCGCCATGGCGCCGTCGGCCTGCAGGTCGCGGGCGGTGACCGGCTTCTTGTCGGAGGTGTAGCCGACGATGATCTGGCCCAGGCGTCGCTTGAGGTCCGCCAGCGAGTCGGCCAGGCACAGGATGGCCATCACCTCGGAAGCCACGACGATGTCGAAGCCGTCTTCGCGTGGATAGCCGTTGCCCGGACCGCCCAGGCCCGCGGTGATCAGGCGCAGGGCGCGGTCGTTCATGTCCACCACGCGGCGCCAGCTGATGCGGCGCACGTCCAGCCCCAGCACATTGCCGTGGTGGATGTGGTTGTCGATCATCGCGGCCAGCAGGTTGTTGGCCAGGGCGATGGCGTGGAAGTCGCCGGTGAAGTGGAGGTTGATGTCCTCCATGGGCACCACCTGCGCATGGCCGCCGCCGGCCGCTCCGCCCTTCATGCCAAAGCAGGGACCCAGCGAGGGCTCGCGCAGGCAGATGATGGCGTTGGCGCCGATGCGGTTGAGCCCGTCTCCCAGGCCCACGGTGGTGGTGGTCTTGCCCTCGCCTGGCGGCGTGGGTGTGATGGCGGTGACCAGCACCAGCTTGCCGCGCAAGGGCAGCTTCTCCAGCCGGCGCAGGGCCCCGAGGCTGAGCTTGGCCTTGTAATGGCCGTAAGGAACGAGTTCGTCCTCGGCAAGGCCCAGACGCTCCTGGGCCAGAGGAAGGATCTTGCGCAGCGTGGCGGCCTGGGCAATCTCGATGTCGGTGGGCATGCAGCGCTCCTGGTGGGATCGACGGGCGCCCGAAACAGCAATGGCGCGTCAGGACCGGTAGGCCCTGCGCGCCATTGTGGTGCCGCTACCGGAGGCCGGCAAGGGTCAGGTCATGCCAGATCGCTCAGAGGATGATCCTGCGCAGGCCAGGGGCTCCGGAAGAAGGCGGCCACCATCTCAGGCGTCACGTCCTCGATGCGGGCCGGATTCCAGCGCGGCGCGTGGTCCTTGTCCACGGCCAGGGCGCGGATGCCCTCGACCGTCTCACTGGCGACTCCAGGCCTCAGATGGAAGCAGCGGTGGACCAGGTCGCGCTCCATGCGCAGATCGTCGGCCAGGCTCATCTGGCGGGCACGGCGCAGCTGCTCCAGGGTCACGGCCATCATCAGCGGCGAGCGCTTGCTCAGCATGGTCAGGGCATGGCGCGCCCACTCGCTGCCATCAGCGGCCAGCGAGGCCATGATGGCGGGCACGCTGGCGGCACCGAAGTGGTGGTCGATCTGCCGGCGCAGCTCGCGATGGTCTGGTGTCGGGGCCAGGTCCACGCGTTCCATCACCGTGGCCACCACATGCTCGGCACTGGTCTGCGGGGCCTGGCGCAGGGCCTGGACCAGCTCGGGCAGCACGCTGCTTTGAACGAAGACATCGCCCAGCCCCATCTCGATGGCATCGCCTGCGGCGATGGGCTGACCGGTCAGGGCCAGCCATTCGCCGGTGTGGCCAGGGCACTGGCCCAGGAAGAAGCCGCCGCCCACGTCTGGGAAGAGTCCGATATTGGTCTCGGGCATGGCCAGCCTGGAGTGCTCAGTCAGCACGCGCAGGCGAGCCCCCTGGCTGATGCCCATGCCCCCGCCCATCACCACGCCGTCCATCAGGGCGATGTAGGGCTTGGGAAAGCGGTGGATCAGGTGGTTGAGCGCATATTCCTCGGTGAAGAAGTCCTCCAGCGCAGGGTCCCCGGCCAGGGCGGCCTGGTGGAAGAAGCGGATGTCTCCACCGGCACAGAAGGCCGCCGGCTTGCCCTCGCGGCCCTGGCCCAGGATGGCCACCGCCTGGATGGCGGGCTCGGCGGCCCAGGCTTTCAGCAGCACCGTGAGATCGCGGATCATGGCCAACGACAACGCGTTGAGTGCCTGCGGACGGTTCAGCGTGATCAGGCCCAGGCAGCCATTGACCTCGGCCAGTATCTGGCCGTCAGACTGCAGTGTCGGGATCAGGGGGGACGTCATGACTACTCCGTTTTCTTGTTCAAGGCGCGCGTGCTCTCCTCAGCCCGCGCGCCGCCAGCCCAGCCATTCATTGCCGACCAGCGCGGCCAGCACCATAGCACCACCCCAGAGGGCAGAGGAAGAAGGGGCTTCCCCCGCACCCCACCAGGCCCACAAAACCCCGAAGATCACCTCGAGCAAACCCAGCAGGGCCACCTCGGGCGCCGGCAGCACGCGGGTCAGGCGCACCACCAACAGGCAGGGAATGGCCAGTTGCGTCAGGCCCAGGCCGGCCAGCAGGGTCAGGTCATGCGCGTTGGCCGCGAAGGGCCAGGCCAGGGGCAGGGTCATCAACGCGGAAAGCACCGCGCCGATCAGCACGGCCGGCAGCATATCCGGCTTCTCCTGCGCCGAATCGCTGTGCGCGATGCGCTGCAACAGTGTCCAGTTGCTCGCTGCCGCCAAGGGTACCGCCAGTGCTACGCCCATGCCGGCCAGGCTGGCCAGGCTGGCCGCACTGCCCTGCATCTCGTGCCCGAACATCCAGGCGATGCCCGCACTGCCCAGCACGATGGCCAGCCAGGTCCGCAGCGGCAGGCGGTGATGCAGGAAGAGCCGCGAGAACAGCGCCGTGAGCAGCGGCCCGAGCGCCATCGTGACCAGCACGTTGGCGACCGTGGTCATGGTGATGGCCATCATGAAGGCGGTGAACATCACCGACCAGCACAGCCCCGAGATCCACACCGCCCGCGGCATGCGCGGGAGTTGGCGCCAGAAGGCCCTGCCACGCATCCACGACAGCGCCAGCACCAGCGACAGCGCATTGAAAGCACTGCGCCAGAACGTCACCTCAAAGCCTCGGGCGACCTCCAGATGCCTCGACACCACCCCTGCCGTGCTCCACAGCAAGGTCACCAGAATCATCAACAGGACAGCTCGACGATGGCTCATGACGACAAAGCGGCCCCAGCGGGGCCGCTTTCAACCTTCTGGCTGGAACCCCCTCCTGGAGGGGGGCTGGGGGGAGCCGCATTCCCGCGCACAGCGCAACGCATGGCGCGGGAAGCCGCAGCCATCAGGCTGCGGATTCGCGCGACATGCGCTTGCGCTCGTGCTCGACCAGGTAGCGCTTGCGCAGACGCACGCTCTTGGGCGTGATCTCGACCAGCTCGTCGTCATCGATGAAGTCCACGCCATACTCCAAGGTGAGGTCGATGGGCGGCGTGATCTTGATGGCGTCTTCCTTGCCGCTGACGCGGAAGTTGGTCAGCTGCTTGGTGCGGGTGGCGTTGACCACCAGATCGTTCTCGCGGTTGTGGATGCCGACGATCATGCCCTCGTAAACAGGATCATTGGCCTTCACGAACATGCGGCCGCGGTCGTCCAGCTTGCCCAGCGCATAGGTGAAGATTTCACCGGCGTCCATGGAGATCAGCACGCCGTTCTTGCGGCCGCCGATCTCGCCCTTATGGGCTTCGTAGCCGTCGAAGATGGAGGAAATCAGGCCGGAACCGCGCGTCAGGTTCATGAACTCGTTGGAGAAGCCGATCAGGCCGCGGGCCGGGATGCGGTACTCGAGGCGCACACGGCCGTGGCCGTCCGGCTCCATATTGACCAGATCGCCCTTGCGCAGCCCCAGGGCCTGCATCACGCCGCCCTGGTGGATTTCCTCGACGTCAGCCGTCACCAGCTCCATCGGCTCGCACTTCACGCCGTCGATGTCCTTGAACATCACGCGCGGCTTGGACACGGCCAGCTCGTAGCCTTCACGGCGCATGTTTTCCAGCAGGATGGTCAGGTGCAGTTCGCCGCGCCCGCAGACCTCAAAGACGCCGTCCTCGTCGGTTTCCTTCACGCGCAGGGCCACGTTGTGCTGCAGTTCCTTCTGCAGGCGGTCCCAGATCTGGCGGCTGGTGACGTACTTGCCTTCGCGACCGGCCAGCGGGCTGGTGTTGACGCAGAAGTTCATCGTCAGCGTCGGCTCATCGACCTTCAGCATGGGCAGGGGCTGAGGATTGACCGGGTCGGTGACGGTCACGCCGATGCCGACTTCGTCGATACCGTTGATCAGCACGATATTGCCCGGGCCGGCCTCGGTGACCTGCACACGGTCCAGACCCTGGAAGGTCAACACCTGGTTGATGCGGCCGGTGATGGACTTGCCATCCGGGCCTTCCATCACGGCCACATTCATGCCGGGCTTGATGGTGCCCTGGCTGATGCGGCCCACGCCGATTCGGCCGACGAAGGTCGAGAAGTCCAGCGCCGAGATCTGCAGCTGCAGCGGCGCCGTGGGGTCACCCTTCTGCGGCGGCACGTGCTTGAGGATGGTGTTGAACAGGGCCGACATGTCGGGGCCCCACTGGGCGCCCGGCTCGCCCTCTTCCAGCGAGGTCCAGCCGTTGATGCCCGAGGCGTAGACCACGGGGAAGTCCAGTTGTTCGTCCGTGGCGCCCAGCTTGTCGAACAGATCGAAGGCGGCGTTGATCACGGAATCCGGCTTGGCGCCGGGCTTGTCCACCTTGTTGACCACAACGATGGGACGCAGGCCCAGGGCCAGGGCCTTCTTGGTCACGAAGCGGGTCTGGGGCATGGGGCCCTCTTGCGCATCGATCAGCAGCACCACGCCGTCCACCATGGACAGGGCACGCTCCACCTCGCCGCCGAAGTCCGCGTGACCCGGGGTGTCCACGATGTTGATGTGGGTGCCTTCCCAGGACACGGCGCAGTTCTTGGCCAGGATGGTGATGCCGCGCTCACGCTCGATGGCATTGCTGTCCATCACGGTGTCGACGACCTTCTCGTGGTCGGCAAAGGTGCCGCTCTGACGCAGCAGCTGGTCCACCATGGTGGTCTTGCCATGGTCAACGTGGGCAATGATGGCGATGTTGCGGATTTGGGTGCTCATAAATGCTCGCTAGGTAATCATCGTTGCGGCGCTTGCAGGGCGCCGCCGCGGGACAGTCGTGGGGCCAGTGCGGCCGAGAAATCAGCCGGATCAGCCGCCGGGCCCGGCCAGGAGGGACTGCACCTCCTGCGGACTCAACAGCCGATCGGCGATCAGCTCGCCGGCCTTCACATGTGCGCTGCCCAGGAATGCTTGAGGTTCGGGCCCATAGACCCTCACCTGCTCGGCATCTGCGGCGGCAACGCGGCGCCGCAGTCCCGAGAGGAATCGCCCGGCCTCGCCGGCATCGAGCCGGAGGGCGGGCCAGTCCTGCAGCAGGCTGTCCGGCGGGCGCAAGAGCGCCAGTCGCTCGTCTTCACTCATGGCCGCCAGGGCGTCCAGGGTGATGGCATCCTCCACCCGCAGCGGACCGCTGCCGGTGCGCCGCAGCGCGCTCAGGTGCGCGCCGCAGCCCAGCCGCTCGCCAATGTCCTCCCCCAGGGTCCGGATGTAGGTCCCCTTGGTGCAGCGCACGGCGATGCGAAGCTGTTGTACCTCGACATCCTGCCAGTCCAGGATGTCGATGCGATGAATGGTGACGCGCCGCGCGGGGCGCTCGATGGTGATGCCCTGCCTCGCATAGTCGTACAGGGCCTTGCCCTCGTGCTTCAGCGCCGAGTGCATGGGCGGGACCTGGTCGATCTCGCCCACGAAGGCCGCACAGGCGGCCTCGATCTGCTCGCGGGTGACGGCCACCGGGCGGCGCTCCAGCACCTCGCCCTCGGCATCACCGGTGCTGGTCTTCACACCAAGCTGCAGCACGGCCTCGTAGGCCTTGTCGGCATCCAGGCTGACCTGGCTGAACTTGGTGCCCGCGCCGAAGCACAGGGGCAGCAGGCCGGTGGCCAGCGGGTCCAGGGTGCCGGTGTGGCCCGCCTTCTCGGCACGCAGCAGCCATTTCGCTTTCTGCAATGCGTCGTTGCTGGACAGACCCAGGGGCTTGTCCAGCAGGAGCACGCCATGCACCGGCCGGCGCTGGATGCGCTGACGGGGTGCCTTGGCCGGCGCGGGGTGCGCCTGCTCGGGGGCGAGATGGGTGGAACTGCTCAAGCGTCTTCTCTGGAATGCGGTGGCGGGGGTCAGTCTTCGCGGTCGTCGTCGGCCCGGTCCTCGTCCTTGGCGCGCGTGGCGTTGGCCTTGGCGATCAGGCTGCTCATCTCGGCCGCACGCTCGATGCTGCGGTCGTAATGGAAATGCAGGGTCGGGACGGTGTGGATCTGCAGGCGCTTGAAGAGCCCGTTGCGCAGGAAGCCGGCGGCCTCGTTGAGGGCCTCCGCCGACGCCTCTGGGTCGCCGACCAGCACCGAGAAGAAGACCTTGGCGTGGGCGTAGTCCGGCGTCACCTCGACGGCATTGACGGTGGCCATGCCGACGCGCGGATCCTTGAGCTCACGGATGAGCTCGGAGAGGTCGCGCTGGATCTGGTCGGCCACACGGAAGCCGCGGTTGGGAATGGAACGCTTGTGTCGCATGGTGGATTCCTTTCAAGCACAAACCCCGCCGCATTGCTGAGGCGGGGTTTGTCGGCCGGGGCCCGCTTGCCTTGTTACAGCGTACGCGCCACTTCCTTGATTTCAAAGAACTCGAGCTGGTCGCCCTCGGCGATGTCGTTGTAGTTCTTGAGCTTGATACCGCACTCGAAGCCTTCCTTGACTTCCTTGACGTCGTCCTTCTCGCGGCGGACCGATTCGACCTCGCCGGTGTAGATGACGATGTTGTCGCGCAGCAGGCGGAACTTGGCGTTGCGGCGCACCAGGCCGGAGGTGACCATGGAGCCGGCCACCGTGCCGATCTTGGAGGCGACGAAGACCACGCGGATCTCGGCCGTGCCCAGGGCTTCTTCCTTCTGCTCCGGCGCCAGCATGCCGCCCATCGCTGCCTTCACCTCATCCACGGCGTCGTAGATGATGTTGTAGTAGCGCAGGTCCACGCCGTTGTGCTCGGCCAGCTTGCGGGCACCCGCGTCAGCACGGGTGTTGAAGCCGATGATGATGGCCTTGGAGGCGATCGCCAGATTGACGTCCGACTCGCTGATGCCACCCACGGCGGCGTGCACGATCTGCACCTTGACCTCGTCGGTCGAGAGCTTGAGCAGCGAGGCAGCCAGGGCTTCCTGCGAGCCTTGCACGTCGGCCTTGATGATCAGTGGCAGGGTCTGGACATCGCCGGCGGCCATGTCGGAGAACATGTTCTCCAGCTTGGCGGCCTGCTGCTTGGCCAGCTTGACGTCGCGGTACTTGCCTTGGCGGAAGGTGGCCACTTCACGGGCGCGGCGTTCGTCGCCCAGCACCATGAACTCGTCACCGGCCTGCGGCACTTCGGTCAGGCCCTGGATCTCCACCGGGATGGAAGGACCTGCTTCCTGACAAGGCTTGCCGTCCTCGTCCAGCATGGCGCGCACGCGGCCGTAGGTCGAGCCGGCCAGCACCACGTCGCCGCGCTTGAGCGTGCCGCTCTGCACCAGCACCGTGGCCACGGGGCCGCGGCCCTTGTCCAGCTTGGCTTCGATGACCAGGCCCTTGGCCATGGAGGCCACCGGTGCCTTCAGTTCCAGCACTTCGGCCTGCAGCAGGACTTGCTCCAGCAGGCTGTCGATGCCTTCGCCGGTCTTGGCGGACACGGGCACGAAGGGGGAATCGCCACCGAATTCTTCCGGCACGACTTCCTCGGCCACCAGCTCGCTCTTCACGCGATCCAGGTTGGCGCCCGGCTTGTCGATCTTGTTGATCGCCACGACCAGGGGCACGCCGGCCGCCTTGGCGTGGTGGATGGCTTCCTTGGTCTGGGGCATGACGCCGTCATCGGCCGCAACGACCAGGATGACGATGTCGGTGGCCTTGGCACCACGGGCACGCATGGCCGTGAAGGCCTCGTGACCCGGGGTATCCAGGAAGCTGATCATGCCGCGCGGCGTGTCGACGTGATAGGCGCCGATGTGCTGCGTGATGCCGCCGGCTTCGCCCGCGGCCACGCGGGCACGGCGGATGTAGTCCAGCAGCGAGGTCTTGCCGTGGTCGACGTGGCCCATGACGGTCACGACCGGTGCACGCGGCAGCAGCTCGTGTTCCTTGTCGGCGTCGGCGCCCTCCTCTTCCAGGAAGGCATCGGGGTCGTCCAGCTTGGCGGCAAAAGCCTTGTGGCCCATTTCCTCGACCACGATCATGGCCGTTTCCTGGTCCAGCTGCTGGTTGATGGTGACCATCTGGCCCAGCAACATCAGCTTCTTGATGACCTCGGAGGCCTTGATGGACATCTTGTGCGCCAGATCCGCGACCGAGATGGTCTCGGGGACGTGCACCTCTTGCACCACCGGTTCCGTCGGGGCGGAGAAATTGCTGTTGCCACCGCGGTCGTTGCGGTCGCCACGGCGGCCAGCGCCACCCTTGGGCGCGCGCCAGCCCGGCGTGCGCGCAGCACCTGCAGGAGCGGTGTCACCACGCGTCTTGAGGCCGCGCTTCTTGGCGGCGTCATCGGCCCAGCTGGACGACAGCTTCTCGCTCTTGACGGACTTCTTGTCGCCCGGCTTGGCACCCGCACCTGCATTGGCCGTGGCGGGAGCGGCAGCGCCCGGGGTGCCCGGCTTCTTGTGGATGGTGCCCTTGATTTCCTTGGCAGGCTCGGCGGGCTTGGGCTCTTCCTTCTTCGCGACCAGCACCTTCTTAGGTGCGCTCATCATCGCGCGGATGGCAGCAGCCTCGGCCTCTGCGGCCTTGCGGCGGCGCTCCAGGTCAGCCTGGCGCTGCTTTTCGTCGGCAACGCTGTCGCCAGCCTTGACCACGCGCAGTTGGGGCTTGGGCGGCTCGGCCGGTGCAGCAGCCACCGGTGCGGGTGCCGACGCCGGAGCAGACACAGCCGCGGGTGCCGGCGCGGCGGGCGCGGCGGGCGTAGCAGGCGCAGCGGGCTTGCCCTCGGCGGAGGCCTTGGCGGCGGCTTCGGCGGCAGCCTTGGCGGCGGCTTCTGCAGCAACCTTGGCGGCAGCCTCGGCAGCAGCCTTGGCTTCGGCTTCGGCAGCAATCCGGGCTTCCTCATCGCGGCGGCGCTGTTCCTCGGCCTCGCGGGCACGGCGCTCGGCCTCCTCACGCTCACGCATGCGGGCCGCCAGCTCCTCTTCCTGCTTGCGCAGGGCATCGGCCTGTGCGCGGGCTTCTTCCTCGCGGCGCTGCAGCTCGGCTTCCTGCTCGGCTTGCAGATTGGACTCATCCACGCCAGAGGCATCGTCACGCTTGACGAACACGCGCTTCTTGCGCACCTCGACCTGGATGGTGCGGGCCTTGCCGCTGGCATCGGCCTGCTTGATCTCGCTGGTCGACTTGCGGGTCAGCGTGATCTTCTTGCGTTCGGCGCTGCTGGTGCCATGCGCGGTGCGCAGGTAGTCCAGCAGACGCTCCTTGTCGGCCTCGTTGAGCGCATCTTCGGCAGACGCCTTTTTGACGCCGGCAGCTTGGAGCTGCTCAAGCAGCGTGCTGGCAGGCCTGTTCAGCTCTGCAGCAAACTGGGCGACGGTGGTCACAGCCATGTGGGAATCCTTCTGGGTAATCTGGGTGCGAATGGTTGCGTGCCTGCGGGTCAGGCGTTGAACCAGTGTTCGCGGGCCTTCATGATCATGGCGCGGGCCTCAGCCTCGCCCATGCCGGCCAGTTCAACGAGTTCATCGACGGCCAGGTCGGCCAGGTCGTCGCGGGTATGGATGTCACCGTCTGCGAGCTTGGCGATCAGGTCCGGCGTCATGCCTTCCAGATCGCGCAGGTCTTGGGATACTTCCTCGACCTTTTCCTCGCGGGCAATTTCCATGGTCAGCAGCGCATCCTTGGCACGGGTGCGCAACTCGTTGACTGTGTCCTCGTCGAAGGCCTCGATCTCCAGCATTTCCTGCATAGGCACATAGGCCACTTCTTCCAGGCTGGTGAATCCTTCGGCGATCAGGATCTCGGCCACCTCCTCGTCGACGTCAAGCTTGTCGACGAAGAGCTTACGGACCGATTCCGACTCCTGTGCTTGCTTGGCGGCCGATTCCTCGGCCGTCATGATGTTGATGCGCCAGCCCGTCAGCTCGGAGGCCAGCCGCACGTTCTGGCCGCCGCGACCGATCGCGATGGCCAGGTTTTCCTCGTCCACGACCACATCCATGGCGTGACGTTCCTCGTCCACCACGATGGACTGGACGTTGGCCGGCGCCAGGGCACCGATCACGAACTGGGCCGGGTCTTCCGACCACAGCACGATGTCCACTCGCTCGCCAGCCAGCTCATTGGTCACACCGTTGACACGCGAACCACGCACGCCCACGCAGGTGCCGATGGGGTCCACGCGCTTGTCATGCGACAGCACGGCAATCTTGGCACGCGAACCCGAGTCACGGGCACAGCTCTTGATCTCCAGCAGGCCCTGCTCGATCTCAGGCACTTCCTGAGCGAACAGCTCCTTCATGAACTCGGGGCTGGAGCGCGAGAGCATGATCTGCGGGCCACGCTGGGTGGGATCCACGCCCAGGATCACGGCACGCACGCGGTCGCCGGTGCGCAGGTTTTCCTTGGGGATCATCTCGTTGCGGCGCAGGCGGGCTTCCACACGGCCGGATTCGGCAATGATGTCACCCTTGTCCAGGCGCTTCACGGTGCCGATGAAAATCTTCTCGCCACGGGAGAGAAAGTCGTTCAGCAGTTGCTCGCGCTCGGCATCGCGGATCTTCTGCAGGATGACCTGCTTGGCAGCCTGCGCGCCGATGCGGCCGATGGGCACGGACTCGACGGGTTCCTCGATGTGGTCATCGATCTCGATGTCGGGAATCTGTTCCTGGGCTTCAAAGAGCAGGATCTCGGCATCGGCGTTCTGCAGGCCGGCCTCGTTGGGCACCACATGCCAGCGGCGGAAGGTCTCGTACTCGCCGGAGTCACGGTCGATGGCCACGCGGATGTCGACCTCACCGCCATACAACTTCTTGGTGGCCGAAGCCAGGGCCGCTTCCACGGCACCAAACACCACATCGCGCTCCACGCTCTTCTCGCGGGAGATGGCGTCCACCAGCATCAACAGTTCGCGGTTCATTGATCGAGACCTCCGTCAATCTTGTCGTCCTCATCGGCAGTCTCCACAGACTGCCGGGCCTTGGCGTTGCTCTGCTTTTTCTTCGCAGGTTTCGCGGCTTTGGCCTTCATTGCTGCGGCCTGCCCGGGAGTGGCAGCGCCCTTGGGGGCGGCGTTGCGCCCCTTGAAAGTGATTTCCGGCACCAGCTTGGCGCTGCGCACCTCGTCCAGGGCGAAGTCCAGCGCCTGGTCGCTCTTGCCGTCGTTGAAGACCACGCGCCAGCCCTCGCCTTCTACGGACAGGACGCCACGGTACTTCTTGCGACCCTGGAAGGCCTCGCGCAGGGTGATCTCGACCTCGTGGCCGACGAAACGCTGATAGTCGGCCAGCTTGTTGAGCGGGCGATCCACCCCCGGCGAGGACACCTCAAGCCGGGCGTAATCAGCCCCTTCCACCTCGAGCACGTACTGCAACTGGCGCGTCACGCGCTCGCAGTCGTCTACCGTAATCACCTCACCGGCCAAGGCCTGCTCAGGCAGCTTGTCAATGTAGACACGCAGCAAACCGCCGGCACTGCGCTCGCAGTCCACCAGCTCGTAACCCAGACCGGTCACGGTTTTCTCTACAGCAGCTTGCCAATTCGTCATGCGTTCGGTGTGGGCTTCTAGTCTCTCGAGGAGCAAAAACAGCAATCAAAAAGCGCCTGAAGCTCTGCCGCGCGGGCACGTTGACCAGACTTTCGCCGGGTCAGCGCGGACTCCCCGCACCGCAGAGCACTCAAGCGGTCGCTCGACCGATGATGCACACACCGAGACACCCCGAGGCGCACATCACCAACCAAACAGAAATTCAGAACAAAAGTGCCATCGCCAGATCAAGCAAAAAAAATGGGCTGGAAAAATCCGCCCACATCTGGGTGCCTTGCGACACCCCTCTGCACGTCGCCTGATGCAGCCTTCAGAGAGCGCTTGCTACAAGCGCCTGCAGCATTTTCAGCCCTTGCAGCCCTTGCAGCGTTTGCCAGCCACTCTCTTCGATGCACGCCATCCAGCGTTCACTTATTCAGCGAAGCCAGGATTGTACTATGCAAGCACCATGCCCGCAAGAACCCGGCTTGCCCAGAATCGAGGCCGTGCGAGAATCCCGCGCTGATTTGAACATTGATACCAAGGAGCAGACATGGGATTTCTCGCCGGCAAGCGCCTGCTGATCACGGGCGTCCTTTCGAACCGGTCGATTGCCTATGGCATTGCCAAGGCCTGCCACCGCGAAGGCGCCGAGCTGGCCTTCAGCTATGTGGGCGAGCGCTTCAAGGACCGCATCACCGAATTCGCTGCCGAGTTCGACTCCAAGCTGGTTTTCGAATGCGATGTCTCCAGCGACGAGCAGATTGACAGCCTTTTCGCGCAGTTGGGCGAAATCTGGCCCGAATTCGACGGCTTTGTGCATTCCATCGGTTTCGCGCCGCGTGAAGCCATTGCAGGCAATTTCCTGGATGGCCTGACCCGCGAGAATTTCCGCATCGCCCACGACATTTCGGCCTACAGCTTCCCGGCCATGGCCAAGGCGGCCGCGCCACGCCTGCGCTCCGGCGCCTCGCTGCTGACGCTGTCCTACCTGGGCGCCGACCGCTATGTGCCCAATTACAACACCATGGGCCTGGCCAAGGCTTCGCTGGAGTCCAGCGTGCGCTACCTCGCCTATGCCTTGGGTGAGCGCAACATCCGCGTCAACGGCATTTCCGCCGGCCCCATCAAGACACTGGCCGCCTCGGGCATCAAGGACTTCGGCAAGCTGCTGACCCAGTTTGCCGCCACCACGCCCATCCGCCGCAACGTGACCATCGAAGACGTCGGCAACACCGCCGCCTTCCTTTTCTCCGACCTCTCGGCCGGCATCAGCTCCGAAGTCATCTACGTCGACGGCGGCTTCAGCCACGTTGCCCTGTCGGGCGAGTGACCCCCTACCGGCTTCGCCAGCCTCCTCAATGGGGGCAAGCCTGAGGGCCCGGCAAAGCCGGATCCCCTAGCTCCACCGAAGAAATAAAACGGGACCGCGTTGGTCCCGTTTTGTTTTTCAAGGCACGCGCTTCGGACTCCGCCGAGTCGAACAAGGCAAGGTCTGGCGCCACAGGACCAGTGCGCCGAGCGCTGCGCCGACAAAACAAAACGGGACCCGATGGTCCCGTTTTTTCAGGCACAGAGCCCAAGGATCCGGCTTTGCCAGGCCTGCGGGCTCGTCCCCTGGGGGTCAGCCCTTCACACAGTCGACGAAGTAGTGGGACTTGCCGTTCTCGTCCTTCTCCTCGACCAGGCCATGCACATCGGTGGCGAAGCCGGGGAACTTGACATTGAACTCGCGGGTGAACTTCAGGTAGTCAACGATCTTCTTGTTGAAGCGCTCGCCCGGGATCAGCAGCGGAATGCCGGGCGGATACGGCGTCAGCAGCGAGGTCGTGACGCGGCCTTCAAGCTTGTCGATCTCGACACGCTCGGTGCGACGGTGCGCGATGTGCGCATAGGCGTCGCTGGGCTTCATGGCCGGCTCGAGGTCCGAGAGGTAGACCTCGGTCGTCAGGCGGGCGATGTCCCCCTGGGCATAGGCTTCGTGGATGCTCTGGCAGAGGTCGCGCAGGCCCATGCGCTCGTAGCGCGGCTGGGCAGCACAGAACTCCGGCATGATGCGCCACAGCGGCGCATTGCGGTCGTAGTCGTCCTTGAACTGCTGCAGCGCGGTCAGCAGCGTGTTCCAGCGGCCCTTGGTGATGCCGATGGTGAACAGAATGAAGAAGGAGTACAGCCCCGTCTTCTCCACCACCACGCCATGCTCGGCCAGGAACTTGGTGACGATGCTGGCGGGGATGCCGGTCTTGGCGAACTTGCCGCTCATGTCCAAGCCCGGCGTGATCACCGTGGACTTGATCGGGTCCAGCATATTGAAGCCGGAAGCCAGGTTGCCGAAGCCGTGCCACTTCTGGTTGGCCTTGAGCATCCAGTCGGCAGGCTTGCCGATGCCCTCGTCGACCAGCTTGTCCGGCCCCCAGACCTTGAACCACCAATCCTTGCCGTAGTCCGCCTCGACCTTGCGCATGGCACGGCGGAAGTCCAGGGCCTCGGCGATGCTCTCCTCCACCAGGGCCGGACCGCCCGGCGCGTCCATCATGGCGGCCGCGACGTCACAGCTGGCAATGATGGAGTACTGAGGGCTGGTCGAGGTGTGCATCAGGTACGCCTCATTGAACAGATGCTTGTCCAGCTTGACGTTCTGCGCGTCCTGCACGAGCACCTGCGAGGCCTGGCTGATGCCAGCCAGCAGCTTGTGCGTGGACTGCGTGGCATAGACCATGGCCTCCTTCGGACGCGCGCGGTTCTTGCCCATCGCATGGTAGGAGCCGTAGAAGGTGTGGAATGCCGCGTGCGGCAGCCAGGCTTCATCGAAATGCAGGGTATCGATCCAGCCGTCCAGCTTCTGCTTGATGGTCTCGGTGTTGTAGAGCACGCCGTCGTAGGTGCTCTGCGTCAGCGTCATGATGCGCGGCTTGACCTTCTTCGCATCCACACCCTTGAGCAGCGGGTTCTTGGCGATCTTCTTGCGGATGTTCTCCGGCGCGAACTCGCTCTCCGGGATGGGGCCGATGATGCCGTAGTGGTTGCGCGTGGGCGTCATGAAGACCGGCACGGCACCAGTCATGATGATGCTGTGCAGGATGCTCTTGTGGCAGTTGCGGTCCACCACCACCACGTCACCAGGCGCCACCGTGTGGTGCCAGACCATCTTGTTGGACGTGGACGTGCCGTTGGTGACAAAGAAGCAGTGGTCAGCATTGAAGATGCGCGCAGCGTTCTTCTCGGACGCAGCCACCGGGCCGGTGTGGTCCAAAAGCTGGCCCAGCTCTTCCACGGCATTGCAGACGTCAGCCCGCAGCATGTTCTCGCCGAAGAACTGGTGGAACATCTGACCCACCGGGCTTTTCAGGAAGGCGACACCACCGGAGTGGCCCGGGCAGTGCCAGGAGTAGGAGCCGTCCTGGGCGTAGTCCATCAGGGCCTTGAAGAAGGGCGGCGCCAGGCCGTCCAGGTAGCTCTTGGCCTCACGGATGATGTGACGCGCCACGAATTCCGGCGTGTCCTCGAACATGTGGATGAAGCCATGCAACTCGCGCAGCACGTCATTGGGCAGGTGCTGCGAGGTGCGGGTCTCGCCATAGACGTAGATGGGGATGTCCGCGTTCTTGAAGCGGATCTCCTCGATGAACTTGCGCAGGTTCAGCACCGCCGGGTCCAGCTCGGGACCGGGTGTGAACTCTTCATCGTCAATGGACAGGATGAAGGCGCTGGCCCGGCTCTGCTGCTGGGCGAACTGCGAGAGGTCGCCGTAGCTGGTCACACCCAGCACCTCGAAGCCTTCCTTCTGGATGGCGTCGGCAAGGGCTCGGATGCCCAGACCCGAGGTGTTCTCGGAGCGGTAGTCCTCGTCGATGATGACGATGGGGAAACGAAAGCGCAGCATTTCAGGGCCCTCCGGGAACACGGGCGAAAAATCAAAGGCGCGAAGTGTAGGGCTAGCAGCTGACAGCGCAAGGTCCAATTTCGCTTTGTCGCACAAACAGAACGGCAAGCCGGCAAAAGCCGGGCGATACACTCAGTTCACATCATGAAAACATGGAGGTGAGATGGGATTCCAAGCATCGACCTGGTGGTGGATCGTCACCGGGATTCTGGTGGCAGCTGAGCTTTACACCGGCACTTTTTATCTGCTGATGCTGGCCGTGGGAACGATCAGCGCCGCACTGGCCGCCCATGCCGGACTGGCCAGTGTCGGCCAGATGGTGGCAGCGGCAGTCGTGGGCGGCCTTGCAGTCACCTTGTGGCACCGGAGGCAACTGGCTGCCCGCAGGCATGAAGTCCTGGCCCCGGCGGGCCACAACCCGGACGTGGTGCTGGACATCGGCCAGCAGGTGCAAGTCGAGGCCTGGGGGCCAGACGGCCACACCGAGGTACGTTACCGCGGCGCCAGCTGGCGGGCTCGCTATGCCGGCAGCGGCGTGCCCAAGGCCGGAGCGCATACCATCCGAGGCGTCGAGGGCAGCACCCTGCTGCTGGACGCCTGAGGCATTGCCCGCCCCGAACCATCACAAACATCCACAAGGAGGACTCATGGAACTCATCGCGCTGGTGATCCTCATCGCCGCTGCCATCTTCGTCATCCAATCCGTCAAGGTCGTGCCCCAGCAAAACGCCTGGGTGGTCGAACGCCTGGGCAAGTACCACACCACCCTCACCCCGGGCCTGAGCTTTCTGGTGCCCTTCGTGGACCGTCTGGCCTACCGCCATTCGCTCAAGGAAATTCCGCTGGATGTGCCCAGCCAGATCTGCATCACCAAGGACAACACCCAGCTGACTGTGGACGGCATCCTGTACTTCCAGGTCACCGACCCCATGCGCGCGAGCTACGGCTCCAGCAACTACATCATTGCCATCACGCAGCTTGCCCAGACCACGCTGCGCTCGGTGATCGGCCGCATGGAGCTGGACAAGACCTTCGAGGAGCGCGAGATCATCAACAGTGCCGTGGTGCAGGCCCTGGACGAGGCTGCGCTGAACTGGGGCGTCAAGGTGCTGCGCTACGAAATCAAGGACCTGACCCCGCCCGCCGAGATCCTGCGCGCCATGCAGGCCCAGATCACCGCCGAGCGTGACAAGCGCGCCCTGATCGCCGCCTCCGAGGGCCGCCGCCAGGAGCAGATCAACATCGCCACCGGGGAACGCGAGGCCTCCATTGCGCGCTCCGAGGGCGAAAAGCAGGCCGAGATCAACAAGGCCGAGGGCGAGGCTGCCGCCATCCTCGCCGTGGCCAGCGCCAGCGCCGAGGCCATCCGGCAGATCGCTGCGGCCATCCAGTCCCCCGGCGGCGAACAGGCTGTGCAGCTGAAGGTCGCCGAGAAGGCCGTGGAGGCCTATGCCCAGTTGGCCCAGAAGAACAACACCATGATCGTGCCCGGGAACATGGGGGAAGTCTCGGGCCTCATTGGCACGGCCATGGCCCTGATCAAGGGCAGCAAGCCCTGAGCCCTGAGCCCTGAGCCCAGGGCCCCTGGGCCGCCCCAGCAAACCTGCACCAGGGGCAGCGCCGGCAGGCCGCCGCAAAAAATAGTCAAAAATTTGCCGAAGTTTCCTGAGGCCCCAAAAAACTGCGCTATGATGGCGGGCTTCGGAGAGATGGATGAGTGGTTTAAGTCGCACGCCTGGAAAGCGTGTGTGGGTTAACAGCCCACCGCGGGTTCGAATCCCGCTCTCTCCGCCACCCATTCGGTGAAACGGGCCCCAGACGCAAGTCGGGGCCCGTTTTCTTTTGGGCAGCCGGCCGGGCATCTCTGCCGCTCCGCCGCCGTGGTGCAGCACCGCAAGCCCTGGCTTTACGGCCCGAGGATTCCTCAGACCAGGGCCTCCAGGCAGTGCGGATGCCCCAGAAAGCCCTGCGGGCTCGCACTCGCCCCATAGGCCCCGGATTGGTAGACCACCACCAGATCCCCCTCCTGCGCCGCCGGCAGGCGCATGCGCTCGGCCAGCAGGTCCAGCGGCGTGCACAGCGGGCCCACCACATGGACGGATTCGCTGGCGGGCTCGTCCATGCGATTGGCGATGGCCACGGGGTAGTTCTTGCGGATCACCTGGCCGAAGTTGCCGGAGGCCGCGAGGTGGTGATGCAGGCCCCCATCGGTCACGAGAAAGACCTGACCCCGGGAGACCTTGCGGTCCAGCACGCGGACGACATACAGCCCGGCCTCGCCCACCAGATAGCGCCCCAGCTCCAGCACCAGGTGCGCCTCGGGCAGCTCGCGCCCGGCCCGGGCCTGCAGCTCGGCGAGATTGGCTGCCACGGGCTGCAGGTCCAGGGGCTGCTCGCCGGGGAAGTAGGGAATGCCGAAACCACCGCCGAGGTTGAGATGCCGCACCGGCGCGGGGGCGTGCGACGCCAGGCGCAGGGCCAGCTCATAGCTCAGGCGCTGGGCCTCGCAGATCGCCTCCGCGCGCAGGTTCTGGGAACCGGCGAAGAGATGGA
This sequence comes from Roseateles sp. DB2, assembly GCF_051857535.1. Classification (NCBI taxonomy): domain Bacteria; kingdom Pseudomonadati; phylum Pseudomonadota; class Betaproteobacteria; order Burkholderiales; family Sphaerotilaceae; genus Roseateles; species Roseateles sp. DB2. The sequence goes on along the minus strand of NZ_JBPZGY010000004.1, from coordinate 254,359 downwards.
AGCCTTCGAACTGCAGGTTCAGCCGGCCAACCTCGGCCAGCAGGCGCGGCACCTCCTCGGCATCCACGCCGAACTGCCTGGGCCCGCCCCCCATGCGCATGCCCGAGCCCTTGAGCTCGAAGTCCGGGTTCACGCGCACGGCCACGCGCGCCGCGCGCCCCAGATCCTGCGCCGCCTGCGCCAGCAGAGGCAGCTCCCGGAAGGACTCCACATTGACCAGCACGCCCGCCTCCACGGAGGCGCGCAGCTCCTCGGCCCGCTTGCCCGGCCCGGCAAAGCTCATGTGCTGCGGGTTCGCGCCCTGCGCGAGCGCCACGCGCATCTCGCCCGCGGAAGCCACGTCAATGCCGTCCACCAGGCCCACCATGCAGGCCACCAGCGCAGGCAGCGGATTGGCCTTCATCGCGTAATGCAGGTGGATGCCCGGCGGCAAGGCGGCGCGCAGCGCAGCGGCCCGGCCTTGCAGCAAGCTGCGGTCGTAGACGTAGAACGGGGTCTGCCCCAGTTCGTCCGCCAACTGCCGCAGGGGCCGGCCGCCGACCATGAGATCCGCCCCCCGGACCTCGAACTGGCGCATGGGCGCATGCACAGGCAGGGCGCGCTCGGCAGGGGGCGTGGGGGAGATGGCAGAGGTCTTGTCCATGAAGGCGACGGGCAGGCAACGGGCAGGCGGTGGGCAGGCGGAAAGCGATGGCAGCTCAGGCCTCGGCCGCCAGAGCCTGCTGCTGCAGGCGCTTGCGGTCGATCTTGCCATTGGGATTGCGCGGCAGCGGGCCGCTCATGGGCAGCAGGCGCGCCGGCACCATGTAGGCAGGCAGATGCTTCCTGCAGAAGGCCAGCAGCGCGGCCGGATCGGCCTCGGCGCCCTCGCCCGGGCAGAACACCACCTCGATGCACTGGCCCAACTGCTCGTGCGGCAGCCCATAGGCCGCACACTCGCCGACCAGGCCGGAGCGGTACAGCAGCTCCTCCACCTCCACGGGGCTGACGCGGTAGCCGGAGGTCTTGATCATCTCGTCGCGCCGGCCGATGAAGTAGAGAAAGCCCTCGGCATCGCGCCGCACAGTGTCGCCCGAGAACACGGCGTATTCCGGCAGTTGCAAGCCGGCCTCGCGGCCGCCCACGCCCGGGGGCAGGGGCTTGTAGCGCTCGGCCGTCTTCTCGGGGTCGTTCCAGTAGCCCAGGCCGACCAGGGGGCCTCGGTGCACCAGCTCGCCGGGCTCGTCGGCCTCGCAGAGGCTGCCGTCCTCGCGCAGCACCAGGATCTCGGCATTGGGAATGGCCCAGCCGATGGAGTCAGGCCGACGGTCCACCTCGGAGGGCGGCAGATAGGTCGAACGGAAGGCCTCGGTGAGCCCATACATCAGGAAGGGCGCGGCCTGCGGCAGGCGCTCGCGCAGGCGGTCCAGCGTCTCGCGCGGCATGCGGCCGCCGGTGTTGGCGAAGTAGCGCAGGCGGCGGCCGGCGCCCTCGGGCCAGGCCAGCTGGGTCAGCTGGATGTACAGCGGCGGTACGGCGGTGAGGCCGGTGATGCCTTCGCGGTCCAGGGCCTTGAGCACGTCGCGCGGCATCAGGTAGTTCAGCAGCACCACCTTCGCCCCCACCAGGAAGCCGGTGGTCAGCTGGCTGAAGCCGGCATCGAAGGACAGGGGCAGCGCCGCCAGCAGCACGTCTTGCGCGTGATTGCCCAGGTACTGCGCCACGCTCTGAGCGCCCAGCACCAGGTTGCGGTGGGACAGCACCACGCCCTTGGGCCGGCCGGTGCTGCCGGAGGTGTAGAGGATGGCCGCCATGTCGCTGTCCAGCACGGGCGCAAACCCGGCCCAGGGCGTGGCGGCCTGCACCTCCGCCCAGGCATGCAGCCGCAGCGCGGGCGGCAGGGCCAGGCCGTCCGGCAGGGCGTCCACCAGCAGGACTTCACGCAGCCCCGGGCAGTCCGGCAGCACTTCGACCAGGGCCTGCAGACGCGACCCGGCAGTGACCAGCACCCGCACATCGCAGTCCCGCAGGATGTGCGCCACCTGCTCCGCCTTCAGGACCGGATTGACAGGCACGAACACCCCGCCCACCTCGCCCGCGCCAAAGCAGGCGATGACGAACTCATGGCGCTTGTCCAGATAGACAGCCACCCGCTCGCCGCGCGCCAGCCTCTGCGCAGCCAGCCAGCCGGCCATCAGATGTAACTGTTGTGACAGCGCGGCGTAGCCCAGCTCGCCGCCGTCCCCCCCCAGGGCCAGTGCCGCCGGGCGTATCCGGGCCTGCTGATGGACCAGATCCGGAAGCAGGCTGGGCGGGCGCAGGCCCGACAGGCTGGGGGAATGGGCGGAAGCTGGAGCTGCAGTCTCTTGCATGATGCGGCGATTGTCCCCGAGTCCGCGGACCTGCCGAGGCCTCGTGGCGGGGGGGCCGCCACGGCCGTGCTCCCTCGGGATGAGGGGGCCCGCTCCCCGGGAACTTGGCGGCGCCCGCGGGTAAGATTCGGCCGCCCTCCACGGCGCCCGGCACAGCCTGGCGCCCTTTTCCTTTTCCGGTCACCTCATGTCCCCAGCTTCGCACGTGCTCCGCCTTCTCGACGAAACGCTCGGCCTCCAGGGCCGCGCCGCGCAGTTCGATGCGCAGACGCCTTTGCTGGGCGCGCTGCCTGAACTGGACTCCATGGCCGTCGTGAGCCTGATCACCGCCCTGGAGGAGCAACTGGGCATCAGCATCGGGGATGACGAGATCGACGGTCAGACCTTCGCGACCGTGGGCGCCCTCACCCGCTTCGTCGAGGCCAAGCTGGCGGCCTGAGCTTCGCCACGACCGCCCGCCCCCTCGCCCACACCATGGACGCCGCCACAGCCTTCTTCCTGGAAAGCCGTGATGGCAGCCTGCGCTATCTGAACCTCTTCAAGCCCGCCGCCGGCACGCCGGGCCGCGGGCTGGTGCTGCTGGTCCCGCCCTGGCTGGAGGAGCTCAATCGCAGCCGGCGCATGCTGGCCCTGGGAGCGGACGCCCTGCGCCAGGCCGGCTTCACCGTGCTGTGGCCCGACCTCTTCGCCTGCGGCGACAGCGCGGGCGAGCACGGCGAGGCCAGTTGGCAAGACTGGCTTGACGATCTGGACCTCGCTCTGCAGCGTCTGCGCCAGGAAGGCGAGCCCGACAGCCCGCTGTGGCTATGGAGCCTGCGCAGCGGAGCCCTGCTGGCCAGCGACTTTGCCCGCCGCCAGGCGCTGGCCTGCCACTGGCTGCTGTGGCAGCCTCAGGCCAGCGGCGAACAGGTGCTGCAGCAGTTCCTGCGCCTGCGCCTGGCCGCCGACATGAGCCGGACCTCCCGCAGCTTTGTCGACACCGCCGCCATGCGCCAGGCCCTGCAGGCCGGCCAGGCCCTGCACGCCGCGGGCTATGTCGTCCGGCCCGAACTTGCCCTGCCTCTGGCTTCGACCCAGTTGAAGCCACCGGGTGGCGTAGCCGGGGCACGGCTGGTGTGGTGCGAGATGGCCAGTGCCGCCACGCAGACCCTGGGCCCCGCCAGCCGCCAGCACATCGAAGCCTGGCGTGCGGCCGGCTACCAACCCAGCACCATCTGCGTGCAGGGCCCGCAGTTCTGGGCCAGCCAGGAGCCGGCCCTCAGCCGCGGGCTCATCGACGGCAGCCTGCGCGCCCTGTGTGCCGAGGAGGCCTTTGCATGAGCGGACGCGCCGCCGTGATCGAGCAGATCTGCCCGGTGAGCTGCGAAGGCCTGAGCCTGCCCGGCATCCTGAGCCTGCCTTTGGGTGGCCCGTCTCGACTGGGCGTGATCGTGCTGGTCGGCGGCCCGCAGTACCGCATTGGCGCGCATCGCTTCTTCGTCAGCCTTGCCCGCCAGTTGGCCGGTCATGGTGCGGCGGTCCTGCGCTTCGACCACCGGGGCATGGGCGACGCGCCCGGTGAAGCCGCCGGCTTCGAACACCTGGACCCCGAGATCAACGCCGCCATCGACGCCCTCCAGCAGGCCTGCCCCACCGTGGAGCGCGTGCTGCTGTGGGGCCTGTGCGATGGGGCCTCCGCCGCCCTGCTCCATGCCCGCCTTGGCGATGCCCGCGTGGCCGGCCTGCTGCTGGCCAACCCCTGGGTGCGCAGCGAGCGCAGCCTGGCCCAGGCCAGAACCCGCCATTACTACCCCGCCCGCCTGGCCAGCGCCGATTTCTGGCGCCGCTTGCTCAGCGGGCAGGTGCGCTGGAGCAGCCTGCGTGGCGCACTGGGTGCACTGCGCGGCGCAAGCCGCCGCGCTGCCAGCCAGGAGGCCCGCGGCGATTTCCGCACCGGCATGCGCGAAGGCCTGACCCGCTTCGAGGGCCGCGTGCTGTGCCTGCTGTCCGGCGCGGACCTGACAGCCCAGGAGTTCGTCGAGACCCTTCGCGAGCCCGCCTGGGCCGCACTGGGCAGCCGCCCCGGATTCAGTCTGCAATGGCTGGACGGCGCGGACCACACTTTTTCCGATCCCGAGCACCGGGCCGCCGCGCTGAACCTCAGCGCGCAGTGGCTGCAGGACTTCCTGGCTCCCGCGGCCACATCCTGTGCAAGCCCGTCCGTGGATCCCGCCGTCATTTGAATCAAGAGGGAGTGACTCCGCATGTTGAACGCAGCCAAACAGGTTCTTCGCAACTGGCGCGAGCAGGCCAGCCTGCCGGCCCAGGCCAAGGCCGAAGCCGCCAAGGACGCACGAGGTCTGCCCGCCCAGGACCCGGGCATTGACGCCGCCGTGAAGGCAGCGCTGCAGTGGCTCAAGCGGGCCCAGGACCAGTCGGCCTCGCACGACGGCGGCGTGGCCCGCGACTTCAGCCTGAAGACGGGCTGGGCGGTCTCCTACCCCGAGACCACCGGCTACATCGTGTCCACCATGATCGACTGCGGCCAGCGCTTCCAGGACCAGGACTCCCTCGATCGCGCCCGCCGCATGCTGGACTGGCTGGTATCCATCCAGTTCCCGGAAGGCGGCTTCATGGGCGGCAAGATCAACGCCACGCCGCGCGTGCCGGTCACCTTCAACACCGGGCAGATCCTGATCGGACTGGCCTCGGGCGTGGGCGCCTTCGGCGAGCCCTATCTGGCGCCGATGAACAAGGCCGCCATCTTCCTGCGCGACTCGCTGGATGCCGACGGCTGCTGGCGCAAGCACGCCACGCCCTTTGCCGAGCGCGGTGACAAGACCTACGAGACCCACGTCTCCTGGGGCCTGTTCGAGGCCGCCCGCCATGTGCCGGACCAGGGCTATGCCGAGGCCGCCCTGCGTCAGGTCGAATGGGCCTTCACCCAGCAGCAGGCCAATGGCTGGCTGGCCCACTGCTGCCTGAACAAGCCCGCGACGCCGCTGACCCACACCCTGGGCTACGCCCTGCGTGGCTTCATGGAAGCGCACCGCTTCACGCAGGACGAGCACATCCTGCGCCGCGCCATCAAGACCGCCGACGGCCTGATGACGGCCCTGCGCCCCGACGGCTTCATCCCCGGCCGCCTGAAGCCGGACTGGTCCGCCGCGGTGGAGTGGTCCTGCCTGACCGGCGAGGTGCAGATCGCCCACAGCTGGCTGATGCTCTACGAGCTGACCGGCGAGAAGAAGTACCGCGACGCGGCCAAGCTGGCCAACCGCTATGTGCGCCGCGCCATCGCCATCGACGGCCCCGAGGACCAGCGTGGCGGGGTCAAGGGCTCCTTCCCGGTGGACGGCGATTACGGCCAGTGGGAGTACCTCAACTGGGCCGCCAAGTTCATGATCGACGCCAATCTGCTGGAGCAGGACATCGATGGCCGCGCCTGATCTCAAGGAGCGCATCAAGGCGCCGATCCGACGCCTGCTGAACGCCTGGCGCGCCCGCCGCCGCAGCGCCGAGCTCAAGGCCGAGCAGCCGCACACAGCCAAGGCCGAGATCGTCTCGGGTCTGCGCGCCATGGGCATCGTGCCCGGCGACACGGTGATGCTGCACTCCTCGCTCAAGAGCCTGGGCTATGTGGAAGGCGGCCCTACGGCCGTGCTGGAGGCCATCCACGAGGCCATCAGCCCGGGCGGCACCCTGGTCGTGCCGACCTACTACCTGCCCGGCGGCACCATCTACGCCACCTGCCAGATGCAGGGCTATGTGTTCGACCCGCGCGAGCACGGTTCCAACCTGGGCGCCCTGCCCGCGGCCTTCCTGAAGATGCCCGGTATCCGCCGCAGCATCCACCCGACGCACTCGGTCTCGGCCTTGGGGCCGCTGGCCGAGGACATCGTCGGCCAGCACCACCTCGCGCCCTCGGTCTGCGGCGAACGCTCGCCCTGGGAGCGCTGCGTGCACCACAAGGCCAAGATCCTGGGCCTGGGCATCAGCATGGGTCCGGTGACCTTCTACCACCTGGTCGAGGACCTGATGGACGAGCGCTTCCCGCTGCCGGTGCGCATGCCGCAGACTTTCCAGATGCCCTGCAAGGACTGGCAAGGCCGCGACATCACGGTACCCGTGCGCCCGCTGGACCCAGCCTTCCAGGGCCAGCGCATCGACCACAAGTCCCGCGGCGACCTGCGCCAGCACTTCTACGATCGCTACCTGGCCGCCGGCATCCTGCATCCCGGGCAGGTCGGCCCTGCGCGCTCGTGGTGGATTCGTGCGGACGAGTTCTACCGCCACCTGGAGCAGGATGCGCTGCAAGGGCTCACCATCTACACCACCGCCGAGGAGCTCGCGCGCCTGCCGGCCTGAGGCCGGGCGCTGATCCCATCGATGCAGATACGCGATCGCTTCCTCCACAGCCTGAAATGGTCGGCCATCGGCAAGCTGCTGAGCCAGTTGCTCAGCTGGGGCTCCACCGTCGTGGTGATGCGCCTGCTGCAGACCAGCGACTACGGCCTGATGACGATGACCATGATGGTCATCACCCTGCTCTCCAATCTCAACGAGTTCGGCTTCGGCTCGGCCCTGGTGCGGGGTGAAACCCTGGACCGTCGGGTCTGTGGCGCCGTCTTCGGCGCCATGCTGGCCGTGGCCGCGGTGCTCAACGTGACCCTGTGGCTGAGTGCCGCACCGCTGGCCGCCTTCTTCAACGATGCACGCCTGGCTGAACTGCTGCGGCCGGCCGGCCTGATCTTCCTGATCTCGGCGCTGAGCACGGTGCCGGAGTCGGTGCTGCGCCGGGAGATGGACTTCAAGGCCATCGCCTACGCCGACATCGCCTCCGTCATCACCACCAGCCTCACCGCCCTCGCCCTGGCCTATACCGGTCACGGCGTCTGGGCCCTGCTGCTGGGCAACCTGGCTGGCGCCCTGGTGCGGACCCTGGTGCTGCATGCCCGCGCCCATACCCGGGTCTGGCCCAACGCCGACTTCCAGCAGCTGCGCGGTCTGCTGAGCTACGGCAGCAACCTCACCGCCAGCCGCTTCACCTGGTGGTTCATGTCCCAGGTGGATGTGCTGATCGGCGCCAAGCTGCTGAGCACGGCGGCCCTGGGCCTGTACTCGGTGGCCCTCACCCTGGCCTCGCTGCCGCTGCAGAAGTCCATGCAGGTGGTCAACCAGGTGGCCTTCAGCGCCATCGCCAAACTCAAGAACAGCGGGCAGCCGCTACGGCCTGAACTGCTGAAGGGCCTGCGCGGCCTGAACCTGCTGGCCCTCCCCAGCTGCGCCCTGCTGGCCCTGCTGGCGGAGCCGCTGGTGCTGCTGATGATCGGCAAGCAATGGGCCGATGCCGCACCGGCGCTGCAGCTCATTGCCCTGGCCGTGCCCATCCGGCTGTGCAGCGCCATCCTGGCCACGGCCCTCATTGCCACCGGCCATGCAGGCGCTGATTTCAAGAACACCCTCAGCGGTGCCCTGGTGATGCCTCTGGCATTTGCCCTCGGTGGCCAGTTCTGGGGCACCAACGGCCTGGCAGCGGCCTGGACCGTCGGGGTGCCCCTGGTCTTCCTGCTGAACTTCCCGCGCAGCTCCCGCTTGCTAGACTTGCCGCTGCGCCAGGTGCTGGGCACCTTCCGTACCGGGCTGCTGGCCTGCCTGCCCCTGGTGGGCCTTGTGCTGGGCACCAAGGCGCTCATGCCGGCCCAGCCGCTGTGGCAGCTGCTGGTGCCGGGCGCGGCGGGGGTGCTGGGCTATGTGCTGGCGCTGCTCCTGGTGGACCGCGCCTTCCGGCAATGGCTGCAGGCGCAGCTGGCCGCACGTTTGAACAAGGACTCGTAATGGCGATTTTCTTTGCGGCCGTTGGCGGCACTCCGGAGGACCTGCAGCGGCTCAAGGCCGCGGCCTCTGCTGCCCTGGGCCGTGAACTGGGCAAGGCAGCGGCCATCGAGGCCGTCGAAGCCCCCGGCCTCTTCGCCGTGTGGCACGACCTGGGCATTTGGGCGGGTGCCTCCCACCATGCCCTCGAGGACGGGACCCTCGCCATCCTGGCAGGCGAGCCCATCCTTCAGCAGGGCGGCCGGCGGGTCCCGCAGGACGAGGCCCTGGCGCATTTCGCCAGTGGCGAGCTGCGCGCCCTGCTCCAGCAGTCCCACGGCACCTTCTGCGGCCTGCGGCTGAACACCAGGCAGGCACGCCTCCATGCCTTCACCGACAAGCTGGGTGTGCGCACCCTCTATACCGGCCAGCACCGCGGCATGCACTTCTTCACCAACGCGCGCTGGCTGCTGCAAGGCATGGGCGAGGCGATTGCGCTGGAGCCGGATCCCCAGGGCGTGCTGGAGATCGCCTCCATGGCCTTCCCCCTGGCCGAACGGACGCGCTACCTGGGTATCCGCGCCTGCTACGGCGCCGAGCTGATCGAGGCCAGCGTGTCCGGTGTTCACCGTCAGACCTACCACGACTGGCAAGACCTGACCCCACTGGATCCCGCCAAACCCTACGAGACCGAGCTCTACGAGACCTTCCTGCTGGCCGTGCGCGATCGCCAGGGCGAGGCCCAGGAACAGACGGCCTTCCTGTCCGGCGGCATGGACTCCCGCCTGATCGCCGCCAGCCTGGCGCACAGCGGCATCCGCCTCAACACCCTCAACTTCGCGCCCAGCGACACCCAGGATCTGACCTTCGGCCGCATGGCCGCCCAGGCCCTGGGCACGCGGCACTTCGAGTTCCCGCTGGGCCCGGACAACTTCGACAACAAGCAGATCCAGACCATCTCCGCCTGGAAGGCCCAGGAGGGTGGCCGCAACTTCGACCGCCGCATCTGGTCGGGTGACGGCGGCAGCGTGGGCCTGGGCCATGTCTACCTGGACGAGCAGATCGTCCAGCTGGCCACAGAACGCCGCTACGACGAGGCCGCCGAGCTGCTGTGCCGCAAGAACAAGTGGGGCGTGCCTTCGCGCGCCCTGCGCCCGCGCTACCGGGAGCTGGCGCGGCGCCTGCAGACCGAGGTGGCAGCCGAGATGCGCCGCTGGGATCGCGTGCCGGCCAAGGCCGCCTACCTTTTCCTGCTGCTCAACGACCAGCGCCGCCACCTGATCGGCCACTTCGAGACAGTGCACAAGAAGGGCTTCGACTTCGCCCTGCCCTTCTTCGACGCGCGTGTCATCGCCAAGGTGCTGGCTGGTCCCAACGAGGACCTGCTGAACCACCGCGTCTACAACCGCATCCTGCTGGCCCTGCCCGGCCCCATCGCGCAAGTGCCCTGGCAGGCCTATCCGGGCCATGACCCCTGCCCCGTCCCGGTGCCGCCGGAGCTCAAGCTGCGCTACCAGTGGGAAGCCTGCTATGACGAGGACGACACCAAGATGCTCAAGGACCAGCACACGGCCCACTGCCTGAGTTCGGCCCTGCAGCCCAAGAGCCCCATGCTCTCGCGCGGCAACCTGCTGGCGGCCTGGGTGCTGACCAAGTCCGGCCTGCGCGACCAGTCCTTCTACGGCCGCTATGCCGAGGCCGTGGAGCAGGCCAGCCACTGAGCGCACGGGCGCTCCCATGACAAAGGGCGGCCCGCGGGGCCGCCCTTGTTCTTGATGGCTGTCAGGAACTCAGTCGATGAACAGCGTCGCCGGCGCTTCCAGCTGGGCGCGGATGGACTGGATGAACTCGGCCGCGTCCTGACCGTCCACCACGCGGTGGTCGAAGGACGAGGACAGGTTCATCAGCAGGCGCGCCACCACCTGCCCGCTCCGGAACATGGGCCGCTCGACGATGCGGTTCACGCCCAGGATGCCCACCTCGGGGTGGTTGATCACCGGCGTGGTGACGATGCCGCCCAGCGGGCCGAGGCTTGAGATGGTGAAGGTGGAGCCACTGAGCTCGTCCCGCGTGGCCTTGCCTGTGCGGGCCACCTCGGCCAGACGGCGGATCTCGGCCGCGCAGCTCCAGAGGTCCAGGGCCTCGGCATGGCGGATCACCGGCACCATCAGACCCGAGGGTGTCTGGGCAGCGATGCCCAGGTGCATGGCCTCGTAGCGGTTGACCACGCCGGCATCGTCGTCGAAGCGGGCGTTGATCTGCGGAAAGTCGCGCAGCGAGCGGCACACGGCGCGCACCAGCAGGGGCAGCACCGTCAGCTTGCCGCGGGTCTTGCCATGCAGGGTGTTAAGGCGCTCGCGCAGGGCTTCCAGCTCGGTGACGTCCACCTCCTCCACATAGCTGAAGTGCGGGATGCGGCGCTTGCTCTCCTGCATCTTCTCGGCAATCTTGCGGCGCAGGCCGGTGACCTTGCTGGCCTCGATGCCATCGCCGCGGGGCGACACCAGGTGGCGCTCGCTGGGACGCACCGGCGCGGCCGGCGCAGCTCCGGGAACGTTCACAAAGGGCGAGCCACTGCCGGGCTGCAGGCCTTGCGGATGCGCAGCGGCAAACGCCTCCACATCGGCATGCACGATGCGGCCGGCCGTGCCGGTGGCGTGCACCTGCGCCAGGTCCACGCCCAGCTCCCAGGCCCGGCGGCGGACCGAGGGCGAGGCGATGGGGCGGGCCCCCGGTGCCGCAGGCGCGGCCGGCGTGTGGGCCGCCACGGCCGGGGCGGCAATGGCAACCACAGCAGCCACCGGCGCTGCCGCAATCTGGGCGGGCGGCGCCACGGGGGCAGGCACCGGGGCAGCGACGGGGGCCGAGACAGGCGCGGCGACGGGGCCCGTCTCCACGGGCGCGGCGCCCTCGATCGCGATCTCGATCAGGGCCGAGCCCACACGCATCACCGTGCCGGCTTCCGCGCCCAGGCGCTGGACCACGCCCTTGACCGGCGAGGGGATCTCCACCGTGGCCTTGTCCGTCATCACGTCCGCGACGACCTGGTCCTCGCGCACCACATCGCCCGGCTTCACATGCCAGGCCACCAGTTCGACTTCGACGATGCCTTCGCCGATGTCGGGCATCTTGATCGTATGAATGCTCATCAAACCTCCTGCCGGGCCGCGCTGTTGCGGCCCTGCTGCGCACTGCGGCGCGATTGTTCAAGAGAGACGGCGCGAGCGCCGTGCTGCTCCATCATTGCCTGCATGCTCAGGACTCCATGACCCGGCGCAACGCCGCGGCCACCCGGGCAGGCCCGGGGAAGTAGTCCCACTCCTGGGCATGCGGATAGGGCGTGTCCCAGCCGGCGACGCGCTCGATGGGCGCCTCCAGGTGGTAGAAGCAGTGCTCCTGCACCAAGGCCAAGAGCTCGGCGCCGAAGCCGCTGGTGCGGGTTGCCTCGTGCACGATCACGCAGCGGCCGGTCCTCTTGACGGACTCGACGACCGTCGAGATGTCCAGGGGCCACAGGGCGCGCAGGTCGATGATCTCGGCATCCAGCCCCGTCTCCCGCGCCGCGGCCTCCGCCACATAGACCATGGTGCCGTAAGCGAGGATGGTCAGCTGCTGGCCGGGCCGGTACACGGTCGCCTTGTCCAGCGGCAGCGTGTAGTAGCCCTCGGGCACCTGGGCCTTGGGGTGGCCGGTCCAGGGGGTGGACGGGCGGTCGTGGTGGCCGTCGAAGGGGCCGTTGTAGAGCCGCTTGGGCTCCAGGAAGATCACCGGGTCGTTGCACTCGATGGCGGCGATCAGCAGGCCCTTGGCGTCATAGGGATTGGACGGCATCACCGTGCGCAGGCCGCAGACGTGGGTGAACAGGGCCTCGGGGCTTTGGCTGTGCGTCTGCCCGCCGTAGATGCCGCCGCCGCAGGGCATGCGGATGGTCAGCGGCGCGGTGAAGTCGCCGGCCGAGCGGTAGCGCAGGCGCGCCGCCTCCGAGACGATCTGGTCCGAGGCCGGATAGAAATAGTCCGCGAACTGGATCTCGGCCACCGGGCGCAGGCCATAGGCGCCCATGCCCACGGCCACGCCGACGATGCCGCCTTCGGAGATGGGTGCATCAAAGACGCGCTGCGAGCCGTACTTGGTCTGCAGGCCGTCGGTGCACCTGAACACACCGCCGAAATAGCCCACGTCCTGACCGAAGACGACCACGTCCGGATCGCGGGCCAACATCACGTCCATGGCCGAGCGCAGGGCCTGGATCATGGTCATGGTGACGGGCTTGCCCTCGGCGTCGTGCGCCTCCTGCGCCGTCGTCATGGGAAGTTGTTCAGCCTTCATTGACGGCCTCCAAACGCTTGGGCCTCGGCCATCTGCTCGCGCAGGTGCTGGGGCATGTCTTCGTAGACGTCCTCGAACATGGAGGCGATGCTGGGGATGTGGCCGTCGGCCAGGCTGCCGAAGCTCTCAGCATGCTTCTGCGCGGCCAGCACCTCGGCTTCCAGCTCCTCCTGCAGGGCGGTGTGCTGCTCCTCGGACCACATGCCGCGCCTGATCAAGTGCTGCTTGAGGCGGCTGATGGGATCGCCCAGGGGAAAGCGGGTCCAGTCGTCCGAGGGACGGTACTTGCTGGGATCGTCCGAGGTGGAGTGCGGGCCGGCGCGGTAGGTCACCCACTCGATGAGCGTGGGGCCCAGGTTGCTGCGGGCGCGCTCGGCGGCCCAGCGGGTCACGGCATAGACGGCCAGGAAATCGTTGCCGTCCACGCGCATGGAGGCAATGCCGGCCCCCACGCCGCGGGCGGCAAAGGTCGTGCCCTCGCCACCGGCAATGGCCTGGAAGGTGGAGATGGCCCACTGGTTGTTGACCACGTTGAGGATGACCGGCGCACGGTAGACGTGAGCAAAGACCAGGGCGTTGTGGAAGTCGCTCTCGGCGGTGGCGCCGTCGCCGACCCAGCCTGAGGCGATGCGGGTGTCGCCCTTGATGGCACTGGCCATGCCCCAGCCCACTGCCTGCACAAACTGCGTGGTCAGGTTGCCGGAGATGGAGAAGAAGCCGGCACGCTTGATGGAGTACATCACCGGCAGCTGGCGGCCCTTGAGCGGATCGCGCTCGTTGGACAGCAGCTGGCACATCAGCTCGGACAGCGGAACGTCGTCACGTCCGACCAGCAGGCTCTGCTGGCGGTAGGTGGGGAAGCACATATCGCCCTCGTCCAGGGCCATGCCATGGGCGCTGCCGATGGCCTCCTCGCCCAGGCTCTGCATGTAGAAGCTGAGCTTCTTCTGGCGCTGGGCAATGAGCATGCGGCCGTCGAAGATGCGGGTCTTCATCATGGTCCGCAGGCCGCGCAGCAGCTGGGCCTCGCTGAGCTCGGGCGCCCAGGGGCCGCAGGCCTCGCCGTCGGGGTTGAGCACGCGGATCAGCTTGTGGGCCATGTCGCCGGTCTCAACCGGCGCCACGTCCACCGCCGGGCGGGGCACCTCGCCCGCCGCGCTGAGCTTGAGGTAGGAAAAATCAGTGTGGCAGCCCGGCCGCCCCGTGGGCTCCGGCACGTGCAAGCGCAGCGGTGCGCGCACGGCACCGGGCTCGTTCTTGTCGCTCATACATCGCTCCCGCATGGTGATGCCATGCAGAAATTCAGGCAGTTGGCAGCCGCCGGGTCGGGCGCCGCCACCCACACCGGACAGGCCTGGGATCGCCAGACGCCGATGCGCCCGGGCAGCGTACCGCATCCCGCGGACAATCCCCATGATCCAGGCTATGAATCAGGGAAAGCCTGAAGCCCCGTGGCGGCCGGGGCGCGACGCCCGCCTGCGCTACGCTTGCCCCCATGCAAGATCGACACCCTTCCCACCGCCTGCCCTGGCTGCGCCTGAGCGCAGCCGCCTTCCTCGGCCTGAGCCTGGCCGCAGGGCTGCAGGCCCAGACCCTGCAGCTGCGCCTCCTGGAGACCAGCGACGTCCACATGAACCTGCTGGCCTACGACTACTACCAGGACCAGCCCAGCACGAGCCAGGGCCTCTCGCGCACGGCCCGCCTCATCGCCCAGGCCCGTGCCGAGCAACCCAACCACCTGCTGCTGGACAACGGGGACCTGATCCAGGGCTCGCCCATGGGCGATGTGGTCGCGAAGCAGGGGCTGGCGCAGCGCGCGCATCCGGCCCTGCAGTCCCTGCGCCTGCTGGGCTATGACGCGGCCAACATCGGCAACCACGAGTTCAACTTCGGCCTGCCCTTTCTGAAGCAGGCCTATGCCCAGGCCGGCTTTCCGGTGATCAGCAGCAATCTGCGCGAGGCCGGCACCGGCAGGCCGGTCTTCGCGCCCAGCGCGCTGCTGCGGCGCGAGTTCAAGGATGAGCAAGGCCGGCCGCAGCGGCTGCGCATCGGCGTGCTGGGCCTGCTGCCGCCGCAGATCCTGCAATGGGACCGGCAGCATCTCCAGGGCAAGGTGGTGGCCGAGGACATGGTGCAGGCAGCCCGGCGCGAGATCCGGCGCCTGCGGGCCGGCGGTGCAGACCTCGTCATTGCCCTGGCCCACACGGGCTACGACGCCGAGCCCCAGCCCGAGGGCGCCGAGAACCGCGCCGGCGACCTCGCCCGGCTCGGCGGCCTGGACGCCCTGCTGCTGGGCCACGCCCATGCCGAGTTCCCCGGCCCGGCCTTCGCCCGCCACGCGGGGGCGGACATCCGGCACGGCCGCATCCACGGCGTCCCGGCGGTGATGCCCGGCAGCTGGGGCAGCCACCTGGGCGTGATCGACCTGCGGCTGGAGAAGCAAGGCGGCCGCTGGCGGGTGATGGACAGTCAAGGCAGCCTGCGCTCCCTTCGCGATGCCCAGGCCTCGCAGCCCCCGGCCACGCCAGACAGCGCCCTTGAGGCCCTGCTGCAGCCCGCGCACCAGGCCACGCTGGCCCTGATCCGGCAAACCGTGGCTGAGGCGCCGCGCCCGCTGCACAGCTACTTCGACCTCGTCCAGCCCTCGGAGGCACTGGCCCTCGTCGCGCGGGCTCAGCGTGTCTACGCCCGCGAGGCCCTGCGCAGCACGCGCTGGCAAGACCTGCCCCTGCTCAGCGCCGCAGCCCCCTTTCGCAGCGGCGGACGCCAGGGATGGGATACCTATGTGGACATCGCGCCCGGGCCCATGTCCGTCAAGCACGTGACCGAGCTCTATCCCTATGCCAACACCCTCAAGGTGCTGCAGCTCAGTGGCGCCGAGCTGCGCGAGTGGCTGGAGCGCTCGGCCGCGCAGTTCCGGCAGATCTCCCCTGACCAGACCGAAGCGCAGGCACTGATCGACGAGTCCCATCCCAGCTTCAACTACGACACGATCCTGGGGGTGGACTACGAGATCGACCTCGCGCTCCCAGCCCGCTACAGGCCCGATGGCAAGCGCCTGCCGGCCGTGACCACCCACCGCATCAGCGGCCTGCGCTACCGCGGCGAGCCAGTGCGGGACGATCAGCGCTTCCTGCTGGCCACCAACAGCTACAGGGCCGGCGGCGGGGGCAATTTCCCCGGCACAGGCCCGGACCGCATCGTGCTGGACGCGCCGGATGAGAACCGCGAGGCCCTGCTGCGCCTTCTCAAGTCGGGCCACGCCTTCGAGCCTGAGGCCGACGAAGGCCGCTGGACCCTCAAGCTGCCCGCGGGCGCGCAAGCACAGTTCCGTGGCAGCCCGGCGGCGCGCAAGGTCCTTCCCGCAGACGGCCGCCTGCGCTGGGTGCAGGACGCACCCGCGGGCTTTGCCGTGTACGAACTTCGCCCCTGAGCAAGGCGGACTGGGGCAGCAACGGAGGGGCACTGCGGGGCTGGAGCGCTATGCTGCCGCCTCGCGCCCGACCGGGGCGCATGAACTCCAGAAAGCTGACCATGCGCGCTGCCCTGCCCTTCTCTTCTTCGCCCTCGTGCTCCACCTGGTCCCGACTGGGACTCTCGCTCGGCACGCTCAGCGCCGCCCTGGCCCTGGCATCGCCCGCCCTGGCAGCGGGCAGCACCACGCATGCAGGCGCCCACCATGGCAAGGCCGCCCATGCCGATTCGCACCAAGCTGCGGACCGCGCCTTCGACCGCCTCGCGCACCAGTTCATCGAGGCCTTGTGGAAGCTGGACGCCGACGCCGCCCTCGTCGCCGGGCGCTATGACGGGGCCGCCCGCCTGCCCGCCCCGGATGCCGCCGGCCGCCAGAAGGCCCTGGCCTTCGCCCAGTTGTGGCAGGCCCGCTTCGCGGCGGTGAAGCCCGAGCAGTTGTCTGATCGCGCCCGCACCGACCTGGCCCTGCTGCAGAACAAGGTGGCCTCCGATGCCTGGTACCTGCAGACCCTGCGCGAGTTCGCCTGGAACCCGTCGAGCTACAACGTGGCCGGTGCCATGGACCTGATCCTGAACACCGACTACGCGCCCCGGCCGCAGCGCCTCAAGGCCCTGCTGGCCCGCCTGAAGGCCGTACCCGCCTACTACGAGGCCGCCTACGCCAGCATCGAGACGCCTACCCGCGAGCACACCCAGTTGGCCGTGAGCCAGATCGACGGCACCCTGGCCGTGTTCGATGAGATCGAGAAGGCGGCCAAGGAAGAGCACAAGCTCGCAGCGGCCGATCGCAAGTCCCTGGCTCCTGCCCTGGCCGCCGCGCGCAGTGCCGTCAAGGCCTACCAGCAGCGCCTGCAGGCCCTGGACGAGAAGCTGACGGCCAAGGGCCAGGCCCGCAGCTTCCGCCTGGGCCGCGAGCTGTACGAGCGCAAGTTCCAGCTGGACATCCAGTCCGCCAGCAGCGCCGAGCAGACCTACCAGAAGGCCCTGTCCACGCGCGAGCAACTGCTGGCCAAGATGGACGAACTCGCAGACCAGCTCTGGACCAAGACCCAGGGCGAGGCGCCTAAGCCCGCGGACCGCATCGAGAAGATCGACCGCGTGATCAAGGCCCTGTCGGTGAACCATGTGAAGGCCGAGAACTTCCTGGCCGAGATCCGCCAGCAGATCCCGCAGCTGCAGGCCTTCGTGCAGCAGAAGGACCTGCTTACCGTCGACCCGAAGAAGCCTCTGCAGGTGCGCGAGACCCCGGCCTACCAGCGCGGCGTGGCGGGTGCCAGCATCGAGGCCCCGGGCCCCTACCGCCCGCAGGACCGCACCTACTACAACGTCACGCCGCTGGACGACCTCAAGCCCGAGCAGGCCGAGAGCACTCTGCGCGAGTACAACCACTGGATCCTGCAGATCCTGAACATTCACGAGGCCATCCCGGGCCACTACACCCAGTTGGTCCACGCGAACAAGTCGCCATCCCTGGTGAAGGCCCTGTTCGGCAATGGCGCCATGATTGAGGGCTGGGCCGTGTACGGCGAGCGCATGATGCTGGAGGCCGGCTATGGCGAGCACGCGCCCGAGATGTGGCTCATGTATTGCAAGTGGAACCTGCGCAGCGTTACCAACACCATCCTTGACTACAGCGTGCACGTGCTAGGCATGACGCAGGACGAAGCCCTCGCCCTGCTGACCCAGCGCGCCTTCCAGACCGAGCAGGAGGCCCGCGAGAAGTGGCGCCGTGTGCAGCTGACCTCAGTCCAGCTCACCAGCTACTTCAGCGGCTACAGCGAGATCATGGCCCTGCGCGAAGAGCGCAAGAAGGCCCTTGGCGATCGCTTCGACCTGAAGGCCTTCCACGACCAGTTTCTGAGCTACGGCAGCGCACCGGTGGCGGTGATCCGCGAGCTCATGCGCTGAGCTATGCACACTGCCCCAGGCGTCCACAGCTTCTGTGGACAAGTCTGGGGACGGACCTTGGAGCGCATGCGGCAGCCCCGATGCCTACGGGGCTGCCCCTAGGGTGCTGCAAGATGAGGCAATGGGCCGCGAACGGGTCGCCGGGCCTCTGTTGACGCACCGCCCTAGCACGGGATGCGCCCTGGCCGCCGCCCCCCCCCGCCAGGCTGAGGCCCGCAGGCCACACCCGGCTGGATCAGATGAAGATCCCTCAGCACCTGTCACACGGCGCTGCGGCAAGTCTCCAAGCCTCGCAGGCGCCCTTGACTGGCACCCTTGACTGGCTTCCACGCAGGCCCTCTGCAGGGGAGCTGGACACCGGCGGCCGCACCCGACCTGTCAGCGCTTACAGCTTTCCTCCCCACCCCGCCATGCGAGCCTACGGACCGCGGGCACGGCACAGGCCTGCCGCAGCGGCCGAGGTGGCCTCCCCTGGCACGCTGGCATCAGCATCGCGCCAGATGGTGCGCCCTGGTGGTCGCCCGCGGCTGGAGCGCCTATCTACTGAGCGTCAGCTGTCATCACCTGGGAGACCCTTGATGAACCACATGGAAGCCTCGCCTTCGTCCGCACGTGCCGCCCGCCCGTCGCGCCCATCGATCCTGTGTGCAGCCCTCGCCACGGCGGGCGCGCTGTGCCACGGGCCTGCGATGGCTCAGAGCCAGGCGCCTGCGGCCGCGGCCACAGCAACGGCGGCATCGGCCGTCTGCAGCCTGCCCATGAAGCCCGCTTCCACGCAGGAAGAGACCGCCTGGCAGCTCTTCGTGGCCGCGCACTGCACGGTCAACACGCCCGCGGGCCAGAAGCTCAACTGGGAAACCTGGACCGAGCAGACCTGCTGGCTCAACCCTTCCGCCCCGGGCTGCAAGAGCGGCGAGGAAAAGAAGCGATTCAGCCACGCGATCAGCCTGCTGGCCACCCGGGGCAAGCTGGCCACACCGGCCGCCACCGGAGGCCTGCCCGGCTGCCAGACCATGACGACCAAGTCCAGCCAGACACCCAAGTCCCTGCTGCCCTTCGTGCCCGGCAACCTCAGTGCCAATCCGCAGTTCTGCGAAGAGGTCTATGTCAACGCGGCCGAAGCCGCCTTCGTCACCGCGCCCCCGGGCGGCAAGCCGGGCGCGACGCTGACCACGCGGGTCGGGCAGGCCGACTACATCGCCACGACAGGCAAGCCCCTGGACTTTCCCAAGGAGGCGGTGGAGATCAAGGCCGACTGGATTGCCGCCAGTTCGCTCAACGCCGCCAGCTTCTTCAACTGCAGCGACAAGAAGCCGGCCGGTGTCTACGTGCAGACCATCGACGGCGTGTGCTATGCCCTGGTCGGGGTGCACATCTCGTCCAAGCTCTATCCCAACTGGTTGTGGGCAACCTTCGAGCCGCAGTCGCCTCTGACCAACCCCAACCGCTGCAAGCCCTCGCTCTACTCGTCCTGCAACGATCCCTGGGGCTCCAACCCGGCACTCAGCACCGGACAGGCCACAGCCGCGACCAAGAACCTGACCAACCTGATGGACCAGGCCGGCCTGGCTCCCGAGTTCCGCAACTACCGTCTGGTGGGCACGCAAACGCAGTACGAGCAGCCCCTGTCCAGCAAGGGCAAGCTCGGCAACTCCTTCGTCGAGTTCAATGCGCGGGTGCTGCCGCAGCAGGCCTCCTGCATCACCTGCCACGGCTATGCCGCCATCAACGTCGCCCTGCACCCGCCGGGCACCGGCAATGGCGGCCCCATCGGCAATGGGCCGTCCATCGGCAAGCCCGTGATCCCGCCCACCATCCCGGGCCGGCATTGGGAGCCAGTGGACTTCTCCTGGATGCTGGGATTCATGCCCGGCAAGTGAGCGGCGACCGCCGAGGCACGCCCAGCCGGGCCGTGCCTCGGGGCTTCAGCCTTGCACTGAGCCACCCAACGCCCGATAGAGCGCCGCATGGTTGAGCCAGGCCTGCAGCTGCAGCTGCACCAGGGACTGCCGCGCCTCCAGCAGGGCCACCCGGGCCTGCAGCCAGTCGTGGCGACCGATGGCGCCCACCTCCAGGCGCAGGGCTGCCAGGCGCTCGTTCTCCTGGGCTTCGGCCACACGCCGGGCCTGGGCTTCGGTCTGGCGCTGCAGCTTCTCGCGCTGGGTCCACTGAGCCTCTGCGTCCACCAGGGCCTTGTGCACCGTGTCGCGCAGGCCCAGTGCAGACTGCTCCAAGGCATTGCGGGCGCCGTCGCGCTCCAGGTTCAGGCGGCGCCAGTCGATCAGGGGGATCAGCAGGGACGAACTCAGGGCCAGCACAGGCTGGCTGAGCCAGTCCCGCGACTGCGAACCGCCGGTCCCCACCGAGGCGCTGAAGCTCAGGCTGGGGTAGCGGCTGGCTTCAGCCACGGACAGCTGGGCCAGCGCGGCATCCACCTGTAACCGCGCCTTCTGCACATCAGGCCGCGCCCCCAGCACCTGAGCCGGCGAGCCCAGGGACCAGGCGGGCGGGGTCATATCGGGCAGGCGGCCGTGCACGGTGCTTGAGGCGGCCTGCTCCAGTTGGTCCAACAGCAGCGCGCGCTGCTGAACCTGCAGTTGCTGCTCGGCCTCGAGGTCCGCCAGGCGATGCTGTGCAGCCAGTACGGACTGCGCTGCGCGGTCAGACTCCACCGGCAGCAGCTTGCCCTCGCGCACCCGCAGCTTGACGATGCGCAGCAGCTCCTCGGCAGTGTCCAGCTGCTCGCGGGCCAGGGGGCGCAGGCGCTCCTGGGCGCCCAGGGTCCAGTAGATCTCGGCCGCGCGGGCCTCGATCACCACGCGGGCCGCCGCCACATCGGTCTGCACCTGCTCGCGCTGGACCAGCAGGCCGCGGTCGCGGGCCGCCAGCCGGCCCCACAGGTCGAGTTCATAGCTCGCAGAGAGCGAGGCGCTGTAGCTGTGGCTCCAGCCGACCTGCGTCTCCACCGGCACCTGCACGCCGCCAACGTCCACCGTGCGGCTGGCGCTGCCGGAGTCCAGCGGGCGGTTGGCCGAGCTGCTCAGCGAGGCCGAGGGCTGCAGGCGCAGGCCCTGCTGCGCCAACTGGCGTTGCGCATCCTTGAGGCGCAGGGCTGCGAGGGCGATGTCGCGGTTGCGAGCCAGGGCTTCGCGCTGGAAGGCTCGCAGTTCCTCGTCCATCGCAGCAGCCCAGGCACCGCTCTGCGCCGAGGACTCGGCGCCGTGCTGCCATTGCGTCGGCAGGACCGGCTCGGCAGGCCGCTGGAGATCGGCGGTGACAGCACAGCCGCCCAGCAGCGCCAGGGTTGCCACGGCAAGGGACAGCGCGGACAGGCGCAGGCCCGTCTGCATCGAAGGGTGTTTCTTCATGTCTTGTGTCTTCCTTCACTCACGCGCCAGGGCATCGACCGGGCTCAGCGCCGCCGCACGGCGGGCCGGCAGGGTGCCGAAGAGCAGACCGATGCCGCCCGAGACCGCGAAGGCCAGGGCCACGGCCTTGCCGCTGACATCCAGCGTCACCTTGTCCTGGACCGCATTCGCGCCCTGCGCGGCAAGCCACGACAGGCCCAGGCCTGCGAGGCCACCCAGGCAGCACAGCATCACGGCCTCGATCAGGAACTGCATGCGCACATCGCTCTGCCGCGCACCAACCGCCATGCGGATGCCGATTTCCCGCGTGCGCTCCGATACCGAGACCAGCATGATGTTCATCACCCCCACCCCGCCCACCAGCAGGGCGATGGCGCCCACGCCGGTGAAGATGCCGGCGATGATGCCCATCACCTGCTGCACCTGGCGGAACATGGCATCGCCATTCCAGAGCCCGAAGTCCTGTTGGCCATGCAGGGCCTTGAGGCGATGCCGTACCTGGGCCTCGATGCTGGACGGCTCATGGCCCTTGGCCACCAGCACCCTAAAGCTGTTCACCGCTGGCTTGGCGTCGATCTTGCTCAGGTAGGTGCTCACAGGCAGGTAGAGCGTGGCGGAGCGCCCGTCGTCGCCGTCGCCATCACGCTTCTCCTTAAGGATGCCGATGACCTGCACCGGCAGCGCCGCGCCCACCTGAGGCTGGGCCGCCATGCCTGACAGGGCGCCCTCCATCGGGGCCGGCAGGGTGTCGATCAACATGGTGGCGCCCATGGCGGACGCTCGGCCCTTGAAGAGGTCCTGCCAGAGCCGGTGGCTGATCACCACCACCTGCGCACGGGCCTGGAGGTCCGCGCTGGTGAAGTCACGCCCCATGGCCAGCGTCAGCTGGTTGGCCTTGAGCGTGTCTGTCGTGGCGGCCACGGTCTGCCCGGTGACCTGCTGGGTGCCCTGGCGCAGGCCGCCCATCATGCGGCGCTCGCCCTGCACGTCCTGCACGCCCTCGATGGCGCGAATGGCGTCCAGCTCGTAGGGCCGGAAGTCCCGCGGCAGGGCGCCGGGCGGCAGTTTGCTCGGGTCCGACCAGACCCACAGCTTGCTCGCCACCGCCGCCCCCAGATTGCCCTCGATGCCCTGCCGCGCCGCATCGCCCAGCGCCGCGGTGCAGACCACCGCCGTGATGCCGATGCAGATGCCCAACATGGACAGGCTGGAGCGCAACCGGTTGGCGTAGAGCGCGCCCAGGGCGGAGCTGATCGCCTCGCGCAGCTGCCCGCGCCAGTGCGCCCAGAAGCTGCCGGGGCCTGCGGCCATGGACAGCGCCGCCGCCGGCACGGCGTGGCCTGCGGGCGTGCCGCTGTCGCGCAGCACCCGGCCATCGGACAGCTCGATCACGCGGCGTGCGTGCGCCGCCACCTTGGCATCGTGCGTCACCAGGATGATGGTGTGGCCGGCGGCATGCAGGGCGTCGAGCTGACGCAGCATTTCCTGACCGCTGGCGGAATCCAGTGCGCCGGTAGGCTCGTCGGCCAGGATGATCTGGCCGCCGTTCATCAACGCTCGCGCAATGCTCACCCGCTGCTGCTGGCCACCCGACAGCTCGTTGGGCTTGTGGTGCATGCGCTCGCCCAGGCCGAGGTCCGCCAGCAGGCGGGCGGCACGGCCCATGCGCTTGCCGGTGGCGATGCCTGCGTAGACCGCAGGCAGCGAGGCATTGGCCTGCGCGTCCATGCCCGGCAGCAGGTGGTAGCGCTGGAAGATGAAGCCGAAGCGCTCGCGACGCAGGGCGGCCAGCTCGTCGGCATCGAGCTCGCTGGCGTCCTGGCCGTCAATGAGGAACTGGCCTTCGCTGGGGTTGTCCAGGCAGCCCAGGATGTTCATCAAGGTGCTCTTGCCCGAGCCGGACTGGCCGATGATGGCCACGTACTCCCCGGCCTCGATGCGCAGGCTCACGCCCTGCAGTGCCGGCACGATGACGGCCTGCGGGTCGTCGGCCTTGCCCATCACGTAGCGCCGTGCGACGCCGCGCAGCTCGATCAGCGGCGGGCCTTCGCCGGCCTGCGGCGAAGTGCCCTGGCGTGGCGTACCTTGGTGCGATGTGCTCATGGCGGCCTCAGTCGATGATGACGCCGAAGTCGCCATCACCCGCCTTCTTGGCCACGGGTGCCAGCAGCAGCTTTTCTCCAGGCTTCACGCCTTCGAGCACCTGCGCCTTGCCGCCGTCCTGCAGACCGATGCGCACCTTGCGCACCTCGGGCTTGTGCGCGGGATCCTGCTCGCTGCCAGCCTTGTAGATCTGGACCTCGTACCGGCCTTGTGCGTCGCGCTCGCCCAGAGCCACCATGGGCAGGGTCGGCACCTGCTTGGCGCTGCCGGTCTCGATATTGACCTGTACGGTCATGTCGGACAGCAGGCTGCGGTCCTTGTTGTCCACCTCGAAGAGCACGTTGTAGTAGACGGCATTGCCCATGCGCTCGGGCACAGGCTGGATCACGCGGACGCGACCTTCGTACTGGCGCCCCTCGCCGGACAGCGTCGAGAAGCGCGCGACCTGCCCCACCTTCACCGAGGAGACATCAGCTTCGGGCACCCGAGCCCGGACGGTGATGGTGTCCAGCTGCGCCAGCGTCACCATCACCGGCGTGATCTGCACGGCGATGACGGTCTGGCCCGCTTGTACCGGGATGTTGACCACCGTACCGTCCATGGGCGCGGTGATGCGGGTATAGCCCAGGTTGAGCTGGCGCTTGGCCAGGTCCGCCTGCAGGCGTTGCATGCTGGCCTGCTGGCCGCGGAAGTCGGCCTGCAGCTTGTCCAGCTGGGCCTGGGCGTTCTCGGCCTCCTGGCCTGCGGTGGCGCTACCGGCCAGCAGGCGCTGCTGGCGCAGGACCTCGCGCTGGGTCTGCTCGATGTCCACCCGCATGCGCTCCAGCTGCGCCTTTTGCTGCGCGACGGCGGCCTCGGCCTGGGCCAGGTCGCTGCGGGCGATCTCGGGGTCCAGGCTCACCAGCAGGTCGCCCTTCTTCACGTTCTGGCCCAGCTCCACATGCAGGGTCTGCACCTGGCCGCTGACCTGAGCGCCCACGTCCACCCGAGTCCTTGCCTGCAGGATGCCGGAGGCCTGGACAAGCTGGGTGATGTCCGCCATCTTGACCTCGCCCAGGGGCGGCGCGGCAGGCGGCTTGGGCGGATGCAAGAGCCGCCACCCGCCGGCCAACACCACCAGCACGGCGGCGGCGATCAGCGGCGTACGCCAGCGGCGCCAGCGGGAGCGGACCCGTCTCGGTGCGGGCGCGCCTCCGGGCAGCGCGGCGGAGCGGTCCGCGGGCTGTGCTGGCGGGTCGGTTGGCGGATGTGCCGATGCATCGGCCATGCGAGCGTTGGCAGGATGGCTGCCCGGAGGGGTCACCAGGGTGGTGGAGGCGCTGTCGCTCACGATCTCTCCCGTCTTTCTTATCTGGATGGCGGGCAGCCAGGGGTGGGATGCCCAGTGTGGGCGCGAGTCTAACGGTCGGACCGCATGGTCGAGGGTGCCAGAAGACAGGGGTAGGACAGCCTGTCAAAGCAGTGGGACGAGTGGACCTGGCGGGCGATGAACGGCCCCTTGGCCAAGGCGCAAGACCTGACCCCGGCACCGCTCACTTCACCCGCTCACTTCACCCGCTGCTTCTCCAGCTTCCTCGCCAGCGTGCGGCGGTGCATGCCCAGGCGGCGGGCGGTCTCGGAGATGTTGAAGCCGGTCTCGGCCAGGGTCTCGTGGATGCGTTCCCACTCCAGGGTCTTGATGGAGGTGGTGCGCTCGGTGAGTTCGACCTCGGCATCGCCCTCGGCCTTGTCAAAGGCGGCCTCGATGTCGTCGGTGTTGGCGGGCTTGGCCAGGTAGTGGCGCGCGCCCAGCTTGATGGCCTCGACGGCCGTGGCGATGCTGGCGTAGCCGGTCAGCACGACGATGACCATGGACTCGTCGTGCGCATGCAGGGCCTGCACGCAGGCCAGGCCCGAGTCCCCGCCAGCGAGCTTGAGGTCCACCACCGCAAAGCCCGGACGGTGCCCGGCCAGGCGCTCCTGCACTTCGGAAAGGTTGGCAGCGCGCAGCACGCGGTAGCCCCGCCGTTCGAAGGAGCGGACCAGGGTGCGGGCGAAGCTGTCATCGTCCTCGACGATGAGCAGCAGGCGGTCTTCAGCGTTCACGCAGGGCTTTCTTGGGGGGTGTCTGGCGCTGCACGCTGAGGCTGGACAGGGGCAGGCGCATGCTCACCTCGGCCCCGCCTTCCCAGCGGTTGCGAGCCTCGATCTTGCCACCCAGGCTGCGGGCCACATTGACCGAGAGGAAAAGACCCAGCCCACCACCTGGCTTGCCCTTGCTGCTCTGGTAGGGCTTGCCAAAGCGCTCCAGCATCTCGGGGGCAAAACCTGGCCCCTGGTCCAGCACGGTCAGGACCAGGGTCTCGCCCTCCTGCTCCAGGGCGGCACGCAGAGTGATCTCACCGTCCGGGCAGGCTTCCAGGGCGTTGTCCAGCACGTTGTCGACCATCTGGCGCAGCGCAAAGTCCGAGTACATGGGCACGTCGGGCAGGTCGTCGGCCTCGAAGTGCAGGACCTTGGCCGGCCGCGTGCGCCGCCACTGGGCCACCAGCTCGTCCAGGAAGGCATGCAGATGGGTCTGGGCCGGCGCCTCGCCGCGGGCCTCACCGGCCGAGAGCAGGATGCCGCTGACGATGGTCTTGCAGCGCTTGAGCTGCAGCTGCATTTCCTCGATCTCCTCGCGCAGCTCAGGGTCGCCCGCGAAAGGCGCCATGCGGGCCCAGTCACCCAGGATCACCGAGAGCGTGGCCAGCGGCGTGCCCAGTTCATGCGCCGCCCCCGAGGCCAGCAGGCCCATGCGGACGATGTGCTCCTCTTCCGCCGCACGCTGGCGCAGCTTCGCGAGGCTGGCGTCGCGCTGGCGCAGATTGCGCACGATGCGGTGCATGAAGACCACCAGCAGCACCGCATTGAGCAGGAAGCACAGCAGCAGCCCGCCGATGAAGTGGACCGAGAGCGCCGGCACGTCCACATCGGGCAAGGCCACCGGCCGGTACACATGGGTCAGCGTCATGAAGCTGACGCTGGCGATGAAGACCATGGCCCAGATATAGGCCGGGCGCAGCAGCACCGTGCCCACCGCGATCTGCAGCAGGAAGAGGAAGCAGAAAGGGTTGGTGATGCCGCCGCTGTAGTAGAGCTGGCCGCTGAGCACGGCCACGTCGATCAGCACGCCGCCGAAGAGCGCGCCGTTGCTGACGTCCCGCCCGCTGCGGCTGTGCAGCCAACTGGCCACATTGAAGAGGGCCAGCGCGCCCAGCAGGGTCAGCATCTCGGCCAGAGGCAGGCGGATGGCCAGCAGGAAGTGCACGGCCAGGATGGTGGCCAGCTGCCCCGCCACTGCCAGCCAGCGCAGCTGGATCAGCTGCAGCAGATTGCGGCGCCCGGCCAGGGTCTCCGAGGCACGGCCGGCCGCGCCGAGGTGGGCCACCTCGGCCTGCTCCTGCGCTTCAAGCGTCGGGTTCACCAGCAGCTGCTCCAGGGACTCGGCGCCTCTCGAAGCGCCACACGAACACCAGCGCCCCACACACCATGGCCGCCAGGGCAAACCAGGTCAGGGCGTACATGAGGTGATTGTTGCTGAAAGACAGGACGGTCAGGCCGGCACGCGGCCATTGACCGTCCCGGCCTTCGCTGGCGTCGACGAAGAACGGCGCCACCGCACCGCCGAGCTGGTGGGCCGCGGCGATGGCGGTGACGTCGCGCGAGTACCAGCGCCCTGCCCCCGCATCGTTGCGCTGCCAGAGCCGGCCCTCGGGCTCGGTGATGCGAAGCAGGCCCTGGAGCGTCGTCTCGCCCGTGGGTGCTGCGCGCGTCGAAGGATCGCGGTGCACGGCATCGACGAAGCCGCGGTTGACCAGCACCCACGGCCCCTCTGCCGTCTGCAGCGGCGTCATCACCCACCAGCCGGCGCCCAGCACGGTGCTGGCCTGGACCAGGGTCTCGCGGCCATGGTCGAATCGGCCCTGCAGGCGCAGGCGCTGGTACTCGTGCGTGTCGCGCCGCAGCTGTGGCCAGTGCTGCATCGCGGGCAGGGCCTGCGGCTCGCCGGCCTGGCTGGCCTCGATGCGCGCGATCAGGGCCTGCTTCCAGGCCAGGCGCTGGACCTGCCAGATGCCCAGGGCGAGAAAGACGCCGATCAGGACAAGGCCGCCCAGCGTCACGGCCAGCAGTCGCCAGGAGGGGCGGTGCGAGGCAGCGAGGCTGGGCGGCGTGTTCATGGCAGGGGGATCGATGGCGGGCATCGATCGTCCTTCATCAGGGCAGATTGCGCATGTCGTGCACGGGCATCATGTTGGCGTTCATGTGGTACATGACCCAGATGGAGCCCGCCAGCATGATCAGCACCAGTGCCGCAGTGAAGATCAGGGCCAGCAGGGACCAGCCGCCCTCGACCTTGCTGTTCATGTGCAGGAAATAAATCATGTGGACGACCATCTGCACGGCCGCGAAGGCGAGGATCACCAGCGCCGTGGTGTTCTTGCTGGGCAGCACCTGGCCCATCACCAGCCAGAAGGGGATCGCCGTCAGCACGACGGACAGCAGGAAGCCGACCACATAGCCCTTGACCGTGGCGTGGTAGGCCAGGTCGTCGTCGGCGTGATCCGCGTGGTGATCGTGGTTGTGTTCGCTCATCTCAGTTCCTCAATCAATCTCAGGCCGGGCTTACATCGAGCCCATGAGGTACACGAAGGTGAAGACGCCAATCCACACCACGTCCAGGAAGTGCCAGAACATGGACAGGCAGATCAGGCGGCGCTTGTTCTCCTTGATCAGCCCATGCTTGCCGACCTGGATCATCAGCGTGACCAGCCAGATGATGCCGAAAGTGACGTGCAGGCCGTGCGTGCCGACCAGGGTGAAGAAGGCCGACAGGAAGGCGCTGCGCTGCGGGCCGGCACCTTCATGGATCAGGTGCGCGAACTCGTACAACTCCAGGCCCAGGAAGGCCGCGCCGAAAAGCCCCGTCACCGCCAGCCAGCCCAGCAGATGCTGCTTCTTGCCGTGGTTCATGGCGATCATCGCCATGCCGTAGGTGATGGAGGAGAACAGCAGGAAGCCCGTGTTCACCGCCACCAGGGGCAGGTCGAAGAGATCGGCGCCCGAGGGGCCGGCCGCGTAGGACTTGCCCAGCACCGCGAACACCGCGAACAGCACGGCGAAGATGAGGCAGTCGCTCATCAGGTAGAGCCAGAAGCCCAGCAGGGTGCCCTGCTGCGGGTGGTGCTCGCCCTTGAGGTCGTAGAAGCGCGGCGTGCGGTCCGCTTCGGTCAGGGAAATCGTGTGACTCATGGTTCGATCCTCCAGGCTTTTCAGCGGGCCGCCAGCGCAGCCAGATGGGCGGTGCGGGCGTCCTCGCTACGCTTCACGGCATCGGCCTGGATGTAGTAGTCGCGCTTGTAGTTGAAGGTGTGGACCAGGATGGCCACCAGCGTCACGAGGAAGCTCAGGCCGGCCACCAGCCACATGTGCCAGATCATCGCGAAGCCGAACAGCGTGGACAGGCCGGCAATCACCACGCCTGCGGCGGTGTTGGCGGGCATGTGGATGTCCACGAAGCCGCTGGTCGGGCGCTTCACGCCCAGCTTCTTCATGTGGTGCCAGGCGTCCAGCTCGTGCACGACAGGTGTGAAAGCAAAGTTGTAGTCGGGCGGCGGCGAGGCGGTGGACCACTCCAGGGTGCGGGCATCCCAGGGGTCGCCGGTCTCGTCACGCAGCTGCTCGCGGCGCAGATAGCTCACCACCAACTGGATCAGGAAACTGCCGATGCCCAGGGCAATCAGCACGGCGCCCAGGGCCGCGATCTGGAACCAGATCTGCAGCGACGGGTCCTCGAAGTGACTCATGCGGCGGGTCACGCCCATCAGGCCCAGGACGTACAGCGGCATGAAGGCCAGGTAGAAGCCCACGAACCAGAACCAGAAGCTGCACTTGCCCCAGAACGGATCGAGCTTGTAGCCAAAGGCCTTGGGGAACCAGAAGGTGATGCCCGCCATCAGGCCGAACAGCACGCCGCCGATGATGACGTTGTGGAAGTGGGCAATCAGGAAGAGGCTGTTGTGCAGCACGAAGTCCGCCGGGGGCACGGCCAGCAGCACGCCGGTCATGCCGCCGATCACGAAGGTGACCATGAAGCCCACCGTCCACAGCATGGGCACCTCGAACTGGATGCGGCCGCGGTACATGGTGAACAGCCAGTTGAAGATCTTCGCCCCCGTTGGGATGGAGATGATCATGGTCGTGATCCCGAAGAAGGAATTCACGCTGGCGCCCGAGCCCATGGTGAAGAAGTGGTGCAGCCACACCAGGTACGACAGGATGGTGATCACCACCGTCGCGTAGACCATGGAGGCGTAGCCGAAGAGCTTCTTGCGGCTGAAGGTGGCCACGACTTCCGAGAAGATGCCGAAGACCGGCAGCACCAGGATGTAGACCTCGGGGTGGCCCCAGATCCAGATCAGGTTCACGTAGACCATGGCGTTGCCGCCGAGGTCCGTCGTGAAGAAGTTGGTGCCGATGTAGCGGTCCAGCGAGAGCAGCACCAGCACGGCGGTCAGCACCGGGAAGGCGGCCACGATCAGCACGTTGGTGCACAGGCTGGTCCAGGTGAAGACGGGCATCTTCATCATCGTCATGCCCGGCGCGCGCATCTTGATGATGGTCGCGATCAGGTTGATGCCCGAGAGCGTGGTGCCCACACCCGCGATCTGCAGGGACCAGATGTAGTAGTCCACCCCCACGCCCGGGCTCGCCAGGATGCCGGACAGCGGCGGGTAGGCCAGCCAGCCGGTGCGGGCGAACTCGCCCACGAACAGCGACATCATGATCAGGACGGCGCCGCTGGCCGTCATCCAGAAGCTGAAGTTGTTCAGGAAGGGGAAGGCCACGTCACGGGCGCCGATCTGCAGCGGCACCACGTAGTTCATGAAGCCCGTCACCAGGGGCATGGCCACGAAGAAGATCATGATCACGCCGTGGGCGGTGAAGATCTGGTCGTAGTGGTGCGGCGGCAGGAAGCCGACCTGGTCCCCGAAGGAGATGGCCTGCTGGGCCCGCATCATCAGTGCGTCGGCGAAGCCGCGCAGCAGCATCACCAGGCCCAGGATGATGTACATGATGCCGATCTTCTTGTGGTCGATGCTGGTGATCCAGTCGCGCCACAGCACGCCCCACAGGCGGTACTTGGTCAGCAGGAAGAGCATGGCCAGCCCGCCCAGCACGACACCGGCGAAGGTGGCGAGCAGGATGGGTTCATGCAGGGGGATCGCGTCCCACGAGAGCCGCCCGAACACGAGGCGGCTGAGGTCTTGAGCGTCAGACATCTTGGTACTTCAGCGGGTCAATCTTGGCGGGCCGCGGCGGGCGCGGGGAGGAACTGGTCAGCGTTGGCCGGCGTGCACTGGGCAGTCACGAAGGACTTCTCGCCCTGGCCCCAGCGCTTGCGGGACACACCGTCCACGCCGCCCTTGCCCTGGCCGCCAGCGGCGTCGATGGCCATCATCTGGCCCATGCACATCTTGGCGCTGTCCACGCAGCGGTTCAGGATGGCGTCGTAGAGGCCGTCGGCCACGCGGGCGTAGCGGCGCACGGGCTCCTTCTCGCTGGGCTGTTCCAGCTGCAGGTAGGTGGCGCGGCTCAGCTCGCCGCCTTCGCTCTTGTTCTTCGCGACCCAGGCCTGGAAATCGGCGTCGGAGAGGCCGTGGAACTGGAAGCGCATGTGCGAGAAGCCGTCGCCGCTGAAGTTGGACGAGAAGCCCTCGTACTCGCCAGCCTTGTTGATCACGGCGTGCAGCTGGGTCTGCATGCCCGGCATGGCGTAGATCTGGCCGGCCAGCGCGGGGATGTAGAAGGCGTTCATCACCGTGGAGGCAGTGATCTTGAAGCGGATGGGGCGGTCCACCGGCGCGGCCAGCTCATTGACCGTGGCAATGCCCTGCTCGGGGTAGACGAACAGCCACTTCCAGTCCAGGGCCACCACTTCCACCTCCAGCGGCTTGACGCCTTCGGGCAGGGGGCGGGACTCGTCCAGGCGCTCCAGCGGGCGGTAGGGGTCCAGCTTGTGGGTGCTGATCCAGGTGATGGCGCCCAGGGCGATGATGATCATCAGCGGCGCTCCCCAGATGATGAGCTCCAGCTTGGTGCTGTGGTCCCAGTCGGGCGTGTAGGTCGCGCTCTTGTTGGACTGGCGGTAGCGCCAGGCGAACAGCAGGGTCAGCAGGATCACCGGAACGATGATCAGCAGCATCAGCAGCGTCGAGGTAGTGACCAGGTCGGCCTGCTGGCGGGCGATGTCCCCCGAGGGGTTCATCACCACGGTATTGCAGGCGGCCAGGGGCAGGAGCGCCAGGGCCAGCAAGGAGCGGCCGAAGACGGGGGCCAGGGTGGCCAGGGACAACAGGGGTTTTCTATACATCGGGATAACCAGCGCCGGGTTAACGAGCTTGCGTTTCGGGCGCGAATGTATCCTGATTGACCCATGTCAACGATTGGACATTTTGTCCCAGGCCCCATGGTTACCAGCAGTGCCCTGCCCCTGAATTCCTTGAGCCCAATCAGCCCGAACGGGGCCGATTCAGAGCAGCAGAACGTCGCCCCGGGCGACATCGCCGTGGGGGTCGTGATCGGTCGGGCGTCGGAGTATTTCGACTTCTTCGTCTACGGCATCGCCTCGGTGCTGGTCTTCCCGGCGCTGTTCTTCCCCTTCGCGGACCGCCTCACGGGCACGCTCTACGCCTTCGCCCTCTTCGCCCTGGCCTTCGTGGTGCGCCCCATCGGCTCGCTGCTGAGCATGGCCATCCAGCGCCGCTGGGGCCGCAGCGTCAAGCTCACCGTCGCCCTCTTCCTGCTGGGCGCATCCACCGCGGGCATGGCCATGCTGCCGGGCTATGCCAGCCTGGGGTCCACGGCCATCTGGCTGCTGGCCGCCTTCCGCCTCGGGCAAGGCCTGGCCCTGGGTGGCTCCTGGGACGGCCTGCCCTCCCTGCTGGCCCTGAACGCCCCCGAGCACAAGCGCGGCTGGTACGCCATGCTGGGCCAGCTGGGCGCGCCCCTGGGCTTCTTCGTGGCCAGCGGGCTCTTCGCCTACCTCTGGACGCACCTCAGCAGCGCGGACTTCCTTTCCTGGGGCTGGCGCTATCCCTTCTTCGCGGCCTTCGCCATCAACGTCGTGGCCCTCTTCGCCCGGCTGCGCCTGGTGGTGACGCACGAGTACGAGCGCGAACTGGAGGCCCACGAGCTGGAGCCCTGCAACGAAGCCGAGCTGATGCGCAAGCAGGGCCACAACGTGCTGATCGGCGCCTTCGCCTCGCTGTCCAGCTATGCCCTCTTCCACATCGTCACGGTCTTCCCGCTGTCCTGGATCCTGCTGTTCGCCAAGCAGGACGTGGGCGATTTCCTGGTGGTCCAGGTGGTAGGCGCCCTGCTCGCCGCCGCGGCCATGCCGCTGTCCGGCCTGCTGGCAGACACCTTCGGCCGCCGCCGCACCCTGGGCTCCGTGGCCATCGCCATCGGCCTCTTCGCCCTGGCGACGCCAGCCCTGCTCAAGGGCGGCGCCCTGGGCCAGGACATGTTCATCCTGGTGGGCTTCATCCTGCTGGGCCTGTCCTATGGCCAGGCCGCCGGCACGGTGACCTCCAACTTCCTGCCCCAGTTCCGCTACACCGGCGCCGCGCTGACGGCCGACCTGGCCTGGCTGCTGGGCGCCGCCTTTGCACCGCTGGTGGCCCTGGGCCTGTCGGCGGAGTTCGGCCTGATCTCGGTCAGCCTCTACCTGCTCTCGGGCGTGGCGGCCACGCTGCTGGCCCTGCGCGTGAACCGCCGGCTGCAGACCATCAAGGACTGAGCCCGCGCTCCCCAAGAGAAACGGACGCCTCGGCGTCCGTTTTTTCTTTGGCGGCGGCGCCTTCAGCCGCGCAAGGGCAGCGCTGCCCCCAGGGCCATGAAGATCCCGCCGCAGCCCTTGTTGAAGCGCCGCCCCACCCGCTTCAGCCAGGGGCTGATGCGATGCGCCGCGCTGGCCAACCCCCACTCGGTGAGGAACTCCACCACGGCAAAAGTGCCGGCCAGGATGGCGAACTGGAGCCAAAGGCTGCGCGATGGGTCGATGAACTGCGGCAGGAAGGCCGCGAAGAAGAGCAGGCCCTTGGGATTGGTCAGGGCCGACAAGGCCCCCTGGCGGAACAGCGACCAGCCGCTGCGTGGCGCCGCCGTCTCGGGCAGCTCCACCCCGATGGGCGGCGAGCGCCAGACCTGCACGCCCAGCCAGAACAGATAGGCCCCGCCCACCCACTTCAGCACCGTGAGCCACAGCAGCGAGCTCTTCAACAAGGCGCCAATGCCGAACAGCGAGAGCGCGATCACGCCCACGAAGCCCAGGGCACCGCCCAGGATGGTCCATAGCGCCCGCTGCCGGCCATGCAGGGCACCATGGGTCAGCGCGAGCAGGCCGTTGGGGCCGGGGGAGAGGGACAGGCCGGTGGCGGCCAGCAGGTACAGAAGCCAAGTGTCGAATGCCATGCGACGACTGTCGCGGCCGGCCCGCGGGTCGTCAAGCGCCGACAAGACCGCCCAAGGTCCTGTGCCCGTCCATGGCCTCAGGGCAGGCCATTGGCCCCATGGCGCAGAAAGGCCGGACGCTCGCACAGGCTCGCGTGATAGGCCGCGATGGCGGGAAAGTCTGGCCG
The DNA here is from genome assembly GCF_051857535.1 of Roseateles sp. DB2. NCBI lineage: Bacteria > Pseudomonadati > Pseudomonadota > Betaproteobacteria > Burkholderiales > Sphaerotilaceae > Roseateles > Roseateles sp. DB2. Next base: position 220,372 of record NZ_JBPZGY010000004.1, on the reverse strand, counting down.
CTGCGCCTGCGGCGTGCGCAGCCAGCGTTCCACCGACAGGCCCAGCACCACATCCGCCAGCGTGAAGCGCGGCCCGGCCGCATAGGCGCCGGTATGCTGGAGCTGAGCCTCCAGCACGGCCATCTGGGCATTCCAGCCCTGCAGGCCCTGGGCGATCAGGGCCGCATCCTGATGAACCGGGCTCTTGCGAACCAGGCCCATGAAGGCATAGCGCCAGCTGTTGTTGAGCTCTGTGGCCTGCCAGTCCATCCACTGCTCGACCTGGGCGCGCCCCCTGGCATCGTCCGGCAGGAGGTCCTTGCGTGCGGCGCGTAGGGCCAGGTAACGGCACAGGGTGTTGGATTCCCGCAAGACCAGATCGCCGTCGATCAGCACCGGCACCATGCCCAGCGGATTGAGGGCCAGAAACTCCGGGCTCTGGAGCGACAGCGCCCCTTCGCCCCAGGGCTCGTGTTCGTGCGGCAGCCCGGTTTCGTCAAGCGTCCAGAGGACCTTGCGGACATTGATGGAGGACGATCGTCCCAGCAGGCGCAAACGCTGGTTCATGGAGTTTCCGGGCCTGGCCCAGGCAGCTGTCAATGCCGCGAGGCTAGCCCATGTGGGCCGGGCTGGACGCCCTCAGTCCCCGAGATCGATGCGCGAAGCGAACACAGAGGCATCCAGCCCGGCGGGCGCAGCGTAGTCGGCCATCACCCAGATCTGCTGGCGCTGCTTGGCGGCCTCCTCCAGCACTTCCAGGAGCACGCGCCGAGAGCTGCCGTCCAGCGCCGCGAAAGGCAGGTCCAACAGCACCAGATCGGCCCCGCTAGCGGCCGCAGCCACCAGGCCCAGCTTGCGTCGGCTACCGGCCGAAAGCATGTGCAGCTGCTTGGTCAAGTGCGGCTCCAGGGCCCAGGCCCGCAGCAGAAGGGCTGCCACTTCGGCATTCCATCTGGGGTGGCGACCCTGTTCGGATGCCAGCCAATCCCGGGCCAGTTGACCATCCAGAGCAGCATCCAGCGGCTCGGGCCAGGCCAGGGTCGCCAGCCGGCGCTCCAGCCGCCCCGCGACTGGACGGAGCGCCCCCGCCAGCAGGCTCAGCAGAGCCGTCTTGCCCCGCCCTTCGCCGCCCTGGACCAGGTGCAGGCCTGGGCCCATTGCAAAGCCCAGCGTGTCCAGCAGCGGCGTCGGTGCGCCGGCCTCCGTGCCTGGCTGCCAGCACAGACCTTCAGCCAGAATCCGGGGGGCAACAGCGGTACAGGGCTTGCTCTCGTGTTCACTCATGTCGCCCATGGTAGTGCCCGACGCAAGCCCGCCGGCCCCTCCGGGACACAGGCAGCCATTCCGCGGGTCCGTCTGCCGCATAGCCAGCATGGGCCCGGCACCTGCTGTCGGCATTCTTGACAATCGCTGCCTGCAGCGTTCGCCATGCGATCGGCCCCTGCTGGTAAATACTTGATTCAGGCGCGCATTTGGGGCCGGGCATGGCCTATGCATGCCCCTGCCTGACGAGGATGGATCGGCATGATTCGTCGCGCAGGCAGGACAGGTCCGTCAGTTGACCTCCGCCCGCACAGCACAGTCATGGACGGGAAGACATCATGGAGTTGCCATGGGCCGCCGTCTTCACCTGGTTTCGAAGCTGTCCTCCGCTGCGCTTGCCTGCCTGGCCCTGTGCCCCTCGGCATGGGCCGGCCCCGCCATGAATCTGAGCAGCGTCCAGTACGTGCAATACGGAGACGGACAGTCCTACTCACTCCCCTTTGCCGTCATTGACCAATGCGGCGGCACCAAGGCTGGTTGCCAGTACTACCTGCCCTCCGCGCCGGGGCAGATCGACAACCTGGTGGTCCTGGCCACAGGCACCGAGAACGGCCCCACCACCACCAACTTCCTGGGCATGGACAACGCCTACCGCACGCCGGATGGCGCGGGCGGCGCGCCCTTCTTTCGCCCAGACGCCAGCAATTCCCGGGGCTCGCAGGGCGCCATCACCGGCAATCTGACCAACACCTGGGATGCCTCACTGAGTTCCCTGAAGTCCTTCCTGGGCTCGGATCAGATGGTCTTTTTCTTCAACAACAACCAGACCAAGAGCGGCGGCACCGCCACCGAGAGCCTGGCCGCCTGGGCCCGCGTGTGGATCACCGACGACCAGGGCGCCAACCTCGGCTACTACGATTTCACCAACCGCGGTGGCCGCTATGCCCTGTTCACAGAGGGCGGCGGCGGCACCTTCATGGGTGACGTGGGCAGCTACACCTCAGGTGGCGGCGGGCCGCTGGCGGGCGACAACAGCGCCACCGACTACGTGCTCTCGGGCGGCGCCATCTGCCGCAACAACTTTGGCATTCCCGTCTCCTGCAGCACCACCAGCAACAAGCCGGTGGACCACAACCTGGGCGCCAACGAGACGGCCTACGCCATCCTCTTCCCCGAGCTGAACGCGCAGATGAACAGCCTGTTCAGCACCGTGCTGGACACCGACCTGGCCAAGTACACCTTCCACGCCGACATCCGCCTGGGTTGCGATGCGGCCACCACGCCCGGCAACTGCACGGGCGACCTCAAGGGCGGAGTGCCCTTCGGCCGCGACCTCAACAACGGCTACGAGCAGATTTTCATGGGCCGCGCCGCGCAGCTCGCCTGCACTGCCAGCACCCCGGGCTGCTCCGAGGTGCCTGAGCCAGCCTCGCTCTGGCTGACCCTGGGCGGATTGGGCGCCATGGGCTTGCTGATGCCGGCCACGCTACGCCGCCGTTCACGCGCCACGGGCTGATCGGCGCCGCCGCCTGGGTCTGGAGTGCTGCCGTCCAGGCGCCACTCCAGCGTGCCATCCACCCGCTGCGCCATCGCATCCAACGCCCGCGCCTCCTCGGCGCACATCTTGCGCTGGGTGCGTCCCACGCGTCGGGTCACAGGGTCGCGCAGGGTCCATTGCCAGAATTGGATTTGCTTCATGGACGCCATGCTCTACGGCGGGTGGCTCAGGGCGTGAGCCACTGGAGGCGGGGTGCTGGTACGGGCAAAAAAATACCCGAGTGCAGCGCACTCGGGTATTTTGGGAGCCGGCGTCACTTGAACTGTGGCTGGGAAGCCGCATGGATGCTTGGTTCTTTGGTTTCCACCAGCACAAGTTCTTGCAAAAGTTCTTGCAGCTGAAGTTGCATAGCATCGGGGAGATAGCCTGTAGGCAATCAGACGGTGCCAAACCACCTCTAGGCTTTCCAATCAAGCGAGGACTAGGCTCCCAGTTCTCGCAGCGCGGAGCGCCTTGCTGCCATCAGATTTAGCGATGTCGGCCGATGGCACCTAACGACGTCAGCGAAACAACTGCCAATCGAAATCCCCCTCGTTTGCAAACTTGCCCTGCGAGTTACATCGCAAGTTGCGCCGTCAAAGCCTAAGCGTTCTTTTGCCGAGCCTGTGAACTAGAGCAGGCATCGAACTTACCTCCACCGAATGATGAAGCCACGGGCACAACGTGAAAACGGGAACAGCAACCCTAAGCCATTGTCGGTAAAGAACTTTCCCGTTCCCATTGGTGACTTCCGCATGTTCCCGTCCGAATACAGCGGGAACATCACCAATACCCGCGTCACTGGAACGATGATGCTTCGTACCCAGGCTAATTTTTCTGCATGAAAGCCATCCAACTTACGCTCGGACTATCCACGACGATACGTTTACGCAACTTTAACATTCAACCTCTGAACCCGGGACCGGCGCAGTCCGCCCCAAAAAATCCATTTGATGGCTTTTATCTATTCTTCGCCGGCTCAATAGAGGATCTGAGCGCAAACAAATGGCCAATAACTTCTGCAATTTCCGCCAACAAGGAGTCGAACCTCAAAGACACTTCAGGAGCGATGTTCGCCGGCATCAGACTGGTCGCCAACTCTGATTTTTCAGAAATTTTCAGCCCAACCAATCCGGCCAGGGTACTTATTCCAAAAATATCTGCAGACATCTTTGATATCAGATCAACACAAGGCCCTGGAAGATATTTATAGGCATCGCGATCCAATAGCGCTTCATATCGATCCTCAATGGACTTTGATATTTGCACAAAAGCAATAATTGGCCTACCTCCCTCTATAAACATCGCCTTGGCGTAACCCACTCGTTCCTTAAGGTCCGTTGCAATTGCAATTAAGTGATGCGTAGTGCGCACAATCTCTTGCCGCCGATCATCAATCCGAATAATGTCAGCATTCAACAACGCCCTATTGGCGACCCTGACAACCACCAAAACAGATAATAGCGGAATCGCCTGCGGCATCAGCTTCAATAACTCATCATATTTGCGCTCAAAGCCCAGCCACATAGCATACCCAACAAGCAGAGCGAGAAATAGAGCAACCACACAACCCAATGCAGTCACATCTCTATCCGCTTTTTTGTAGCTTGCCAGCTGTCTCTCAATCATTTAATCCACCTCCAAGAATGCTGTTCAACTCGACAGACACCAATCCTACCAAGGACTACTGGGCGCCTAAACCAGCGAGGTTCCAGGCTTCTGCGCACTTACACGTCGGCGAAGATTGCTTCTACGCAAAAGAAAGATCGGGTATGAAATGACAAAGCCAAAAAATATACCAACCAGGGCAATCACCCATGGCGAACCCAGGAATGGACCACCGCAGCGAATTACATCTATAGAGGCTTGCGTCGACAAAATCTGAAAAACAAATGAGAGCGCAAGAAGCGCTCCGCCCGCAAGGTATTCCGCCGACTGAGAAATGAGAGCCTCCGCCATCCCAGGATTTGCATCCCATGAATCGTCAGACGTTTTGATGATTTTTGATGGCCCCATTAGCAACGCACCAATACCAAACCAAAGCGCGGACACAAAACCAAAGCATGAAGAAAATATAGTCAGCAATACTTGATACGACATTCATTGGCTCCATAAATCTGTCTCGATAGCGAGTTGCACCATCTCTTCGCCACCGGCCTACCGTTCATCAATACCCAGCACGGATCAAGAAACCACGATTTCAATCAACTTCGGCCTTGCGATAGCCATTCCCCCACCAAGCGCCCGACATCCTCCACCATCGCCACGACATCGGCCTTACTAAAGGCTAGGTGATCTCCATGCGCCGCACTGTTACGAATAGCGGCAAGTGCCGTGACTCGCTTTTGAACTAGTGAGTTGTATCGACCAGCTTTAGTTAGATCGGCGTTCATTCTTTCAAGTTTTCCGATTGGCAGACCGAGTTCAACACACAGTTGCCTGAGCGAAGTCTCCAGCACCACTCCGGCAATAACTGCTGCTGCAGGATGATAACCAGCCGCCAAAAGCTCCTTCGCCTGCTCCAACTCTGTTTCAAACAATTCAGCTTGCAGAAGATATTTCATAGAGACCAGATAGCCCCCATCAAAATCCTCCTTGGCCGCACCGAAAACTGCTTGGGCACTCAGGAAATTTCGAAAGCTACCTGACCAATTGGCTCTATTTTCCGCCTCTTCAAACGCCTTAAAGTGGACAGAGTCAGGACCGCAGGCTAAGACCAAAAGATTTCTAACCTTGACACGCCAAGCGAGGTACTGCTCTCGGTGAACATTTTCCTCAACGCCGCCATTGATACCCTGATTCACTGATCTAGTTTTGGCAACTTCATCACCTTGAACCACCAATTCTTCAAATCTTTTGCGCAATAGCCTAGTCATTATTTAATACTTATTAATAAGATCGAAAATTCACTCATAACGCGCAATTTGCAACCAGCGCACTTTTTTTGCAATGCTGCCAATTGTGACTGCGCTTCGCGGCATGTCTCAACGGGTGACACATCTCACCCTGGGAGCCCTCGAAAGCCCTATGTTCCTGACTCAAGGACAGCTTTGGCAAGCTGGCTTGGCAATGTGGCTCCGCTGCCGACTGCGCAGCTACAACCGACCATGTGCCCGGCCCGATGTAGAGAGCCGAATCCTCTGGGTTACGAAGTTGGGCATACGTCAACACCGTGATGACTATGCAGCGGATGTTGGATAGAGCCCAGGCGACAGTGTCAGGCGAAACTGAGTGGCAAGCTAGCTAGCCTGTCCGCGCAAATCGCATCAGTTAGGTATCCAGCATCGAAAGTACAGTCGCACTGAGCGCCCTCCCAGATTTTGGCCGCGTCGTGCCAAGCTGGTGCCGAGCGAACAGCAGCGACAGTTGTTGCGCCCCAACTGGGAAGCTTTCCTTGCAATTGGAATCGTGGTTTAAAGCAAGGACAGTAATGCCCTACAGGTCGTCTGCGAAGATGCTGGGTTTGATGTGATAGATCGGTGCAAGGCCGATACCAGGCAATCGCTGCTTACTAGTCATCCTGTCCTTCTCATGAATCAGGTGTCCTCGCCGCTTAAGCAAAGAAGCAACGGCTCCCGCGTCGAACCCCTTCGCCACCTCCTGGCGAAACGCTTCCGGCAGCAGCATGTACTCAATCGAAGCCGCCAGCCTCTCGCTGGACTCAGGCGTGCTGCGCCTCTCGATGTAGTCAGCCGCCGCGTCGAACTTCAAAGGCTTCCCGTTCTCGTCCACCAATCGCTTGAACCCCGCTCGGTATGGCGTATTGCCTCGGTGATCGTCCAGCGCCCGATGGCTCCACGTGAACAGCGCGTCCCCGTTCTTCTCCAGCCACGCCTTCACCTGACGCAGCATGGTGGCCTCCTCGCCGTTGTCCATGTGCCCGCGAGCACCCAGCCAGGCGTTGAAGCATGATCGAACGGCTGCAGTAGCTGCACCAGCCCGCCAACCCGTAATGCCCGCCCGCGTGGCCAGCTCTCCCGCAACGGCCACTACTGCAAAGCGATTGCCCACCCGGAAGACCTGCTGCGCGGCAGCCTCCGGCACCATGCTCGCTTTCGCCCGCTCGATGTCGGCCCCCAGCTCAGCCGGCAAGGTGTCGAAGCGCTCAGACAGCCACTCAACCCAGGCCCGACCCGCCGTGCCGTAGTGCTGAGCCGCGCGCTGCGTCACGCCCTCTGCGAGCGCCTGAGGCGTATCAAAGGAATGCAGGCACTCCAGACCACCCATACCGACGCCAGCATCCAGAGGGATGTCCACAAAGCGGACCTCCTGGCCAGCACGAATCTCTTTGCCGGCCTGGCGCATGTGGTCCGCCAGCCCCAGCTCGCCAGATGACAGGAAGAGCAGGCGCCAGGTGCGCCGCCGCTTGGCCAAGCCGCCTCGGGTGGCCCGGCCCTTCTCCTGCTCGTTCGCCAGCATGTAGGCGCACTCCCCCGCCACCTTGGGGTCAAGCTGTCCGAACTCATCGAGGATCAGCAGAGAGTCGCTGTGTTGGACCGCCGTGGCCTCCAGGGCGTTGTCCGTGGTGCGCCAGCGCTGCATGTAGCCAGGCGGACCAAAGACAGACGCGGCCACCTTGAGCGCAGTCGTCTTGCCGCCGCTGGAGTCGCCTCGGAACTGAAAGCCGCCGCTCTCCACGCCGGCCAGTCGCAGCAGCGGCCCGGCAAATGCACAGCACAGCGCAAACATCAGCCGAGAGTTGCCGGCCGCAAGAGCAGCCACCTCGGCCCGCCAGGTGTTCAGATCCCCGCGCTGCTTGTACTGGTCATCAATGCCGCCCTCACTCTGGAACACGTAGCGCAGATCCGAAGCCTGGCCGATGCTGCCCGAGGGGAGCACGTAGACGCTGCCATGCCAGCCCACGCGATCCGTGCAGATGGCGCGGGCCTGCACCCGCCGGGTATCGACATACCGCGCCAGCAGATTGCGGGCCTTAGTGCCGGGCGCCATCTGCAGGCCCATGGCCCGCAGATAGCCTGCCCACTCACTGCCCTCGCCTGCCAGCATCTGGGCCGGCATGGCCCAGGTCTTGGCATTGCCGTCCGGGTCGGTGAATTCCAGCAGGAAGCCCCAGGCTTCGGCGCCCTCGGTGCGGGTCCTTGCGGTCACTCGCAAAGGAGCGCACACCCATTCGGGCTTGCGCTCGTTCCCATCAGCATCACGGGCCACGAAGTACACGCCAGGTAGGAAGGACTCGCTGCCATCGGTCACGAAGAAGGGATCTAAAGAATCTTGAACCACGGGAGTCTTGGCCTTTTCAGCCTGGGGCGCGGCAACTGCCGAGGCCCCAGCCTCTTGCGTGCGCTCGCTCTTCTCTGCTGGAGGAACCGCCTTGCCTCCCATGAGCGAAGCCGCGGCGGCGCCTACCAGTGCGGACACTGAAGCAAGGCCCTGTGCCAACGCCAGGTCATTGAAGTCATTGCAACCCGTGGCCGCAGCATCGGTGAACACCTCACCGGCCAAGACGCCGGAGCGGCGCACCGCGCGCAGCACTTGGGCAGCAGCGAGACGGCCAGGGTTCTTGCCGGTTCGCTCGGCGGTGCTGGTGTCGTCATCACCGCAAACGAGGAAGGCAGCGCCAGGGAAAAACGGCAGCAGCTCCTTGGCCACATGGGCCAGATTGCCGGCGTCGAAACACACGGCCACTGGCAGAGCGGTCGCCTCATGCACGCTGGCCGCCGTGGCGTAGCCTTCGGCCAGGCAAAGCACGGCCGCCCCTTGAGGATCGCCCAGCCAATGCAGCAGACCGGACTTCCGGCCGCCGGCCAGAAAGCGCTTCTCGCGCATGCCTCGCGCCTCTTGCTCGACGGACGGCTTTGCAGGAGCGATGCGTTGGACGTTGTGCAGCTCGCCAGCGGCATTGCGCATCGGGAGAAGCAAGGTGCCGTCATGCATGAACCTCACACCGTAGGCCTTCACGCCCTTCCTGGCGAGATAGGGGCTGGAACCCTGCTCACTCGCTTCGGCCCATAGCGCCTGGGCATCCCGCGCCGCACGCTCAGCGCGTTCGCGGTACTCGGCGGCCTCCGCATCGCGCTGCTGCTGCTTGCGCTCGGCCAAGCGGGCCGCTTCAGCGAGCGCTTCGGGGCTGGGGGCAACGCTGCCCTCGCCCACATCGGGAAATCGGAAGCCGTGATCCTTGGCAATGCCGAAGAGCGTGCCGACCGTCACCCGGCCGCCAGCCTTGATGCTGCGCCACGTATCCTTGGCGTCAGCGGCGCTGTAGCCTGCGCCGGCTTGGCTCCAGCTGTCCCACAGCTCGAAGCCATCGGCGCCAAGTTCAGCCTTGATGGCCATGGCGAGGCGCACCCAGATTTCACGATCAATGTCCGGAGGGACGCAGGACAGCGCATCACGCACCAATGCGGGCGTGATGACTCGCTGAACTGGCACCACCCCGGCAGACTTGCTGGGGCGGGCTGTGGTCATGTCTCGGCTTGCTTTCCTGCTCTGGCGTTGACGCGATCGATGATGGCATCGGCGCGTTCACCTAGAAGCTGCAGGCTCGCAATTGCGAAGCGCTGCAGGTTCCCTCGTTCGACGCTGGAGAACAGTTTGGGCAAAGGCCGGCCTTCCTCGTCGGCGCCGCTGGCGTCGATCTCCTCGCGTTCCAGCATCGCCAGCACAAGTGCGGCACCGTGGGCAACGTCCCTAGCGGCGCACACCGCTTCCAGCAACTCTTGATCATTCGCAGCGGCAGCCTCTGGGCTGACCCAGGAGAAGGCCTCGAAAGCCGGAGCGGGAGCGGCGCCTGCCGTCAGGTTCAGTCGATCATTCATGCTGCGGCTCCTTCCAGCTGGGACAGCGCATTGCGCTCGGCATCACTCATTGCAGGCTGAGAACTCGGCAGGGGCGAGAGCGAATCCAGCTTCGCCATCGTGGCAATCGCGGTCGTCCACTGGATGGAGCCCTGCAAGGCTGCACGAAGGACGAGGCGGCGAGCAGCGCCGAGCAGCACGGTAGAGAGGGGTCGGCCCGAGGCGGGCAGAGAGACGGTGAAGAGGCCGCGGGTGTAGGTTCGGTTCATGGTCACAGGCTCCGGAATGAGCGACTGGGAACCACCTCCCTGCGTTCTCAAGCGCGGGGGGTGGGCGGGATGTTGAAAACACGGATTCCGCCATGCGGCCAGCCTTACGGGTAGGCCCATCCCGCCCAAAACCTTGAAGTCTGGGCATGACAATGCCGCACTGTCGTGGCGGCCGAACGCGGAACCTTTGGTGTTTTCAAGCACCGGCGACGAATTTAGCATGCGTGGCTTTGCCATGGCCGGCGCGATGCTGGCGTAGTCCCCTGCTTCAATGCTCCGCAAGGGGAACCAGGGCGACAGCAGTTGAATCACAGCGGAGCCCGCCCCAGCGCTGTCATAGCGCAGCACTGCCAGGCGCACCGCGTCTTCGCCATTGCTGAGCAGCTCAATGCCATACAGGCCGCTTTGCCCATGCTCCATAAGGCAGAGGGAGTGCAGCTGCTGGCGGCGTGGCATGGCCATCGCCTTTGCTCCCATATCGTGAATCTGGCTGGCAATAGTTGGCAGACCTGCGGAGGCATGCCAGGCAGCCCGCGCCAGGATGCATGGCGAGTCGTCCGCCTCGCTCGCTTGTCTCAAGTCTTCCCAGGGAAGAGGCACGGATCTGGTCACGACGGCCAGACTCTGGCGATCAAGGACCACCAGGCGCATGCACACACCCTGGGCCTCTGCGGCAACCTGCAGGCTCGTGAGGTAGGCAAGGCCCATATGCTCGAACTCACGGACGTGCAAGCTGCACGTCCACCTGACGGCGACGGTCACGCGGGCGTGCCCAGCGAGCGAGGCAGCTTCGTCGGCGCTCAGCGTCTCCGAGCGCAGCGCTACCGCCTGCGCGGGAGAGTAGACGGAGCCCAGCCCCAATGGCATCGAGGGCCCCCGGCTCACAGCTTGCCTCCGCGAGCGGCGGCAACGCGGTCGGCCACCCAGGCATCAACTTCGCCTTCCAGCCAAGCCGTTACGCGCGGGCCGATCTTCACGCTGGAGGGGAAGTCGCCCTTTGCCATCAGGGCGTAGACCATGGACTTTCCCAGGCCCGTACGGGCCAGGACATCAGGCAGCCTCAAAAGTACCGGACGAACAGCAGGAGCCGCGAGGGGCACCGCTCGCGGGGGCGGTGCAGAGAAAGGAAGCGCTTGGCCAGTGCGAGTCTGGCCGTCCAAGTGATGTGCTTGCATTTGAGTTTCCACCTGAGTCAGGGACGCCCAATGCAGTCCCCGTAGACTCAATCAGAAAGCCGTCAGGCCCCTGACGGTCAAGCGCATCCATGGTCAGAACTCAGCCCGCATCGGCCAGACTTTGCGAGGCGCGTGACGACTTCGACGTCTTCGGCCCGATGAGCTGGTGCAGCCGCGTCGTGGAGATACCGAGGTGCTTAGAGATGGCGGCATTACTCCATCCCTGCCCCCGTAGTTCGCGGGCGCGGGTTCTCTTCGCCTCGTTGGCCTCTGAAGGTGCTAGGTTGGCCCTAGCATGAGCAACCGCCAAGCAGAACAGCTTTGCAAAGTCCTCTTGGCTTACGCGCGACAACGTAGCCTCCAGTTCCGCAGTCTCGCCGTTGTCACACAACGCGACGAGTCGGCGAACGTCGGCCAGCGCTTTGCTGTGCGAGCCGCCATCGCGCCTCCGCTTGCCAAACACCTTGCAGGCCTGCGGTGATGCCGACAGGACGCGAAGCCACAGGCTCTCATCTTTGGCCGCCTTGGGGCGATTCAGCTGCCGTGCTGAGTGAACAATGGGGTCTGCACCCAAAGCCCCCGTGTCCTCGGCAGCTTTGCAGTCAACCCTCACCGCACCCTTCTTATTGTTGAGACTCATGCTGGTCCTTTGATTCCTAGTAGGCAAACCGCAGGGGCAAAGCCAGATGTCTGAAATGACGGCCAGCCATGAAGGCGCCACAGCGGAGTAGCGCGGGGATTGTCCCTGGCACGATCTGATGAATCGTCGGCATACACGGTTGACGGTCAGATAGCGAGCATGCAGCCGCCGGCATGGCAGCTTGAGCCCTTTGTGCCCGATCCCGCCTGGGGTGCGGGCGCGGGGCAACCTTTCGCGCCCATTTGCCACCAACCGCCAGCACAGTTCAGCACCAGCCCGCAACCTGCTGGCAACTGGCTGCACCATTCAAAATGGTTCACCGTCAACCATGGAGCGGCCCCATCCCGTCAACCAAGTGCTGAGAGCAGCCAAGGCATTTGCGACGTGGCCCGAATGACCCCACGTGGCAAAAGCCCAGGAGGGACCCAGACAACTCAGCACCGGCTAGGCCGCGCCTCGCCACCCGGACCGGTATAGCCCGTCCGACCTGGGGCCATCCGCAATGGCGAGCACTACGGCCATTCATGGAGGAAGAGAAAAGACTAGATATCTTCAATCCCATCCCTGTTCCCGTGCTCCCGCCTCGTTCCCGCCCTGTTCCCATTAAGCGGATGCAGCCTGCCACTGCCGACAAGACCGCTAGCGCATGCGTTTCAGCCCCGATCAACCCATCGCACGCGCATCCGTTCCCGCGTTCCCGCCACGCCGACTTCGGCGCTTTCTCTTTTGCTCGCACCTTGGGGAGCTAAGGCGTCACATACCGGAGAAGCGCAAGCCATGTCTTCTGCTGGCGCAGCAGCACCCAATAACAGCAGCGCGATAGAAAGCCCCGGCGCCACCGCCCCCACGCGGCCAGAAGAAAAAAGGCCAACTGGCCCCACTGCAGCATCCTCAGGCGCTATGTGCTGGTGCTGGTCGCAGTTGACTGCATTGCCGGTTTGGGTTGAGCGAGGCGCGGGTGTTGACCTCAACCGGCCTACCGTTTTGCAGCGATCTCGGTCGGTCGGCGCCGGGCTTCATGCGACCGGCCCTCTGCGTCTTCCGGTCATCCGGGCGCCGGCCGGGCTTGCTCTGGCGAACGCACAAAGCCCTCGTCGAGGCGCATACCGCCTGCCCCGCGAAAGTCTCGCAAAGGAGTACCCTGAGCCCATGAATCAGCAGCTTCAGTTTGGGTACTACCCCGCCCCTCTCGACCTGACCTCCGGTCCGATCACGATCTCCTCGCTATCCGACCGGGAGACAACGAAGCTCAAGGTGCAAAGCAACATGGGCGTTGACGGGGACTGGATCTACGCCCCACCGCAGTTGGTGCACGACTTCAGCGGCAAGACGTTTCAGAAGCCATATGCGAGTCGAGTGTTCGGCCTGCCAAAGACCCACGTTTTTGAACACGCTTCCTCCGAGGGAGACGACCACTTGGCGTTCCACCTGTGGTGCCTTTCGTTCTTCACCGGCATGCGGCTCACCGGGACGGAAGCTGGCTTCATTGACTCGACGCCCATCAAGCCAGGGACGCTGGCCGACTTCGTGTTGGTGGGCCAAGGTCTCGGCCGTGCGCTATCGCTCGCCGAGGCGTTCTGGCACACCCACCGCGCCGTTCCGGAGCGCGCACGGCTGGTTGGCGCCACGGTCCATGCTCTCTTCCTGGGAAAGGATCCCCAGCGCCTGCAGTTCGAAAGGTTTACCTTCCTCTATGCAGCCATCGACGCATGCTTTGCGCTTTGCAAATCCCTTGAGCCGCCAGCGCAGGTAATCGGCCATGGGAAACGGGTGGAATGGATGTGCAGCCGGTTCGGCATGCCGCTGCCGGACTGGGCCGACCCGTCGCGGCCGGGTGGCGCCGAGGTCGCTTCCATTCGCAATGGCACCGTGCACGAGGCTTTGTTCATGGATCAGCCGCTTGGATTCGCGCTGCATGGCGTTGACTCGAACCAGAACATAACGCTGGAGATGGAAGGCCTTATCAGTCGGCTCCTCGTCGCGCTGCTTGGAGAACCTCTCAACGACTATGTGTGGAGCCCCGTGACGACGCAACAGCTTCGCGGTCTCGAACTGGGTTGACCTTCCAACAGCGTGCGCCGCGTCTTCAAGAGCACCGGTTGAACAGGGCCACTACGCGCTGCTTTCGCGATAGCTGTTCACGCTGACCGGCCCCCTCCCAGCCATACCAATGCAAAGGTAGTGAAGTCCGTCAGCCAGGAGAATGACGAACATGAAGAAGAGCAGATTCACCGAGGAGCAAATCATCGGCTTCCTCAAGCCTGCCTTGCGCCGATAACGACGGAAATGCAGCGGTTGCGGTCGCTCATGTCCGCTGGTCAAACTGGCGCTGTCTGAGACAAAGCGGTCATCGCGCTCGACCGCTGCGTGCTTGTTCGCTCGGTCGTTGTGCAAAACGCTACAGCCGCAGTAATCAAAATGTATGGGCCCTCGACGCGGGAGTCCCTGAGTGGTCTGTTCCGAGCGGTTGCAATCACTTTGTCTTCTTGTTGGTCTTAGTCGCAGCAGTCTTTTTCGCACGGCCTTTCTTGGTGGCTGCTCGGAAATCTTCAGGCGTTGTCGCATCAATGCCGATGACGCGCAGGTAGCGCGTTCGGTCCTTGGCCTCGAGCTCCTGCGCCTTTTCCGTCAGGATCGCCAGGACCTGTTGAAAGTTCAGCGTCTTCCCTGTTTTCGGGTCAGTCCACTCGCGCCCCTTGGTTTGCAAGACCAGCACCAGGAAGCCGGTGGTCGCCTTTCGGTGGCGCATGTACTGGCCAACCAGCTGGTTTTCCAGCGCGACCAGGTAGTCGGCCAACGTCCAGCGCACGGACATCTTCAATTCGATGGAGGCTCGCCATTCATCCTTGCTGCACAAGATGTCCCTGCGCTTCGCCTCGGCGGTGTGGGATTCGACAGTCACGGAGTACCGCGCGCGCGCATGATGGTTCAGCTCGCTGGCTAGGAGCTTCTGGAAGTGCGCTTCCAGCGCCAAGCCCGCCTTGTCGCCTTCCTCTCCCTGCTTGTTGACTCGCGTGAAGTCGACCTCGCTAAAGAAGCTGCGCAGGCTGTGCTCACCGCGTTCGACGTCGTACTGAACGGCACGAAGGTCAGCATGCACGGCCATAGCGAACGAGGTCGTACCGGTGACATCTCCACGGAAGTTCTCCTCGAACTTCGGGTAGTTCACTTGCGCAAGGGGCTCCCGGGTGAGCTGCCGCTCACGAAGTTCGAACTGCGTCTTCTTGATGTACTCGATGGTGAAGTCGCCTGCGGGTAGCGCCAGCCGGATTCGCTCCAGCGCGCTGTACGCCGCTTGAGACGTAGCAGCAGCGATCCCACTGATGATTACGCCGCGGAATCGCTCTGCGTTGTCCCGAGGTCCCGGGCTATAGGAAACGCCCTGCGGCCTGTCCACATCATCCTTCGGGTCGACTGCCCACCTCGTCCACAGGTACAGGTCCTCCAGCGCCATGATGCCATGGTCGCTCTCAATGGCAATTCGCCCCGCGATGCCCTCGCGGTCACGACCGAACGCAGCGGCAAGGTCGAAGATGAAAGTCTTGACGGCCAGCGGGTCCAACGGCCCCCAGGCGTTGACGGCATTGCGCCACCGCAACGGACTCTGAATGAACCAGCGGGTGGCCCAGGTCAGTGCAAGTTCGCGCTGCGCGCGCAGGGCCTCGTCGACTGGGTCATCCAGCGGCGAGCAGTAGGCGACCTTCATCTTGTGAAGCGCCAAGCGCTCGAAGTCATCTTGCGGGACCTTGCCTGGCACCGACAGGGCCGCCTTCAGCAACCGATTCACGACGTAGTCGCGGGATGGATTCACGCTTAGCAGGTGCGTCCATGCGAGGCCTGCGAGTGCTTCTTGGACCGGTGCAGGTGCGTCTGGAATGGATGCCAGCAGCTCTTCGGCATGCTCCCTGGACGTAGCGCCGTTCCCTGCCTCACCGGCGATTGATACCAACTCAGGAACCGAAACGGCCGGATATGCCTTGACGAGGGCCCAGAACCACTTCGGATAGCCGTTGATTTCGAAGAGAGCGTAACGCAGGGCCCGGCGCACCTCAGGATCAGTGAGGACTGGAAGCGCCGTCCCGTCCGCAAGTTCAAGCTTGAGACCCTGCAGGCCGGCCGCAGTGATGTGGAAAGTCGAGTTCGGCTCGCTCTCTTTGAAGGTCGGGGCCTGGTCGCGCCACAGGCGACTCATGCCCTGTCGGGTAGCCACAGCGATCTTTGCGCCGACGGCCTTCTCGAACGCCTCGAAGTCGACCTCGCCATATCTTGAGGTGCGATTCGTCTGAAGCAGCCACCCGGCGATCCACTCGAGCGCCCGGGTATCCGTTCCGTTAGCCAGTGCGCTCAAGCGCTTGGTAAGCTGCCGCTTCACCTTGGCGTCGACAGTGAGCTTCTCGCTCTTTGGCTTGACTGGCTTAGGCGCCGGCTGCTGTGCGATGGCTCTCGCGCGTTGAGATTGCCATTCTGCGTACACGCGGGTGAGCTGCGCGTCGTTCACTTGAACCAAGTCCTCTGGCGTGTACGTGGTGGGCCGGCGAAAGCCAACAACCGCGAGAAGCAGATCGTCGTCATTGAGCTGCCTATCGAGGGTGGCCCGTAGCACTGCCAGGCGCACGGCGGCATTTGCCTCTACCGCTGACCTCAGCTCCTCGATTGCGCTGCTCTGCAGATAGCGGTCGTGGATGTCCCGGGTCAAGACGAGGTACAGGCGAGCGACCTTGACCGCCTGGGCGCCATCCGTTCGCACGACCAAGGCTTCGAGAACCGTGGCAACGAGGTCGACGTACTGCTGATCCTCTCGATTTCGCTTGTGAGTCAGCTCCCTCTTCACCATGCGCACAACGAGCCCGCGCGCCAGTTGATACAGCTGGCCATCCGTTGCATCGGCCAGCATGCTTCCCTTCTCGAGGGAATAGGAGAGCTGGAATCCACGCGGACCAGCCAGGAACTGGTTGTCGACCATCACGGCGACATCACGGGGCGAGAAATAGCTCCATCCCAGCTCTCGCAACAGGAGACTGATGACGCCTTCGCGGACAGGGGTGCTCACCACCGCAGCGGCGGCGAGAGCGGAAAGATCGGCGGGCCGACGCAATGCAAGGAAGTAGGCAACGTCACTGCTGTCAGAAAGGACGCGGTCAAACTTCGAACCGTGACGCTTGAGAAGCTTTGCCCGCAAAGGCTCGATCTTGCACGCGGTAGCAATATCGAGCAGGACGTCTCGCGCCGAGTAGTTGTCCTGGTACTGGTCGTAAAGGCTCGCGATGGTCCCAGCCAATCGGTCGGGCCCCGCCTGCCAGAAGTTCTCAGACGTCAGCCGGAACATGGTGCGGCCGATGTGGTCGCCCTTTTCCACCAAGCGCTTGATGCTCTCCGTCAAAGCGTCCTGCGCCGCCTTGGTCGGGACGGCCGGATTGCGCAGGTCACCGAAGAACGCCAACGCCTGAGGGTCCTTCTGCAGGATGACCTCGCGGCAATGCGCGTTCAGCGTGGCGAGCCATCCCAACATGGGCAAGAAGGCGCGCTGCACGCCTTGCTCGCCGCTGGTCGCAGCCCAGGTGAAGTTCTCAAGGAGCCGCTCTGCCTGATCCGGCGAGGCCACCAAACCGGCGAGGCGTTTGGCCGCGAGGAACGGCGCGAGCTCATCGGGATAGACCTTGACCTGATGGAAGCCGGCGTCGATGAAGAGCTGGGAGTTCAACAGCGCCTTGATGCCCGCCTCGTGAAGCATCGGCGACGCAATTAACCGGGCTGACAAGGCCGTTTCAGGAATCGCCAGGGTCGCCTCGGGCATCTCGATGTTCACCAGCTGGCACACAACCGATGCTGAGGCCAGGCGCTGAACCGCACCGGTCAGGACCTCCTGTGCAGGGCTGCCGGCGGCAGCGAGCCGATGGTCAGCCCCACGCAGGGTGCCAATGGCGTTCACAACGCGCTCGAACACCTCGGTCAAGGATTCCGGCGGGCTGGCCACCATGTCGATGCGAGCAAGGACGTCCAGTCCACCCGGGCTGCCGACGAAGCCCGACAAGCCACGCTCACTGGCAATCTCGATCAGTTGCTTGGCATCCAGTGCTGGGTAGCGCCCCGTGAGGTACACCGCAGCCTGGTGGTCTTCCAGAGGGGCCATGGAGAACAGGCGCACCGGCTCCGGCGCCTCAGCTTCCGCTGCTACGCTTGCCGCACCGCCAGCGCCTAGCCCCCCCGATCCACCCGGGCGCCCGATAGTTTTCGGGGCCGGCTTGGAAAGCAGCTCCGAGAGCTTCTCGAAGACGCCTGCAGTGAGGACAGCCGGCCGAGTCGAAATCACCCACCGAACATGCTCGTTCGGCCAGCACATTTCGTCGGCAACGTCTCCAACGAGGTGGCTGATGCTTTCGTCCTTGCCGCCGGCCGCGGCCTCATCCAACGAGTCGACAAATAACGTGATGGGGCTGATTGGAGCAGCCTTCCACGCGCGATAGGCGTCGCGGTCAGCGCCAGTCAATGCCTTGTCGAGACTGCCGCGATCCGCGAGTTGGCGCAGCGCGACGAACACGGCGGTCTCGCCATGTGCACGCAGTTGCGCCGCCTGCTGGCGCATTTCGGTGGTCTTGCCGAAGTTCGCCGCTGCAACGATGACGCTGCTGCGGTTCTTGAGCACCTTGGCCCACGCCACCTGTTTGCCACGCATTTGCGCAGCGACAAGTTCGTCCTGGTCGTAGCTCTCGCGCTCGACAAAACGTCGATTCAGATCGTAATAGGCCAACTCGCCCTCCACTGTTCGTATCTGTCTTGTGCGGGAGCAGTTTAGTCACACGCGAACAATAAGAAATGAACCGCTGGCCCACGTGCATTGATTGCTCTGTCTTGCTGTGCAGCGGTCAAACTTGCCCCGCCCATCGCTTGACCGGTAAGAGCGGAAGCGGTCGCTCTGACTATCGGCGGCGAATGCCTCCGAGCACCCTAGAGCAGGCATCTTCCAGTTGTCAGAACCCGACCGGCCCGCTGCAATGAGGTGGTCATAGCCGACCGGCACGGGCGGCCAGTGAGACCGGAATCCGCGCTATGCCGCCTTGCCATTGATCGGCACGACATCCGCCCCCTTGCGCAGCTTGTCCAGATAGTCCGCCCACGCCTGCATCATGCTGCGCCGCTGATCGGCGAACTGGGTGCGGTTGTAGGCGCGCCCAAGCGCATCACCCACCGCATGGGCCAACTGAGCCTCGATGATTTCTGGGAGCACGCCCAGGCGCTCGGCAATCATGGTCCGGGCGGTGGCTCGGAAGCCGTGCGCGGTCATGTCGTCATTGCCATAGCCCAGACGCCGCAGCGCGCTGCGCACCGTGTTCTCGCTCATGCACCGCTGCTTGCTTGTCAGCGCCGGGAAGACGTAGCGGCCGGACCCCGTGAGCGGCTGCAGCTCCTGAAGCACGGCAACGGCCTGAGCGGCCAAGGGCACGTGATGCGGAGGCCCATCGGCCTTGTCTGCCTTCTTGCGCTTCATGGCCTCAGCCGGCACGGTCAGCATGGCGGCCTCCAGATCCACCCAGGCCCATTCCATGTGGCGCAGCTCCCCCGGCCGCAGCAACAGAAGCGCCGACAGCGCCAGGGCCGCCCGCGTGACGGCGCTGCCTTGGTAGTCGTGCATGTCCCGCAGCAGCTTGGCCACCTGCACCGGCTCGGTGATGGCCGCATGGTGCTTGGTCTGCACCGGCCGCAGGGCGTCCCTCAGATCGGCAGCCGGATTCCGAGCACAGGCGCCCGTGGCGATGCCGTAGCGGAAGACCTGCCCGCAGGCATCCTTGATGCGGTGGGCCGTCTCAATGGCGCCCCGCCCTTCCACACGCCGCAGGACCTGTAGCAACTCGGGCGACTCAATCTCGCCGATGGGCCGACGCCCGATCCACGGGAAGGCATCCTGCTCCAGGCGGATGCGGGTGCGCTCCGCATGGCCTGGGCTCACCTTGACTTGATGCACCTGGCTCAGCCATTCCCTGGCAACCGCCTCAAACGACCCCTCAGGGGGCAACCCAGCATCCGCCAGGCGCTCAGCCCGGCGCTTGCGCTGCACCTCGGCCTTGGCCTCCTGCCGGGCCGCGCTGGGGTCCTGGCCCTCCGCCACCATGCGGCGGGCGTCGTCAGCCTTCTGCCGCGCCAGGGCCAGGCTGGTGTCCGGGTAGGTGCCCAGGCTCAGGATGTTGCGCCGGCCGGCCAGGCTGTAGGCGAAGCGCCAGCCGTGCGAGCCTCCCTTGACGAACAGCTGGAGGTAGAGCCCCTCCCCGTCGTTGATGCGCTTGCGCTCGTCGCCAGGCTTGATGGCCTTGAGCGTCTTGTCTGAAGGAATCAGGTATTTGGCCACTGCGAGAACCTCCCGGGGTGCAAGAACTTTTGCCTGCAAGAACCTGGATCATAGGGTTCTTGCAGAAGTTCTTGCAGTCAGCCACCGGATGACGGTGGAAGTTCTTGCACTGCGGCGGACAAAGAAAAAGGCCCAAGTCGTTGATTTACTTGGGCCTTTTGTGCCTCAGCGAACTTCGCTGAACGCTGTGTTGGTGGAGCCGGCGGGAATTGAACCCGCGTCCGCAAGCCATCACCGGGCAGTTCTACATGCTTAGCTCTCTGATTTGATTCTCACGGTGCCAACGCGCAGGAGCACGCTTTGGACGCCGCCAGCTGAATGATCTCGTCGCCTGCCGTACAGCCCAACCGGCGACCAGCCTATGTGAATGACTCCGCAGGTGTTGCCACCCCAGCCCATAGGCCAACTGTTGCGGAGCCTCGTGCTAATTAAGCAGCGAGGGCAAACTTTTCGTCGTTTGCAGGTAGTTTTTTCCAGTGGATTTACGAGCGAACTGGTGCTCGGCATGCCCTACTCCGGATCCGCACCCACGTCGAAACCAGGTCGGCCCCTTTCAGAACTTCAGATTATGCCAGTTGCAGAGACTTCAAGAGGGCATCCGGCGTCTGAACGATGAAATCTGCACCCCAGGCCTCGATGGGCTCGCCCTGCCCGAGATAGCCCCAGGCCACGGCAACGGTGATCATGCCTGCGGCGCGGCCAGCCACGATGTCTCGTTCGTCGTCGCCCACATAGGCGCACTGCTCGGGCGCCACACCCAAACGGCGGGCGGCTTCCAGCAGAGGCGCCGGATGCGGCTTGGCGTGCGGCGTGGTGTCTCCGCCGATCACGGTGCCCGCACGGGCCGCCAGGCCCAGGCCCTCGGTCACCGGCAGCGCAAAACGCTCGGCCTTGTTGGTCACGATGCCCCAGGGCATGGCGGCCTGCTCCAGCGCCTCCAGCAAGGGGTGGATCTGCTCAAAGACCGCCGTCTCCTGCAGCATGCGGGCCTCGTAGCGCGCCAGGAAATCGGCGCGCAAGGGCTCAAACTCCACATGCGTCGGCGTCACCTGCAGGGAGACGGCCAACATGCCGCGCGCACCGGCGCCCACCATGGGGCGCAGCAGGGCGTAGTCCAGCGGCGGCAGGCCGCGGGCGGCACGCAGTTCGTTGGCGGCGCCAGCCAGGTCGGGAGCGCTGTCGATCAGCGTGCCGTCCAGATCGAACAGCACGGCGCGCAGGCCGGCCAGACGGGTCTGCAGCGCGGCGCCCAGGTCGGGGCTCCTGCAACTGTCCATGGCCTGGTCGCTCACGCCGGACGGCGCAACGCGAACAGGTAGTTCACGTCGGTGTCGCTGCCCAAGCTGTAGCGCTGGGTGAAGGGGTTGTAGCTCAGGCCCTTGCTGCTGTGCAGCTCCAGGCCAGCTTCACGGGCCATGCGGGCCAGCTCGGCGGGCTTGATGAAACGGGCGTACTCATGGGTGCCGGCGGGCAGCATCTTGAGCACGTACTCCGCGCCCACGATGGCCAGCAAAAAGCTCTTGAAGTTGCGATTCAGGGTGGACATGAACACCCAACCGCCCGGCTTCACCAAGGTGGACAGGGCCCGGACCACCGAGGCTGGATCGGGCACGTGCTCAAGCATCTCCATGCAGGTGACGGCATCAAATTCGCCCGGACGCTGCGCGGCCAGCTCCTCGACGGCGATCTCCTGGTAGCTGACATTGGGCGTGCCGGCTTCCATGGCATGCAGTTGGGCCACGCGCAGGGCCTTGGTCGCCAGGTCGATGCCCAGGGCCTCGGCGCCCTTGCGCGCCAGGGAATCCGTCAGGATGCCGCCGCCGCAGCCCACGTCCAGCACCTTGAGTCCTGCCAGGGGGCAGAGGCTGTCAATCCAGGCCAGGCGCAGGGGGTTGATCTGGTGCAGCGGCTTGAATTCGCTCTCTGGGTCCCACCAGCGATGGGCCAGCTCGCCGAATTTGGCCAGCTCTTGGGGGTCGGCATTGATCGTCATGGGGCGCAATGGTAAGTCAAGCGCCCCTGCCCTGGCTTGATGCAGGCGGGGTCAGCAGTTCGTGGGCTCATCCCAGCGCCGCCCCTCCCCCAGCCAGATCTCGTTGTGGGCGGCGCCAGCCGGGATCATGGGGAAGCAGTTCTCCTGCGCCGCCACCGCCACGTCCAGGAAGAAGGGGCCGTCCGAGGTCAGACATTCGGCCAGCGCCTCGTCCAGCTCCGCCCGCTCGGTGACGCGGCGCGCCTGCCAGCCAAAGGCTCGCGCCAGGGCCACGAAGTCGGGCAGCGCCTCGGTGTAGCTGTGGCTCAGGCGGTTGCCGTGGATCAGTTGCTGCCACTGCCTCACCATGCCCATATAGCCATTGTTGGACAGCACCAGCTTGACCGGCGTGCGGTGCTGCACCGCGGTGGACAGCTCCTGGATGTTCATCAGCACCGAGGCATCGCCGCTGACGCACACCACCAGCGCCTGCGGATGCGCCACCTGCGCCCCGATGGCCGCCGGCAAGCCGAAGCCCATGGTGCCCGCCCCGCCGGAGCTGAGCCAACGGCCCGGCGCGGCCGGGGCCAGGTATTGCGCGGCCCACATCTGGTGCTGGCCCACATCCGTCGCAACGATGGGTTCACGCCCCCGGGCAGTTGCCTGCGCGCGCAACTGCCGCTGCAGGGTTTGCATCAAGGCCTGGGGCAGGATGGCGTCCGACCTGTCCTCGAAATTCAGGCACTGCCGGGCCTGCCAGCGAGCGATGCGGGCCCACCAGGGCGCAAGGCGCTCCCGCCGGGTCTCAGGGCTTCCCGGCTGACGCGTGAGCCAGCCCTGCAGCAGCAGATCCAGGCTCTCGCCACAGTCACCCAGCAGGGCCACATCGGCCTTGACAACCTTGTTGAGCGAGCGCGGGTCGATGTCCAGGTGCACGATGCGCGCCTGCGGGCAAAAGCCCTGCAGGCGGCCAGTGACGCGGTCATCGAAACGGGCGCCCACGCACACCACCAGGTCCGACTCATGCATGGCCAGATTGGCCTCCAGGGTGCCGTGCATGCCCAGCATGCCAAGACTCTGCGGGTCCTGGGCCGGGAAGGCGCCCAGGCCCAGCAGGGTCAGCGTGCACGGCGCCGCTGTGGCACGCACCAGCGCAGCAAAGCGATCGCAGGCGGCCGGACCAGCATTGATCAGCCCCCCGCCACCGTAAAAGACGGGGCGCCGAGCCTCCAGCAGCAGGTCCAGCGCGGCCTGCACCTCGGCCGGGTCAACCGGTGCCAGAGGCTGCGCAGGCGCTTGCTCTGGTCGCCACAGGGCACTGCGGGCCGGCCCGAGCCAGTGCGGTAGCGGCGTCAGCTGCACGTCCTTGGGGAAGTCCAGCAGCACGGGGCCGGGCCGACCACCCAGGGCCACGGCATGCGCCTTCACCACCGCCGCACTGATGGCCTCGGCGCTGCGGATCTGGTGGTTCCACTTGGTGACCGAGCGCGAGATGCCAAGGGCATCGCACTCCTGGAAGGCATCGGTGCCGATGGCGGTGGTGGCCACCTGGCCACTGATACACAGCACGGGGATGGAGTCGCACAGCGCGTCCAGCAGCCCCGTCGTGGTGTTGCTCATGCCGGGGCCCGAGGTCACAAAGACCACGCCCACCCGCCCTGTCGTGCGCGCATAGCCCTCGGCCGCGTGCACGGCGGCCTGCTCGTGACGCACCAGCACATGGCGCAGGCGAGGCTGGGCGTGCAGGGCGTCGTAGAGCGGCAGGACGGCGCCGCCCGGATAGCCGAAGACGGTGTCCACACCCAGGCTCAACAGGGTCTCGATCAGAGCCGCCGCACCATTGAAGGCAGGGATTGGCGCAGGCGCAGGCGCAGGCGCGGCAGCAGGCAGGAGGCAGGCAGAGGCGAGCGGAGCATTCATGCTGCCAGTGTCGGACAGGGCCCCCGGGAATACTTTCTGAATTTTTGCCATCAAAGGCTATATTCAGCAAATCTTTCTTCCAGAAGAGAGAATTTAAGAATGAAGCTGGACAAATTCGATATCGCCATCCTCTCCGAACTGCAGAAGGACGCCCGCAAGAGCCTGCAGGACATCAGCCAGGCTGTGGGTCTCAGCACCTCGCCCTGCTGGACACGGATCAAGCGCATGGAGCAGGCCGGCGTGATCGAGGGCTATGCTGTGCGGGTGAACCCAGCAGCCGTGGGCCTGGGGGATACGGTCATCGTGCACGTGACCCTGGACAGTCACTCGGACGAAGCCCTCTTCGAATTTGGCCGGGCTCTGGAGCAGATCCCCGAGGTGCTGGAAGCCTTCCTGGTCTCGGGCGACTACGACTACTACGTGCGCATCGCCGTGGCCGATACGCGGGACTACGAACGCCTGCTGCGTGAGCGGCTCTACAAGATCCCCGGCATCCGGCACAGCAAGTCCAGCTTCGTGCTGCGGCAGTTGAAGCAAAGCCACTTGCCGCTGCAGCGCTGAACGGGCCTGGGCGCATGCAAGAAAAAACCGCCTGACCCGGGTGCGGATCGGCGGTTGATGTCGGGCGCGGCGCGGTGCGCGCCGGGCGGGCTTCAATGCATGGACTTGCCGCGCTTGTGGCTGGCCTTCACCTTGGCGTGCGCGCCAGCCTTGTGTGGCTTGCCAGCGGTCTTCTTGCTGACCTTCTTGCTGGACTTCTTGCCGGCGGCAGCCGACTTCTTGTGAGCCTTCTTGGTCTTCACCACGGGCGGCTGAACGGCCTGCTGCTGAAGGGGCTGGCCGGCCACGGCAGGGGCCACGGCCGGCTGCGGCGTCACCAAGGGGGCTGCTGGCTGCACGATGCCCTGGGCTTGCTGAGCCAGGGCCGGCAGCGCCAGCAGGCTGGCAAGACTGAGGGTCAGGATGCTTTTCATGTGCGGGATTCCAATCGAGGGACTGCTGCGAAGTCTAAGCCGTGCTCTTCATTCGAACACGCCTTGACGCAGCCATTTTGTTGCCACCCATTTCTCCCCTTCCAGCACCGGCGAGCCGCCGTGCAAGGTGAGGGTCGAGGGATCGGGCTGACCGTAGCTGAAGAACACGGCATTGCCCTTCACTGGTGCCACTTCCAGGTGACTGTCCGGAAAGATAGTGCCACCGCCGCGGCGCGGCGTATTGAGATACATCACGAGGGTGCCCACGCGCTGCCCACCCCGCTGCAGGATGGAGGGCGTGCTGGCGTGGTAGGGGTCGAAGTAGTCGTAGTGCGGCAGGTACTCGGCACCCGGCTTGTAGCGCAGCACCTGCAGGCCTTCGCCGTTCTCCACCGGCCAGTTCAGCAGGGCGGCGATGCGGGCCTCGATGCGGGTGCACAGCTCGTTCTCTCCGCGCTCGAAGAACATGCCGTCGCTGGTGCGCGCGGTGTTGACCTCGCTGCCATCGACCTTCACCGCCACCGTCTCCGAGCGGCTGAGACGGTCACGGCTGAAGGCGACCAGCGCGTCGCACTCTTCATGCGAGAGCAGCTCGCCGAACAGCACGACGCGGGGATGGGCCAGGGTCAGCAGCACTTTGACATCACGGTCCAGGGCGCGGATCACCGTGGGCTGCCCCGCCAGGTCCGGTTCGGGCAAGGCATCGCTGAAGGGTTTGCCGGCGCGCCGGGCTTCCTCCTTCTGATGGGCCTGAAAGACCTGCGCGAACGCCGTCTTCGCCACCTTCTCGTCCCAGCCGCTCTGCACCATGGCCTGCAGGATCTTGTCGCCGGACACGCCGGCGCGGATCTGCTCGGTGATCCAGCGGCACAACTCGGGAGATGCTGCCTGCCCCATCGTCCTCTCCTTGCTCCCCTTGATTCAGCGCCTGCGGCGGAACACCAGGCACTCCGGCGAGGAGGCCTCGGCGGCGAAGGCATAGTCGTCCACGGCAAAATCCTTCAGCCCCTCGGGGCGATCCACGCCCTGCTCGATGCAGAAGCGGGCCATCAGGCCTCGAGCGCGCTTGGCGAAGAAGCTGATGATCTTGTAGCCATTGCCCTTCCAGTCCTCGAACTGGCAGTCGATCACACGCGGATGCAGCACCTTGCGATCCGCGGCCTTGAAGTATTCCTGCGAAGCCAGATTGACGATCACCGGCACATGCGAGGCAGCGGCCCGGGCATTGAGGTGCTCGGCGATGCGGTCACCCCAGAAGGCGTACAGGTTACGCCCCCGTGACGTGGCCAGGCGGGTGCCCATTTCCAGGCGGTAGGCCTGCATGCGATCCAGGGGCCTCAGCACGCCGTAAAGGCCGGAAAGAATCAGTACATGGTCCTGTGCCCAGCGCAACTGATTCAAGCTCAGGCTCTTGGCATCCAGGCCGTCGTAGACATCGCCGTTGAAGGCCAGCAGGGCCGGCTTGCTGTTCTGGGGCGTGAAGCGCGGCGCCCAGGCCTGGTAGCGCGCCACGTTGAGGGCAGACAGCGCGTCAGAGAGATCCATCAGCCGCGCGATGTCCGCCTGCGACTGTCGGCGCAGCACCTCGATCAGGGCAATGGAATCAGGGATGAACTGTGGCTCGGTGGCCAGGGCGTCAACGGCCGGCGAGACCGGGCTGTCGTAGTCCAGGGATTTCGCAGGCGATAGCAGGAACAGCATGGATCGGTGGGCGTTCAGGCGGGGTCAGGTGATGCCCCTCATTGTGTCGCAGTGCCAATGACAAGGCCCGCTGCGCAAGACAGCGGGCCCTGGGTGATGCTGCCGGGCTGCGCCCGTGACGATTACTTGGCCAGCAGGGCGTTGACGGTGGCCAGGTCCTCCGGTCGCAGCTGGCCCGAAGCCTGGCGAAGCTTGAGGCTGTTGAGCACCACGTCGTAGCGGGCCTTGGCCAGGTCGCGCTGGGTGGAGAAGAGCTGGGTCTGGGCGTTCAGCACGTCCAGGTTGACCCGCACGCCCAGCTTGTAGCCCAGTTGCGTCGCTTCCAGGGCCAGCTTGGTGGAGGCCTCGGCCGCTTCATAGGCCTTGACCTGGGCGCGCAGAGACTGCACGCCGAAGAAGGCACGCTTGGTGGCCTCGGCAATGCTGCGGCGGGCGAAGTCGAGATCGTTACGCGACTTCTCTTCCAGCTTCAGCGTTTCCTTGATGCGGTTGTCGTTGTAGCCACCGGTGTACAGCGGGATGTTGAGCTCCAGCCCCACCTTGGCCTGGCGGGTGCTGCCGGGGATCGGCGTGTCACCGCGATTGTTGATCACGCCCAGCGAGCCATTGGCTTCCACCGTCGGGCCGTTGGCGGCCTTGGCCTTCTCGATCTCCAGGCGGGCGACCTCCAGGCCGAGCTGGGCCTTGCGGATCACCGGATGCTGTTCGGACTGACTCACCCAGGTTTCGACCTGGTCAGACGGCAGGGCCGGCAGGGCCACGGGCTGGGCCATGGGCTTGGGGTCGACGCCCACGCGGCCGACGATCTGATCCAGCGTCACCTGCTTGACGCGCAGATCGTTGTCTGCGGCCAGCTCCTGAGCCGTGGCCAGGTCATAGCGGGCCTGGGCCTCGCGGGTGTCGGTGATGGTGGCGGTACCCACCTCGAAGTTCCGCTTGGCCGAGGCCAATTGCTCGGCCACGGCCTTCTTGTTGCCCTGGGCGGTGGCCAGGGTGTCGCGGGCGTTCAGCACATCGAAATAGGCCTGCGCCACGCGGACGATCAGGTCCTGCTCGGCGGATTCAAGATCAGCGCGGGCCACGCCCAGGCCGCGCTGGGCCTGCTCGATGGTGACGGCATTGCCGCGGTTGTAGACCGCGTACTTGGCGCTGAGCCCAAGTTGCGTGGCCGTGGAGTTCTGCGTGGCGGCCGGCACCGTCGCCGGGCCAGCGGCCGTCAACGTGCCATAGCTGGGGGTGCGGGTCTGCGTCTGGTGGATGCTGGCGCCGGCACCGAGCGTGGGCCGGCCCAGCGCATCAGCCTGCCCGGCCTTGAATTCGGCCGACTCGGCCTGGGCGCGCGCGGCCAGGTAGGTGGCGTCATAGGCGCGGGCTGCGTCATAGAGCTCCTGCAGGCTCTGGGCCTGGGCCATCGACACCCCACCGAACAACAGGCCCAGGGTGGCGGCCAGGACGCTGGCGCGCGGACGCAAAGAGGAAGAGAGTCGATGATCAGCAGCCATGAAGCTTCCTTGCAGCAATGGTTTTGATGGTTGTTCGGTAGGAAATCAGTATCGAGGCAACGAGGGGTCCACCTGCACGGACCAGGCGTCGATGCCGCCGGCGAGGTTATAGACGGAATCGAAGCCCCTGGCCGATAGAAATGCGACGACCTGCAGACTTCGCACCCCGTGATGGCAATAACAGACGATGGCCCGCCCGGCCTCCAGCTCCCCCAGGCGGGTCGGCACCTCATTCATGGGGATGTGCAGCCAGTCCATCCCCTCCTGCTGCAGGGCGACCTGCGACACCTCCCAGTCCTCGCGGACGTCCAGCAGCAACGGGCGCCCTTGAGGCGCCACCTCGGCCAGCCAGGCCGAGAATTCCGTGGGGGGGAGTTGCCAGGCCATGCCACTCAGAAGGAGAAGGCCGGGCGCGACTCGAAGCCTGGCAGACGCTGGGCCACGGTATCGAACAGCTCGGTGGTCTGGAATTCCTGCTCACCCAGGCGGCGCACCAGCACGGCGCGCATCATGGGTTCCTCGCCAACAATGCCCAGCAGGCGTCCACCCACCTTGAGCTGGGCCAGCAGGGTCTGCGGCAGCTCGGCCACGGAGCCGGACAGCACGATGACGTCAAACGGTGCCTCGCCAGGGGCGCCCTGGCGGCCGTCGGCCTCACGCACCTGCACATTGCTCAGGCCGGCGCGGCGCAGCTTCTCGGCGGCTGCACGGGCGAGGCCTGCATCCGATTCCAGACTCACCACGGCCTGAGCCTTATGGCCCATCATGGCGGTCAGGTAAGCCATGCCTGTGCCAATCTCCAGCACCTTGTCGCTGCGCTGCAGCTGCATTTCCTGCAGCAGGCGGGCCTCTACGCGGGGCGCCAGCGCACGGCGCGCGCCGCCCAGAGGCAATTCGGTATCAGTGAAGGCCAGGGTGCGCAGCTCGGCAGGCACGAAGTCCTCGCGCCGGACGCTGCTCAGCAGGGCCAGGACGCTCGCGTCCAGCACATCCCAGGGGCGGATCTGCTGTTCGATCATGTTGAAGCGGGCTTGTTCGAAATTCATGGCAATGCTCGGCGTTTCATCAGGAAGGGGCGCCGGGGCTTCCGGCGCGACCCGGGCATTCTATTTCCCGGACGAGGGGGTGACCTCTGGGCTTGAGGCCGAGGCACCACGCCAGCGGCGCCGCGCCCATTGCGCCAGGTCATCGAGCAGGCAATAGACCACAGGCACCACCACCAGGGTCAGCAGCGAGGACGTGATGACCCCCCCTATCACCGCCTGCCCCATGGGCGCGCGCTGCTCCGAGCCCTCGGACATGGCAAAGGCCAGCGGCACCATGCCGAAGACCATGGCCAGCGTCGTCATCAGGATGGGGCGCAGTCGCACGCGCGCGGCGTGCAGCAGGGCCTGCTCGCGCGTCATGGGCTCGGCATCCACGCCATGCGCATGCACGCCCTCGCGGGAGCGGATGGCGAAGTCAATCAGCAGGATGGCATTCTTGGTCACCAGGCCCATGAGCATCACAATGCCGATCACCGAAAACATGTTCAGCGTGGAGTTGAAGCTGATCAGGGCCACGGCCACGCCGATCAGCGTCAGCGGCAGCGAGGTCATCAGCGCCAGGGGCTGCAGAAAGCTCTTGAACTGGCTGGCCAGGATCATGTAGATGAACACGATGGCCAGGGCCAGGGCGCCCACGGCGTACTGGAAGGACTCGGTCATGTTCTTGGTCGAGCCGCCAAAGCTGTAGCGGTAGCCGGGCGGCATGGGCGTGGCCTGCAGGATCTTCTGAATGTCGGCCGAGATCTCGCCGGCGCTGCGGCCCAGGGCATTGGCGTCGATGTTGATCTCGCGGTTCATGTCGCGGCGGTTGATCTGGTTCGCGCCGAAGGACTCGCTCAGGACTGCGACCTGACCCAGGCGCACCACGCGGCTGCCGCCATCGGGCGCGGCGGCGATGTTCAGCGGCAGCCCGGCGAGCTGCTCCATGTTGTCGCGCAGGGCCAAGGGGAGGCGCACCACCACGTCGTAGTTCTCACCATCGGGCGCGCGCCAGTTGCCCACCGTGGTTCCGGCCAGCAGGGTTCGCAAGCTGGTGGCCACGGCGTTGACGTTGAGCCCCGCATCCGCCAGCGCTTCACGCTTGAGCTCCACCGAGGCCGTAGGCTTGTTGGCCTTGAGCGTGCTGTCCAGGTCCACCAGGCCGGGGATCTTGCGCATCTGGGCCATCACGCCATTGGCGATGCGCTCCAGTTCCTTCAGGTCCGGCCCCTGCAGCGAGAACTGCAGGCTCTTGCTGCCGCCCAGGTCCGTCTGGCCGATGTTGGTGACGGTGATGCCCGGGATCTGCTCCAGCTTCCGGCGCAGGGGCGTGGCCATCTCGACCACGCTGCGCTGACGGTCCTTGCGGTCGACCAGGCGCACATAGATGGCGCCGTAATTTTTGCCAGCCGCGAAGCCGCTGTTGATGGTCGTGACGGTGTAGAGCACCTCCGGCAGGCTGCGAAGGGCCTCGTCCACCTGGCGGGCGCGGGCCTCGGTCAGCTCCAGCGAGGAGCCCACAGGCGTGTAGAAGTTGACCTGGGTCTCGGAGAGGTCCGCCTTGGGCACGAACTCCTTGCCCATCACGCCGAACAGCGTGCAGCCGCCCAGGAAGCAGGCCAGGGCCAGGGCCAGGGTCTTGCCCTTGTGCTGCAGGGCCCAGCCCAGGATGGTCTGGTAGCCATCGGACAGCCATTCGGTGAAGCGGTCGAAGGCACCGGTGATGCGGCCCAGGGTCTTGTCGTAGAACGTCTTCGGCTCGTCCTGCCCTGCCCCGTGGCCGTGGATGGCCGGGTCGTGCCAGACGCTGGACAGCATGGGGTCCAGCGTGAAGCTGACGAACATGGAGATCAGCACCGCCGCGACGATGGTGATGCCGAACTCATGGAAGAACTTGCCCACGATGCCGCCCATGAAGCCGATGGGCAGGAACACCGCAACGATGGAGAAGGTGGTGGCCAGCACGGCCAGGCCGATCTCGGCCGTGCCATCCAGCGCGGCCTGGCGAGGGTTCACGCCCATGGCTACGTGGCGCACGATGTTTTCCCGCACCACGATGGCGTCGTCGATCAGCAGGCCCACGCACAGGCTCAGCGCCATCATGGTGATGGTGTTGATCGTGAAGCCGAAGGCATACATGAACAGGAAGGTGCCGATCAGCGCGATGGGCAGGGTCAGGCCAGTGATGACCGTGGAGCGCCAGGAATTCAGGAAGAGGAAGACGATCAGCACCGTCAGCGCCGCGCCCTCGATCAGCGTGCGCTTGACGTTGGCTACCGAGACGCGGATGCCGCGCGAGTTGTCGCGGTTGACCTCCAGGCGCACGCCAGGCGGCGTGAGCTTGCGCGCTTCCTTGAGTGCTTCCATGAGGCCGTCGACCACGGCGATGGTGTTCTCTCCCTGGCTCTTCTGCACGGACAGCAGCACCGTGCGCTGGCCGTTGTAGAGCGCCAGACTGTCCAGCTCCTGCGGGCCGTCGACCACGCGGGCGACCTGGGCCAGCTTGACCGGCGAGCCGTTCTTGCGCGCGACCACGATGGCCTCGAAGTCCTCCGGCCGCTTCATGCGGGCATTGACCTGCACCACCCGCTCCTGCTCGGCCGAGCGCAGGGCGCCCATGGGCAGCTCCTGGTTCTCGCTCTTCACGGCGGCAAGGATCTGGTCCACGCCCACGCCGAGGGACTCCATGGCCGCCGGCTGCAGCTCGACGCGGATCTGGCGCTGCAGGCCACCGACCACGGCGACCGAGCCCACGCCGCGCACGTTCTCCAGCTTCTTCTGCAGCACCTGGGTGGCCCAGGTGGTCAGCGCCTGCGGGCTCTGGCGGCCGTCGTCAGACAGCAGGGCCACGTTGAAGATGGGCACGGACTGCGGGTCAAAGCGCGAGATGCGCGGCTCCTTGACCTCCTCGCGCAGGCTGGGGCGGATCAGGGCGACCTTCTCGCGCACGTCATCGGCGGCCTTGCGCCCATCGATGTCAAGGTTGAACTCCACGATGACCACCGAGGTGCCCTCGTAGGAACGCGAGTACAGCGAGTTGATGCCTGCCACTGTGTTGACGGCTTCCTCCACCTTCTTCGTCACCTCGGCCTCGACGATCTCGGGCGAGGCGCCCGGATAGTCCATGCTGATCACCACGGTGGGGAAGTCGACATTGGGGAACTGGTCGACCGACAGGCGCTGGTAGCTGAACAGGCCCAGCACGACAAAAGCCAGCATGACCATGGTGGCCATGACTGGGTTCTGGATGGAGACGCGGGTGAACCACATGGGGCGCTCCCGTGCTCAGTGCGAGGCCGTGGAAGCTGCTGCCGATGCCGGGGCCGAGCCCGGCAGCACCAGTCGCGTGCCCGCCGCCACCGTGCCCGCCGTGCCGGACAGCAGGCGATCACCGGCCTGCACGCCCGACTTCAGCTCCACCGCAGCCTGCAGGCGCCCATGGCGCAAGACCTGACCCTGCACGCCCAGGACCACCGTCTGCCACTGCGCCTCAGGCCCTTCCTTGCCTTGGACGATCTTGATCACATAGGGCTCGCTGCGGTCCACGCGCACGGCACTGAGCGGCACGCTGAGTGTCTCGCGCTCGTCCATCAGCACGCTGCCGCGCGCGAACAACCCGGCGCGAAGCCCGGGGAGCGAAGCAGGCAGACGCAGATAGGCCAGCACGGCGCGCGAGCCGCTCTGGGCGGCCGGGTTGATGCGCTGCACCAGGGCCGTCACCGGCTCAGCCAGGCCGTCCACCGTCAGCTGAGCGGTCTGGCCCACGGCCAGACCGGCAGCCTTCTCGGAGGGGATGGCGGCTTCCAGCTCCAGTTGACGGAGGTCGACGATCTCCAGGATGCGGCCATCGAGGGCCACGCGCTCGCCAGGCTGGGCCAGGCGCTGAGACACCTGACCGCCGATGGGCGCGATCAGGCGGGTGTCCGCCAGTGCCTTGCGCGCCAGGTCCACCGCGGCGCTGGAAGCCTGCCAGTTGGCAGCGGCCGAGGCCTCGGTGGCCACCGCGCTCTCCAGCGCCGTCGACGACACGAAACCCTGGCTCACCAGGCCGCGACTGTTCTCCAGATTGCGACGGGCGATGTCCAACTGAGCCTTGGCCGCGGCGGCGGTCTGTTCGGCCTGACGCAGCCGCATCTCGTACTCGGCAGGGTCCAGTTGGCCCAGCAACTGGCCGGCCTTGACGGCATCGCCCTCGCGCACGAGCAGGGACTTGAGTTCCGCCGCGACCTTGGCCTTCACCACGGCCGAATCCACGGCCCGCAGCCCCCCGGACACATCCACCGAACGAGCCAGCCGGCCGGACTGGACCTGCAGCAGGTCTGATGCGGCCAGACGCAGTTGGGGCGTGGCGGGCGCCGCTGCAGGCAGGGCCGCCTGACGCGCCGCACGCGCGCGATAGACGCCAGCCGCGATCAGCGCGGCCAGCAGCACCAGCAGCCACACAGACCAGTGCAGGCGCCCCTGCTGGAAGCGCTGCGGGCGAGAACAGTTCAGGCGGGACTGGGGCATGGCACTCGGGGCGTAAAGGGGGGTGGAGCGAACGTTCGCAGGGACGGCGGGCGTCTCAGCCCGCGCCAGGCCGTGGACACAGCCCGTGCAGCAGCAGGTCGATTTCCAGAGCCAGCACATCCGTCGGGTTCTCACAGGGCAGGTGCAGGGCGCAGGCGCCGAAGGAATGCTGGAACAGCACGAGGTGCAGCATGGGCCCGATCAGGACCTGCACCGTCATCATCGGGGACACCGGGCGGAACTCACCGCGGTCGATGCCACGCTGGATCACCTGGGCCAGCAGGGCCTGGGTGGGCGCAATCACTTCCTCGTGGAAAAAACTGGCCAGCTCGGGGAAATTGCGAGCCTCCGCCATCATGATCTTGGTGATGCCTCCGGCCGGGCTCAAGCCCACCTCGGTCCACCACATGTGCATCACGCGGTGCAGCAGGTCCGGCGTCGGGCCCTCGTACTGCGCGATCAGCACACTGGCCTCGGCAATGCGGGAAGACAGGCTCTCGCGCACCATGGCCTTGAAAAGCTCTTCCTTGGACGGGTAGTAGAGATACAGCGTGCCCTTGGACACGCCAGCCCGTTGCGCGACTTCCTCGGAGCGCGTGGCGGCAAAGCCCTTCTCCACGAAAAGCTCCAGCGCGGCCGCCAGCAGCTCCTGCGGACGCGCCTCCTTGCGCCGCTGCCTGGGGGCGGGAGCCGTGCGGGCCGGGCCGCCCTTGGTGGACGACGCAGCGGGCGATGCAACAGTGGTGGCGTTCTTGCGAGGGCTCATGGTGTACTGACTGACCGGTCAGTACTGTATGCACTGCCCCGGCGGGGGTCAAGGCAGGCACGCCCCGGTTTTACCTGGCATTTACAGTCCTTGCGTGCCCCGGCCCGAGACTGCCGGGTGGAGCGCTTATCATCCGCCGCTTCTTTTCCCGCCCGAACCGACGGAGCCCGTCTTGGATCTTCTCCTGCTCATCAAGGCCGCGATCATGGGGATCGTGGAAGGCCTGACCGAATTCCTGCCCATTTCCTCCACGGGCCACCTGATCCTCACCGGCTCGCTGCTGGGCATGACGGACGACAAGAGCAAGGTTTTCGACGTGGCCATCCAGACCGGCGCCATCTTCGCCGTCATCCTGGTCTACTGGCAGCGCCTGCGCGACACGGCGGCCAGCTTGGGGCACGATGCACGGGCCCGGCGCTTCGTGCTCAATGTCGCCATCGGCTTCCTGCCTGCGGTGGTTCTGGGCCTGCTGTTCGGCAAGGCCATCAAGGCCCATCTCTTCACGCCGGTGATCGTGGCCAGCAGCTTCATCGTCGGCGGATTCATCATCTTGTGGGCCGAGCGCCGCCCAGCCAGCACCGTCAGGGTGAAGGACGTGGACGACATGAGCCCTCTGCATGCCCTGCAGGTGGGCCTGGTCCAGTGCCTGGCCATGATCCCGGGAACCAGCCGCTCGGGTGCCACCATCATCGGCGGCATGCTGCTGGGCCTGTCGCGCAAGGCCGCCACGGACTTCAGCTTCTTCCTGGCCATCCCCACCCTGATCGGCGCAGGCCTGTACAGCCTCTACAAGGAGCGGGCCCTGCTGTCGGTGGCAGACCTGCCGCTGTTCGCCGTTGGCCTGGTGTTCTCCTTCCTGTCGGCCTGGATCTGCGTGCGCTGGTTGCTGCGCTACATCTCCAGCCACAGCTTCGTCCCCTTCGCCTGGTACCGCATCGCCTTCGGCCTGGTGGTGCTGGCCACCGCCTGGACCGGCGTGGTGACCTGGGCTGACTGAGCACCGCCATCGCCCGGCCTTCGGCCCTGCGTCCTGCAGGGCCGGGGCGACTCGGCCATAATTTCGCCCCATGACGATCACCATCAAGAGCGCGGCCGACATCGCCGCCATGCGCATCGCCGGCCGCCTGGCCTCGGAGGTGCTGGACTACCTGACACCGCATGTGAAGCCCGGCGTCAGCACCGAGCAGCTGGATCAGCTGGCCCACGACTACATCGTCAACGTCCAGCAGGCAGTGCCCGCGCCGCTGAACTACTGCCCGCCGGGCTACACGCCCTACCCCAAGTCCATCTGCACCTCGATCAACCATCAGGTGTGCCACGGCATTCCCAATGAACGACCGCTGAAGAACGGGGACATCGTCAACATCGACGTCACCGTCATCAAGGACGGCTGGCACGGCGACACCAGCCGCATGTTCGTGGTCGGCGAGGGTTCCATCGCCGCCAAGCGCCTGTGCAACTTCACCTACGAGGCCATGTGGAAGGGCATCGCCAAGGTACGCCCCGGCGCGCGCCTGGGTGACATCGCCCATGCCATCCAGACCTTTGCCGAGAACGCCGGTTTCTCCATCGTGCGCGAGTTCTGCGGCCACGGCATCGGCCAGAAGTTTCACGAGGAGCCGCAGGTCCTGCACTACGGCCGCCCTGGCACGCTGGAGGAACTGGTGCCGGGCATGGTCTTCACCATCGAGCCCATGATCAACGCCGGCCGACGCGAGATCAAGGAAATGGGCGACGGCTGGACCATCGTCACCAAGGACCGCTCCCTGTCCGCC
This sequence comes from Roseateles sp. DB2, assembly GCF_051857535.1. Lineage (NCBI taxonomy): Bacteria > Pseudomonadati > Pseudomonadota > Betaproteobacteria > Burkholderiales > Sphaerotilaceae > Roseateles > Roseateles sp. DB2. The sequence continues at coordinate 184,266 of NZ_JBPZGY010000004.1, read as the reverse complement.
CAGTGGGAGCACACCATCGCCGTGACTGACACCGGCTATGAGGTGCTCACCGTTTCGGCCGGCAGCCCGCCGCCGCCCGCCTTCATCGGCGCCTGACCCTCCTGCGCAGGCCCCATCCTGCGCGCCCTCTGCGTCCCATGCGCCCGGAGTCTCACGCATGAGCGATCTGCCCGTCCTGGGCGTGGCTGAGCTGCGCCAACATTTCAAGTCCGGCAAACAGAGCCTGCTGGAGGCCTTTCGCGCCGCGGAGCCCACCGTGGCGGCCGCCAGCCGCCTGATGCGCCAGCTGGCCGGGCATGTGGACCGCACCCTGGCCATGCTGTGGTCCCAGGCCGGCCTCCCGCCCGGCGCCGCCCTGCTGGCAGTGGGCGGCTATGGCCGGGGCGAGCTTTTCCCATACTCCGACATCGACGTCCTCCTGCTCCTGCCCGAGGGGCTGGACGCCTACCAGCCCGGGCCGCTCAAGAGCGCCATTGAGGGCTTCATCACCGCCTGCTGGGACGTGGGCCTCGAGATCGGTTCCTCGGTGCGCACGCTGGAGGAATGCCTGAGCGAGGCTGCGGGCGACATCACCATCCAGACCTCCTTGCTGGAAGCCCGCTGCCTGGCGGGCGAGCGCAGCCTCTTCAAACGCTTCGAGCAGCAGATCCTGCAGGCCCTGGACGCGCGCGCCTTCCTGCGCGCCAAGCAGCTTGAGGCGCGCCAGCGCCACATCAAGTACGACGACACACCCTACGCCCTGGAGCCCAACTGCAAGGAAAGCCCCGGCGGCCTGCGCGACCTGCAGGTGCTGATCTGGGTGGCCCGCGCCGCCGGCCTGGGCAAGACCTGGCCCCAGCTGGCCGCCAAGGGCCTGATCACGCCCTTCGAGAGCCGCCAGCTGCAGCGCAACGAGGGCGTGCTGAAGCTGATCCGCGCCCGGCTGCACGTGGTGGCCGGCCGGCGCGAGGACCGCCTGGTCTTCGACCTGCAGACCGCCGTTGCCCAGAGCTTCGGCTACGAAGGCAGCAAGGGCCAGCGCGCCTCCGAGGTGCTGATGCGGCGCTACTACTGGGCCGCCAAGGCCGTGACCCAGCTGCACCAGATCCTGATGCTCAACCTGGAGGAGCGCATCAACGGCTCGCAGGACGCCGCCATGCACCCCATCAACGATCGCTTCCTGGACCGCGGCGGCATGCTGGAGGTGGCCAGCGACGATCTCTACCAGCGTGATCCCCATGCCATCCTGGAGACCTTTCTCGTCTATCAGCAGGCACCGGGCATCAAGGGTCTCTCGGCCCGCACCCTGCGCGCGCTCTACAACGCCCGCGGCCTGATGGATGGCAAGTTCCGCAGCGACCCCGTCAACCGCCAGACCTTCATTCGCATCCTCCAGGAAGGCAAGGGCCAGACCCACGCCTTCCGGCTGATGAACCAGACCTCGGTGCTGGGACGCTACCTCTGGGTGTTCCGGGCCATCGTGGGCCAGATGCAGCATGACCTGTTCCACGTCTACACCGTGGACCAGCACATCCTGATGGTGCTGCGCAATGTGCGGCGCTTCTTCATCCCCGAGCACGCCCACGAGTACCCCTTCTGCTCCCAGTTGGCCGCGCAGTTCGAGCGGCCTTATGTGCTCTATGTCGCCGCCCTTTTCCACGACGTGGCCAAGGGCCGCGGCGGGGACCACAGCGAGCTCGGCGGCGAGGAAGTGCGGCGCTTCTGCCGTGCGCACAAGCTGCCCAAGGCGGATGCCGAGCTGGTGGCCTTCCTGGTGCAGCAACACCTGACCCTCTCCCGCGTGGCGCAGAAGGAGGACCTCTCCGACCCCGAGGTCGTGGAGGCCTTCGCCACGCTGGTGGGCGACGAGCGCCACCTGACGGCCCTGTACCTGCTCACCGTGGCCGACATCCGCGGCACCAGCCCCAAGGTCTGGAACGCCTGGAAGGGCAAGCTGCTGGAGGACTGCTACCGCCTCACCCTGCGGCGCCTGGGCGGCACACAGATCAACCGCGAGGCCGAGATCGAGGCCCGCAAGCAGGAAGCCAGGCAAGACCTGGCCCTGCACTCCCAGCTGCCCGGTACCGAGGAGCCGCTGTGGAAGACGCTGGATGTCAGCTATTTCGCCCGTCAGGAGGCCGGCGAGCTGGCCTGGCACGCGCGCGCGCTGTGGCGTTATGTGCAGACCCCCGAGCCCGTGGTGCGCGCCCGCCCTTCCCCCGTGGGCGAGGGCCTGCAGGTGCTGGTGTACTCGCCCGACCGGGCCGACCTCTTTGCCCGCATCTGCGGCTATTTCGATGGCGCGGGCTTCAACATCCTGGACGCCAAGGTCCACACCACACGCACGGGCTATGCGCTGGACACCTTCCAGGTCATCGCCCCGGACCTGGACATGCACCACCGCGATCTGGTCTCGCTGGTCGAGACCCGCCTGCTGGCCGCGCTGATGGCCGAGGGGCCGCTGCCCGAGCCGCGCCGCGGCCGCCTCTCGCGGCGGGTCAAGAGCTTCCCTTATACGCCGCGCATCTCCCTGCGCCCGGACGAGCGCGCCCAGCGCTGGCTGCTGTCCATCAGCACCAGCGACCGCGCCGGCCTGCTCTACGCCATCGCCCGCGTGCTGGCCCGCCACCACATCAATCTGCAGCTGGCCAAGATCTCGACCCTGGGCGAGCGGGTGGAAGACACCTTCCTCATCGACGGCCCGGCGCTGCAGCAGAACAAGCTGCAGCTACAGATCGAGGGGGAGTTGCTGGACGCGATTTCAATCAGCGGCTGAACGCGACGTCCGGCGCCGGGCTCGCGTATGCTTGCCGCATGCCCACCGACGCCGTTCCACCCCAGATCCACCCGCTCTCCGACGTCCAGAGCTGCGCCATCGGCCCTGGCACCCGGGTGTGGCAGTTCTGCGTGATCCTCCCCGGCGCTCGCATCGGCGCGGATTGCAACATCAACGCCCAGGTGCTGATCGAGAACGATGTGGTGCTGGGCGACCGCGTCACCGTCAAGAGCGGCGTACAGCTGTGGGACGGCCTGCGGGTGGCGGACGACGTCTTCATCGGCCCCAACGCCACCTTCACCAACGACCCCACGCCCCGGTCCAAGCAGTACCCGGCCAGTTTCCAGACCACGCGCATCGAGCGCGGCGCCTCCATCGGCGCCAATGCCACCATCCTGGGTGGCATCACCATCGGCGAAGGCGCGCTGATCGGCGCCGGCAGCGTGGTCACGCGCGACGTGCCAGCGGGGGAGCTGTGGGTGGGCAACCCGGCCCGCTCAAGAGGCCCGGCACCGAGCCGCTGAACCGCACTCAGGCGCTGCGCCGCACCGCCTGCACCAGTTGGTCCACCTGCTGCTCGCTCATGCCCGGCCACAGGGGTAGGCTCAGCACCTGCTTGTGCATGGCCTCGGCGATGGGGAAGTCACCCGCGCGGTAACCCAGCTCGGCATAGGCCGGCTGCAGGTGCGGCGGCACGGGATAGTGGATCAGCGTGCCGATGCCTTGCTGGGCCAGTGCGGCCTGAAGGCGGTCGCGGGCCTCGTGGCGGACCACGAAGAGATGCCAGGCTGGCTCCAGGCCCTGCGGCACCTGGGGCAGCTCCAGCGGCACGCCGGCCAGGCCTTCGAGCAGGCTGGCGGCCAGGCGGCGGCGCTCGCGGGTGGCGGCCTCCAGCTGGGGCAGCTTGGCCGACAGCACCGCGGCCTGGATTTCGTCCAGGCGCGAGTTCACGCCCTTGCATTCGTTGTGGTACTTCTGACGCGAGCCGTAGTTGCGCAGCACGCGCACTTGCTCGTCCACCGCAGCGAGGTCGGTGGTCACACCGCCGCCGTCGCCCATGGCACCCAGGTTCTTGCCCGGATAGAAGCTCCAGGCCGACACATCCGCCAGACTGCCCACCGGCCGGCCGTGGTAACGCGCGGCATGGGCCTGCGCGCAGTCATCCAGCACCTTGAGCCCGTTGCGCCGGGCGATGTCCATCAGCGGGCCCATGTCCGCCGGCAAGCCGTAGAGATGCACCGGCAGGATGACCCGCGTGCGCGCCGTGATGGCCGCCTCGACCCGGGCGGGATCGATGTTGAAAGTGCGCGGATCTGGCTCCACCGGCACCGGCCTGGCCCCGCACTGGCTGACGGCCAGCCAGGTGGCGATATAGGTGTTGGAGGGCACGATGACCTCGTCCCCTTCCCGCACGCCCAGGGCGCGCAGGCCCAGGGTCAGCGCATCCAGCCCATTGGCCACGCCCGCACAGTGGCCGGCGCCCACGGACTGCGCAAAGGCCTCCTCGAAGGCCGCCAGCTCCTGGCCCAGCAAGAACCAGCCGCTGCGGGCCACGCGCAGCAGGGCCGCGTCGATGGCGGGCTGGCTGGCCGCGTAGCTCGGTTGGAGATTGAGAAAAGGCAGGCTGGATTCAGCCATCACACATGCTCCTTGCCGGAGGGCAGGCTCCGGGCCTCGAATGCTCAAGCCCCGGGGCGGCCCAGGGCGGCGAGGAAGTCCTCGTACTCGCGAATGTAGTCATCCGCGGCGTAGGTGTCCGACGCCAGCACCAGCAAAACGGCGTCCGGCGAGAACTGGTACTGGATTCCCCAGACCATGGGCGGGATGTGCAGGCCCATGCGGGCACTGTCCAGGGTGACTTCGTCGCGGGCCTGGCCGTCGTCCAGCACGACGCTGACGCTGCCCTTCACGCAGACCAGGAACTGGTGGCAGGCCTTGTGGGCATGCTCGCCGCGTACTTCCTTGCTGGGCACGTCGTAGACCATGAAGAAGCGCTGCGGCGTGAAAGGCAGGTGAACGCCGATCTCGCCGAAGCTCAGAGCACCGCGCAGGTCCACGATCTTGGGCAAGGCCACCAGGCGGGCGGCGGCCACGTGCAGAGCCGGCGGCGCGTCGAGCTGGCTGGCCGCGCGCGGCGTGGCCGGCAGGTCCAGATGCGGCGTGTCCACATAGCCCACGATATGGGCCGGATTGCCACTGACGATGGCATGCGGAGGCACGTCGCGCGTCACCACGGCGCCGTCCTGCACCTGGGCGCGCGGGCCTATGCTCAGGCCACTGCGGATGGTGGCATTGGCGCCGATGACGGCACCGGCGCCGACCCTGCTCGGGCCTCCTGCTTCCGCGCTGCCGCTGAACACGGTGTTGGGGCCTATGCAGGCGTCGTCCTCGACCACCAACGGCGCCCAGAGCTGCGCGCCCGGCCGAACCCGCACACGCGAGCCCAACTGCACCTGCCCGTCGATCAGAGCGTGGTCGCCGATCTCGGCGTCCTCGCCCAGGCGGGCACCGGGCAGCACGTGGGCGAAGGCACCAATACAGCTGCCCGGGCCAATGAAGGGCGATTCGACCAGGGCGTGGCTGTGGATGAAGACATCCGGCAAGTCGGTGGGATTCAAGGTCCGGCTTCCTGCAGTCGTGAGGTGCCCATGCTAAAGCCGATCCAGCCTGGACAAGACGGCGAACTGCCCCCTGTCAGCCGCCCTGTTCAGCTCAGAAAGTCTCGCAGGGGCCGGGCCTCGGCCTGCAGGTTCAGGTAGGCCGCATGCTGCTGGCGACGGAAGCGCCACAGTGCGCTGGGGTCCTGCTGCCATTGCTGCAACTGGGCCAGGGTCTCGTCCAGCATGCGCAAGGGCACGATGCGGCCGTTGAGCAGAGACAGCTCCTCGGGCAGCAGCGGCCGCAGCTGGGCATGCAGCATGGGCGTGCCCTGGCGCAGCAGCTCGATGGCGCCGCTGGTGGGCACGTCATAGCCCAGGCAGAGGTCGCAGGCGCCGCCGAAGTCCGCCAGGCTGCCCTGGAACTGGCGCAGGATCTGCTGCACGTCCAGACCCAGGTGCTCGGCGATCTGGCTGGCAAAGCCGTCGGTCGGCTTGCAGCGCAGGCGGCATTCGATGCCGCGGGCATCGCACCACCGCTGCAGGCGGCGCAGGCCGTCGAGATAGGCATCCATGTCCGCCGCACACATGCTGTTGTAGGACACGCCGGCCAGCAGCACGCCCAGGACCTTGAGCGGGCGCGGCAGGGTCTCGGGCAGGCTCAGACGCTCCGGGAAGGCCAGCGTGGCGCTGGCCACCGGCTTGCCGCTGAGGCCGGCCACCGCCGTGCCCTGCAGGGCATGGCTGAGACACAGGGCATTGGGCAGCTCGGGCGCGGGTGCATTGAAGAACTTGGCATGCGGCACCAGCAGCACCTTCATGCGATGCCGCTGGGCATGGCTCAGCAGCGGGCCGTGCAGGCCGGCGTCGTGGTTGGAGATCAGCAGCTGCTGGGCCGGCCGCGCCTCGAAAGCCTGCTCCAGGGCCACGAAGAAGAACAGCTGCCGGCGGTAGGCCTCCAGCAAGGCCTGCAGTTGCATCGACAGGAAGGCCGGGCTGGCCATCAGCGGCGCCAGGGCCTCGTGGAGCAACTGGCGCAGCGTGGCGAGCACGGCCTCGACACGATCCAGCATCTGCGCGGGGATGCGCTGCCCCAGCGCGAGCAGGGATTCCAGGGGCGTGCCCGGCAGGGACGGCAGGGCGACGTCGTAGAACGGAGAGGGCAGGTTCAAGGCGGCCTGACCCGAGGCCAGGACCTCGCCCTCGAAGTAGGCATGGTCGTAGAAGCAGGTGGGCAGGTGCACCAGGAGGTCAGGCCTCGTGGCGGCGGCCTGGCGCAGGTCCGGCAGTTGGTCTTCCGGCGGTGCGGGCAGCTCATAGGAATAGAACTGGCCGGACAGCGCCGCGCGCCCGAAGGCCTGCATCAGCGCCAGGGCCGGCGCAAAGGAATGCTGGCCATAGCGGAAGGCCTGCTGAGGGCCCAGCACATGCAAACGCGTAGCGGGCTTCTGCGCGGCCAACTGCTCGCCGATGGCCGTGTAGCCCCGCAGGGTGAAGAGCAGGTAGAAGAGCCCGTAGTGGTGCCACTGGCAGCCGGGCGCCTCGGGCACCAGGACCGCCAGCGCATGGTCCACACGGCCCTGCAGCGCCGCCGCTTCCTCGCGCACGGCACGGTAGACGCGCCAGTTGAGGTCATTGCCCGGCCAGCGTTGCAGGCGCGCGTGGGGCAGGCCCAGGTTGCGGGCATGCTCCAGCAGCTGCGGGTCGAAGAGCAGCACCTCGGCCTCGGGCAACTGACCTAGCAGTTGCTGGGCCAGCATGAAGTCGCTGCGGTGGTTGACGAGGATGCTGTGTTGCATGCACAAGACGTGGAGAGAGGGTCAATGCGGCGTCGAGAACAGGCGCACGATGCGCCCCTCGGCCACGCCGCGCTGGCGCAGCGCCGCATGGATGGCCTCCTGGCTGGACCAGGACCCGATGATCACGGCCTCCGCCCCGGCGAGCAGGGCCTGCCCCTGCTCGGAGTCCGGTTGCCAGACAGGCATGTTCTGCATCTGCAGGCCATGCTTCTTGGGATCGACATCCAGAATGCCCAGCAGCTGCTCGCGATAGCCGGCCAGCGCGGACTTGGCCAGCAGCTGCGCCGTCAGCGTGCCGCCGCCCCAGATGGCCACGCGGCGGCCGGCGTCCATGACACGGCGGATCACGGCGTCCGTCTGCTCGGTGTGGCGGGCCACCAGCTGGAGGTAACGGCGCACGACGGCACCGTCATGGCGGCCGCGGTGCGCCCGCGGGAAGACGGCGTCCGTGGCCTCCCAGAGGCTGGCCAGGGTCGGGTAATGCGGCGAGGTGCCGTCGTCGTTCTCGAAGACCTGATGCTCGACCTCGCGAAAGCCGCAGCGGTGCATCAGGTTGCTCAGCGAGCCGTGGGAGAAGTAGTTGACGTGCTCGAAGGAGAGCTGGAAGAGGTCACTCTCGTCAAAGAGCTCGATCACCGGGATCTCGATGAACAGCCGCCCGCCGGGCGCCAGGCTGCTGCGGATGGCGGCCAGCATCTGCGCCGGGTCCATCAGGTGCTCCAGCACATGGGACAGCATGACCAGGTCCTGCCCCGGCGGCAGCTGCTCGGCGCGCTCGACGAAGCAGGTGTCCACCACCAGGCCGTAGCGCTCTCTGGCCATCTGGCTCAGCACCGCCGAGGGCTCGATGCCATGGGCGTGGTGGCCCTCGTCGGCGAACAGGGACAGCGTGTAGCCGGTCGAGCAACCCACGTCCAGCACCCGCGCACCGGGCTGCAGATAGGGCCGCAGGAAGGCGTGCTGCTGCTGCGAGCGCTGGGCCTCCTCGCGCGGCAGGGACTGCTCGCTGACCAGGTATTCGTAGCTGGACGAATGGGCGTAGTAGCGGGCCAGCGCGGCCGGCGAGAGGTACTCGCCCACGTAGTGCGCACCGCAGTCCTCGCAGAGCAGCAGGCGCTGCTCGAAGCCGTCCAGGTCCACGCCGGCCAGGGCGCTGAAGCGGTGACGGTGGGCTTCCTGCGCCCGCCGGGATCCGCAGACGGGGCAGGCACGCTGGACCAGATCGCTCATGGCATTCCTCGGGGGTGATGGGGGCCTGAAGTCAATGGGGGACGCCATGCGTGACCGAACTCCGCCAGGCCACCGGCAGGCCCAGCACGCGCAGCTGGCGCAGCAGGGTCTCCATGAAGAAGACGGTGCCGACCAGGTCGCTCTGCGCCAGGCCGGCCGTGACCTCGTGCCGATTATGGTTGGTGATGCTGCCCCGGGATTCGAAGGAAAAGGCCCCGTCTTCCCGGTGCAGATGACGCAGCTGATGCAGACGGCGCTCGCAGGCGGCGCGGATGTCGGCCTCGCGGTAGCCGTTGGTGTAGCGCAGCATGCGCTCCAGCACCACGAAATGGTCCATGTCATGGCAGCCCTCGCCCTGCCCGTCCTGGAACACGCCGCACTCCTGCAGGCTGGCCAACGTGGTGTCGGTGATGCGCTCACACCGGGCCGGTGGTGCATCGTCGTGGAAATGCAGGCCGCGCATCAGGTGGTAGCCGGCCTGCACCAGGCCGTTCTTGCCCTGGGGCGCTTCGGAACCCCACAAACCGGTGGCAGGGTTCTGGTGGGCGTCCAGCCAGTCGCGCATGCGCTGCAGCATCTCGGACCAGGCGGAATCGAAGAAGCGCGCATTGGCCCGCATCATGGTGGCGCCGTGGTCGCACATATTGCCGGCCCCCATGGGTGCGCGATCCCAGGGCATGTTCTCGGCCATGTAGCGTTCCAGCCGCCCCGAAGGCCGCAGTGCCTCGTAGAAGGCAAAGGGATGTCTCGGCGCCCGGCCCAGCGCCAGCAGCACCGCGCCGACCTGATAGCCGAAGTAGGTGCCGGACATCTCGTGGATGCGCGGCACACTGGCGTCGAGCTCCTCGCGGTGGGGCTCGTGATAGAAGCCCGTGACCGGGTCCTGGCAGCTGTCGAAGAAGTCCAGTGCACCGGGCAGCGCGGCCGGCTGGCCCAGCATCAGGCGCAGGTCCAGGGCCAGCGAGGTGGCGTCGATGGAGCGCGGATGGAAGGCCTCCCGCGCCAGCCGGTAGCAGCCCGCGTGCTGCTGAGACTGCACCGCTGGCAGCCAGGCTGCGACGCGCTGCTCCAGCCCTTCCCACCAGGCCGACATCAGCCGCGCACCTTGGCGGGATAGGGCCCGTGGTTGGGACGAACGAAGAGCAGCTTCACCAGCTCAGGCAGCATGGTGAAGAAGCGGATCCAGCCATACATGGCATAGAAGGGCCAGTACTTCCAGTCGCCCCGGGCGATGGCCTTGCCGCCGCGCACGAAGGGGTAGCGGATGGCCAGGTGGTAGATCAGGTTCTTGGCCTTGAAGGGGTACTTGTAGACGATGCGCGCATCCCCGCGCCCGTACTTGACGAACTTCTTGACGATGCCACGGAAGCTGGGCGTCTGCTGGCGGTGCGTGAGCCCGGTGCCTATGCCCTGGCGGAAGCCGGCGATCTCCATGCGGATGGAGAGGTCGGTGTCCTCGTCGCCCACGCCGTTGAAAAAGCTGTCGAAGCCGCAGTGCTTGATGGCCTCGGCCCGGTACAGCGAGGGCCGGCCCACCATGTTCGTGTCCACCGGCTTCTCGGTGAAGGTGATGCCATAGTTGGTGCTGCCCATGGCCTTCTCCCAGTAGGTCTTGGGCTCGAAGGCGACCTCGCGGCCCAGCAGGGCGTCGTAGCCATAGTCCTGCATCTCCTTGAGCAGGGTGGCGAGGAAGTCGGGCTCGACGTGGTCGTCGCCGTCGATGATGGCCACATAGGGCTGGGTGGCGGCGTCAATGCCGGCCTGGCGCTGCGAGGACAGGCCCTTGACCCCAGGCTGGATCACGCGGGCACCGGCGGCGGTGGCGATCTCCACCGTCCGGTCCGTGGAACCGCCGTCCACGACGATGACCTCGGCCGGATGGTTGGCGAACACCTTCTTCAGGCAGTCGCCGATGTCCTGTTCCTCGTTGTAGGTGCAGATGGTGACGGAGATGGGCAGCTTGTCCATGGTCTTCTTGCTCCGGAGATTTTCTTGCGTGGCCGTGTCTCAGGCGGTCAGGGTCAGGTCTTGCCTGGCCCGCAGATGGGCTTCGAGCGTGCGCAGCACGGCCTGCGCATAGGCGCCGGTGGACTGCTCGTCGACCCAGAGGTTGAGGATCTCGCGTCCGAGGCGCTGCGCGACGGGATGCTCGGCCTCGGCGCCCGTGCCGGGGAGGAAGCCCGAGGCGCGAGGATGCCAGCTGCTGGCATGCAGGCCCTGGGCATGCAGCGCCCGCATGGCCTCGTGACGGCTCTGCATCAGCACGTTGAGCCGCCAGGGCACGGCACCGGGTGTCAGGGGCAGCAGCTGCAGCGCGTCGCCAGCCAGCGGGCGCAGCAGCGCGCTCAGGCGCTCGAAGTTGTCACGGCGCTGCCGGACCACCGTCTGCAGGCGCGGCAGCAAGGCCTGCAGCGGGGCCAGGCGGCGTGGGTCGAAGCGATGCAGAAAGGCGTCGGACGCCGCCAGCATCTCCTGCGCAAAGGCCGGGGCCTCGGCGGCCAGGCCCTCGGGCCAGCAGCGGTTGTAGAGCCGGGTATGGGCCGACCCCAGGGCATCGATGCGGGCCTGGGCCGATTCGCTGAAGGCAGGCAGGGCGGCGTCGAGCGTGCGGAGTTCGGCGGCGAGCTCGGCGTCATCGGTCAGCACGGCGCCGCCATGGTCCAGGCTCAGCGGCTTGCCGGCGCCGAAGCTGATCACCGAGGCCAGGCCAAAGCTGCCCACCGGGCGTCCGTGGTGGATGCCGCCCATGGCCAGGCAGGCGTCCTCGATCAGGGGCAGGCCCTGCTGATGGGCCGCCGCCAGCAGCGGGTCCATCTCGCTGATCTGGCCGTAGCCATGCACGGCAAGGATGGCGCCACGCCCGGCACGCGGCGCGGCCAAGGCCTGGGTGTCGAGGCCCAGGTCATTCCATTGGTTGTCCAGGTATTCCGGCCAAGCCCCGCCAAAGCGCAGGCCCAGCGGCACATTGAGGCAGACGCTGTCAGGCACCGCCACCTCGCGGTTCTGCAGCCCCAGGGCTCGCACCAGCAGCGCCAGGCCCGTGGTGCCATTGCCCACCAGCACCGCATGCTCGCGCAGATGAAGTTCCGCCAGCCGGTGCTCCAGCTGCAGCCTGCTCGAATCCGTCATGCCACCTCTCCCCTGCGTACGCAGCAGTAGCTCACCAGATCACCCCCGAAACCCAGCTTGAACCAGCCGCGCTGCGGGCTGTTCACGCCTTCGAGGTCCACCTCGCTGAGTCCATGTTCCTGGGCCAGGTACTGAAAGGCCACCCAGTGCGCCAGCGTGCCCTGCCAGGGGGCGCTGCGCTCGGGGCTGCCGGCGCCGTACAGGTAGTAGGCGCGTCGTTCGTCCCAGCCATAGGCCACCGCATAGAGCAGCGCACTGTCGGCGTCCAGCACATGAAAGATGGCGCCCCGGCCCCGAGAGATCAAGCCCTGCATCACGCCGGCCATGGCCTGCAGCTTGGATTCCTCGGGGGGCTGGCCTTGCGCGCTCATCAGGGCGCGGTAGAAGGCCAGCAGGGCGCTGCTGTCATGCACGATCTCGACGCGGCCGCCCTTCTTCCAACCCTCGCGAACGCTGTAGCGGCGCACGGTTTCCATCTCGGTGAACAGGGCGCTCTGCTGGGCTGCGTCCTCCTGGCCGCCCAGGCCCTGCAGGCTGCCGATGTCCAGCACGGTGGTGTAGCGCAGATCGGTCTGGTAGCGGCTGCCGGCGGGGCCGTGATAGTCATGCCACAGCCAGGGCCGAAGGTCCTCGATCTGCGGGGCCAGCTGCAGCTCGATGCCGTCGAAGCGCGCGGCCAGCTCGGTGGCCACGAACTCGGCGATCTGGAACTCGTCGTGCCTGCGCTTGACGCGCTGTCGGTCAGGGTCGAGGTCGTAGAGCAGGCCGGCGTAGATGGTGAGGTCCGGGGCGATCACCCGGCGGGCGTCGGCAGACACCGGCAGGCACAGGCCCGCCTTGAGCGTGCCCTTCTGCATCACCGCCCAGCGCTGCACCGGCTCGCCGGCTGCCTCGGCGAACCAGCTCTCGCAGAACAGGCTGCCCTGGGGCGAGCGCTGCACGAGCGCATCCCAGGCGGCCAGGTCTTCGAAAGGCTGCAGGTCCAGCTTAGACATGGGCCAGCACCCCTTTCTCGCTCAGGCGATGCGCCAGGGGCCGCAGGCGCTCCAGCGGCAGGTCCAGGGTCTCGGCGATGTCCTGCAGGCTGGTGCGGCCATCGCAATGCCACAGCAGCCAGAGGATGAGATCCAGCTCACTGCGCCCACCCAGCTCGGGCAGTTGCGCCCCGCCGCTCTTGGGGTAGAGCTCGTGCTTGGACAGCATGACCTCGCCCGCGCCGACGGTGTTGCGGTAGATCTCGCGCGACTCCAGCTTGTCGATCAGCCGGCCGTAGGCATCGAGGCTCTCGGCCATCTGCCTGCCTGTGACCAGGCGCAGGTCGTCCAGGGAGCTGTGGTACTCGGGGTACTCGTAGTAGCGGTCCTTGCAGATCGTGGCCGTGGGAATGCGCAGGCCCGGCGAGGACCACTGACGCTCGTCGCTGCCGTGGATGTCGAAGGGATAGGTCTTGAAGGCGTCGCCGCGCTCGCGGAACACCGCCTCGATCAGGCGGTTCAGCGGGTGGCGCTCGTCGAAGCTCTTCTTGTAGCCCAGGGGCCCGGGCCCGCCCACGGTGGTGACGACCAGGCCCATCTCGACCTGCTTCATCGCCTCAGCGTGCATGGCGGCGTAGGCCACGGCGCCTATGGTCTCGGGCACCCATACCAGGCGGTAGCTGTACTGCCGGTCTGGCAGCGAGGACAGATGGCGGCCGAGAAAGGCCAGCAGCACGGCGCCGCTGAGGCTGTCATTGGCCATGGACGGATGGCAGATGTAGGCAGAGAGCAGGATCTCCTGCCGGCGGCGCCCCGGCAGCAGCAGCTCGCCCAGGCTCATGCTGCCGGGCTGCAGCGTGCTGGCGATGCGCACATGCAGGGGGCCCGGCGCCGCGGCCAGGGCCTCGGCCTGGGCCTGCGTCACGCAGAAGCCCCAGCTGCGCTGGTAGTAGCTGGTGCGGTAGGGGATGGCCTCGGGCAGGCTGGGGTGCGTATGCACATGGGGCTTCAGCGCCTCCCAGCCCATGTGGGCCTCGACGGGGCAGCTGTGGCTCACCAGGTGCAGGTTGTGATCGGCGAAATCGACCAGACGGCGGCCGGCGGCATCGGCGATCCAGGCTTCGCTGACCGACCACTCGGCAGGCACGGTCCAGTCATGGACGGTCGTGCCGCTGGGCACCTCCTGCAGCTGCAGCGGCACGATGGCCTGCAGGCCTCGCAGGGTGGCGCGGTTGGCCTCGCCGGCCAGGCATCGCGGCAGCGGGAAGAGGCGCTCCATGCAGGCCTGCATCTCGGCCGCCACGGCGCTGGTGTCTGCCCTTGCGCTGGTCTTGCTGCTCATGGCCTGAATCTGCACAGCCGCCCTGCCCTTGTCCAGTGGTGCTTGGCCGCCTTGCGGGGTGCGAAGGGGCGATTGGGGGAATCCATTGAGTGATCAATGAGGTGATGTGCCACTGTAGGCAGATCGGCCCCATTCTTTAGGACAAAAAGCAGGGAAAAAGCCGCCCAAAGCACGGGCTCGTGACGGAGTCCCGCCGCTCAGGCCGGCAGATGGTCCTTCAGACGCGCCGCCACGACGGCGGCGGCCGGGCTCTGCAGGCTCAGCCCATGGCGCTCGACCAGAGACTGGAGCTCGGCCAGATGGGCAGGCTCGTCCACGTCGAAACGCAGCTCGGGATGGGCCAGGGCCGGCGGCGCCTTGGGGGCGGCCCGGCGCCAGGGCGCGCCTTCGTCCCACACGGCGATGGTGACGTGCTCGCGGTGCCGGGGCTCGGTGCAGCGGGCGTCCAGCCCTTGCAGCAGGGACGCCGACAGGATCTCCGCGCCGAAGCCGTCGGCAAAGCCGCTGCCCAGGCGGTCCAGGTGATTGCAGGCGTAGTCGCAGTCGCTGGCGGCGTAGAAGTCCACCAGTTGGTCTACCACGGCACCGTCGATGAAGGGGTTGTCGGCGCAGATGCGCACCACGGTGTCGGCCTGGAACTGCCGCGCGGCCTGGGCGAAGCGGCCCAGCACGTCAGCCTCGCTGCCGGTGAAGGTCGCCACGCCCAGCTCGTGTGCCAGCTGGACCAGGGCCGCGTCGCGCGGCAGGTCCGTGGTGGCCAGCACCAGCGCGTCGAGGCGCCGGGCCTGTTTCAGGCGCTCCAGCACCCAGGCCAGCAGCGGCCTGCCGGCCAGGGGCGCGAGCATCTTGCCGGGAAAGCGGCTGGAGCCCATGCGCGCCTGCACCAGGGCGACGACGCGGCCAGGGCGGCGCTCAGCCATGGCTCAGGCGCCCTGCCCCAGGTCGGCCCACTGCAGCACGTGGTCGGACTCCATGGCGCGCAGCGCGGGCCGGCCCAGCACCTCATCCCAATGCAGGGGACTGATGCCGGTGCCCGGGCGCTTGTAGGTCAGGTGGGCCTCCGTGAGCACTTCACCGGCCGCCACGTCACGGGTCAGCACGATGGAGCGGCGGGCATTGGCGCGGGCCGGGCCCTCGGTGGGCGTGGGCTGCTTGTGATCGCTCTCGCCCAGCAGGTCGTGCACGGTGTCCAGCGCCGTCATGAAGCGGCGCAAGTCATGCACGTCCATGGCATGGTAGTGGTCGTTGCCGGGCAGGGTCTTGTCGTGGGTGAAGTGCTTCTCCAGCACGACGGCGCCCAGCAGATGCGCGCTCATCAGCGGGTACATGGCTTCGTCCGGCAGGGTGTGGTCGGAGTAGCCGATCAGCAGCTCCGGATAGGCCCGCTGCAGGCCCTTGATCATGCGCAGATGGGCCTGGGCATTGGGCGTGGGGTAGTTCAGCACGCAGTGCAGCAGCACCAGCTCGCGGCAGCCGGCGGCGCGCAGGGTCTGCACGGCCATGTCGATCTCGCCCAGCGTGGAGGCACCGGTGGACAGCACCACGGGCTTGCCCTTGGCGGCGATCTTGCGAAGGAAGGGAATGTTGGTGAGGTCGGCCGAGGCGATCTTGTGGAAGGGCATCAGATCGTCCAGAAACTCCACCGCGGCATCGTCGAAGGCGGTGGAGAGGAAGTCGATGCCGATCTGCTCGCAGTGCCGCGCCAGGGCGCGGTACTCCTCGGGCCCGAAGCGGTCGTACTTCTTGAAGAGCTCGAACTGGCTGCGCGTGGGCTCCTTGCTGGTGTCCCAGTAGGACGGCGAGTGCCTGGAGGCCAGGGTCTCGGCCTTGTAGCTCTGGAACTTGGCGGCATCGGCGCCGCCCTCCTTGGCCAGCTCGATCAGGCGCTTGGCCTGCTCCAGGGAGCCCTCGTGGTTGACGCCGATCTCGGCGATCACATAGGGGCGGCTGTCAGGGGTGAGGCGGCGCTTGCCGAGGGTCACCGAGGCGGTCATTGCATGCTCCTGCGGACGGCTTGGGAAGCCGAGGATCCGTCGACACCATGCTTGCTGATCAGGCGCTGGCGGTGCAGCTCCATGGCGTCGAGGTCGTTGGTGATGTTGTTGTCGTGGCGGCGGTAGCGGTACAGGGGCAGCTCCAGCCGGGCGATGTGGTGCTTCTGCTCGAAGCGGATGCGCAGCTCGCGCTCCTCGTGGCGATGGAAGCTCTCGTCGTAGAGCCCCGTCTCCATGAGGTGGGCCTTGCGGAACATGATGCCGCAGGCGATGGGCTCGTCCATGCAGTTCACCCGCTCCAGCACCTGCTCGTGGTCGTCCACCAAGAGGTAGTCGCAGGCCACGGCGTCGTGCAGGGGGTTCTGGTCCAGGAAGAAGTGCAGGATGTTGAGGAAGTTGGCGTTGACGTAGTCGTCCGAGTCCACCCGCACGATGAAGTCGCCACGCGCGGCACGGATGCCGCGGTTGAGTGAGGCTGGGAGGCCCAGGTTGCGCTCGTTGCGCAGGGGCACGATGGCGTCGTGGAAGAGCTCCAGGGCGTAAGGCGTGCGGTCGGTGCTGCCGTCGTCGATCACGATGATCTCGTACTGGTCGCTGTGCAAGGTCTGATTCAGCAGCGAGCGCAGGCAGCGGCCGATGTAGCGTTCCTGGTTGTAGACCGGCACGATGACCGAGACCAGCGGCTTGAAGTTCATGCCCCCACCTCCTGTGGCTGCAGCGCCAGGCCCAGGGCCTCCGTCAGCGCCTGGCGGGCCAGCGCGGGCGCTTCTTCGCGCAGCTTGACGCCCACCGGCAGCGACACGGCCCGCGACAGCAGCGTGGCCGACTGCGGGAAGGCCTGCGAGAGATCGCCACCATGCGCACCGGCCAGCTCGGGCATGTGCGTCCAGGTGCCGGCGAAGTGCCAGGTGAAGGCCTCGGGCAGGATCTTGGTGGCCAGGCCACGCGCCAGCAGGGCCTCGCGGCAGCGGCGCGCAGCGGCGTTGTCCTGCACGAAGAAGACGAGCGCATCAGCCGTCTCGTAGCTGCCGGCCGGCACCTCGCGCGGGGCAATGCCGGGCAGGTCCCGGATGGCATTCCAGAGCTGATCGCGGTTGCGGCGCTGGGCCTGCACGATGTCCGGCAGCTTGCGCAGCTGGGCCAGGCCCACGGCGCCCTGCAGCTCCATCATGCGAAAGTTGAAGCCGCTGCTGGCGCGGGTGTCCTCCCAGCGCGGCACGGCGGGGTTGTTCTCGTGGCCGTGGTCATGCCAGGCGGCGCCGCGGGCCCAGTCGTCCTGCTCCTGGAACAGCACCAGGCCGCCCTCGCCCGTGGTCATGGTCTTGGCGAAGTCGAAGCTGAAGGTGCCCAGGCGGCCCCAGCTGCCCAGCGCCCGGCCGTTCAGCGAGCCGCCGCAGCCCCAGGCTGCGTCCTCGATGAGGGCGATGCCGTGCGCGTCGCAGATGGCCTTGATCTCCGGCAGGCGCGAGGGCGTGCCCAGCATGTGGACCACGATGACGGCCTTGGTGCGCGGCGTGATGCGGCGCTTGAGGTCCTCGGGGTCCATGTTGAGCGTGGCGTCGATCTCGGTGCAGACCGGCGTGGCGCGCGACTCGATGATGGCCTCGACGGTGGCCACGAAGGTGAAGCTCTGCGTGATGACCTCGTCGCCCGCGCCTATGCCCAGGGCCGCCAGGCCCACGCGCAAGGCGGCGGTGCCGGAGGACACGGCCAGCGCATGCGGCGAGCCCATGGCCTTGGCAAAGGCCTGCTCGAACTCGCGCACCTTGTAGCAGTCCCCCCGCAGGGCATCGAAGCCGTGGCGGAACAGGATGGCGCCGCGGGCGAAGATGTCCTGGATCTCGGCCAGTTCCTCTGGGCCCATCACTTCGTAGCCTGGCATGGTGTCTCCCGAATCGTGCGGTGTCTGTGGCTGTGGCGGCGCTGCCTGTTTACATCATGCGGAAGAGATCCGCCACCCTCTGCGGCGTCAGGCGGGACTTGAAGTCCTCGCCCAGGGCGTTGGTCAGGGGCTTGGCATGCACGATGGAAGCCTTGTAGAGCGCCTCGAAGCCGGCCTCGTCCAGGCCCGCGCAGACGCCCTGGGGGATCTCCACGCCCTGCGCCTGGACCATGCCCCAGAACTCGTCATAGGCCTGCGGATAGAACTCGCCCATGGCCCGCATCACGATGCAATTGGCCACGCAGTGGTGCAGGCCCAGCACGACGGACAGGCCCGCGGACAGTGGGTGCACCAGCCCCACATAGCTGGTGGCGATGGCGCAGCCGCCGAGG
Organism: Roseateles sp. DB2; assembly: GCF_051857535.1. NCBI lineage: Bacteria > Pseudomonadati > Pseudomonadota > Betaproteobacteria > Burkholderiales > Sphaerotilaceae > Roseateles > Roseateles sp. DB2. Next base: position 166,172 of record NZ_JBPZGY010000004.1, on the reverse strand, counting down.
TAGGAGGCCACCATCAGGCGCTCGCGGTTCTCAGGCGCCATCATGTCGCCCTGGGCGAAGACCTGGCGGCAGAGGCTGATGGTCTCGCGGGAGTAGGCGTCGCCGATGGCGTTGCGGTAGCTCCCGGCCAGGGACTCGATGCAGTGGATGTAGGCATCCATGCCCGTGTAGAAGTACTGGTTGCGCGGCACGGTGGCCGTCAGCAGTGGGTCCATGATGACGTGGTCGAAGACCGTGTAGTCGCTGTTCATGCCCAGCTTCAGGCCGGTGGCCTCGTTGGTCATGACACAGGTACGGGTGGCCTCGGCGCCGGTGCCCGAGACGGTGGGAATGCCGACCTTGAAGACGCCGGGGCGCTTGAGCAGGTCCCAGCCCTGGTAGTCGGCCGCATGGCCGCCGTTGCCCAGCAGGTTGGAGACCGCCTTGGCCGTGTCCATGGTGATGCCGCCGCCCATGCCCACCACGGCCGCCGGCTGGCTCAGGCCGCGATCCAGCAGGCTGGCCACCAGGGCGTCGATGCCCTCGGTCTTGGGCTCGTGCTCGGTGCGCACGAACTGCAGCACGTCGGCCGCCCCCACGCCCAGGCGGGCCGTGAGCTCGGGCTGGCCGGCAAAGAACTCGTCGACCAGGAAGACGACGGCCTCCCCCTGCCCTTGCCCGCGGGCCTGCGCACGGCGACCGTCCAGCAAGCCCTGCAGCTCGGCCAGCGAGCCTGCGCCGATGTTGTAGCGGCCGACGTTCTTCACGAGCTTGACGCCGGTATCGAGGATGTTTGCCATGGTGTGTCTGTGAGCTTTCAAAGGACTGGAGCGGGATCGGGCTTCAGCGCAGCGGCGCCATCACGCCCCGCCCCAGCGACCACAGCATGGCCACGGCCTGCTGCCCGTCGAAGATGGCGTTCACGTGCGCGATGCGCAGCGAGTAGTAGTCTGACTCCGATCCCATCACGTCGAACAGGGAGCGGCGGCCCAATTGCTGCCACTGTTGCAAGGTGGCAGTGCGCAGCTGTGAACTGTTGCGCAGGATCTCGGTGATGCGCCGCGCACGGTCGAAGGCCGAGGTCGCGGATTCATGCATGTCGATCAGGCGGTAGCGCCGGGTCTCCAGGGCATCCTCGCGCTGCAGCCGGGCGGCCTCGGCGCGCTTGGTGGCGGCGTTGACCGAGGCGTCCTGGCCCGGCGTCATCAGGGGCACGTTGACGCTGAAGCCCACGGCCCAGTCGCGGTTGCGGGTCACGCCAGCGGTGGCGCTGGTGCCTACGATGGCATTGACCTGGGGCTTGGCATTGGCGCGCACGCTTTCCACATAGCTGCCCTGGGCACGGGCCTGGGCTTCGAGCTGGGCCACGTCGGGCGCGCTGAGCGCGTCCTTCTGCATGTCGTCCAGCGCGGGCACGCGGGTAAGGAGGTTGGAAAAGCTTGCGCTGGGCGGCAGCTCGTCGCCCACGAAGCGCTTGAGCCGGGTCTCGGTCTGGCGCAGGGCGGACATGGTGGCCTCCACGGCGAGGTCGGCCTGCAGCAGGTTCTTCTGGGCCTGCACCAGCTCGCTGGCGCGGCCCTTGTCGGCCTTGACGATGGTCTCCAGCGAATCCACCAGGCAGGCCATGCGGCGCACGTACTGGCTGTAGACCTGGGCCTGCAGCAGGTAGCGGCCCCGGTCCAGGGCCAGGGACACGGTCTGCAGGGCCAGCTGCTGCTCGGCGCTGTAGTAGCCCTGGCGCGCCGCCTCGGCCAGCTGCGAGCGCCAGCCGACCAGCTGGCGGTTACGGCCGAAGTCGAAGAGGGTGGTGCTGAGGCTCAGGGCCACGCGCCCCTGTGCGCCATTGGCGGTACTGACGCCGTCCGTGCTGGAGCCGATCTGGTTGGCCTGCATGTCCAGGCTGGCGCGGGGCTTGTTGGCCTGGCTGACCTCGTCCCAGTCGTCGCGGGCGGCCTGGGCCAGCAGCTTGATCATGCCCACGGACTGGCTGCGCGCCAGGGCCCGGTCCACCAGGATCTGGATCTGCGCACGCGGGTCGGCGTCGCTGATGACGAGCTGGCTGGCGGCCTTCTGCGCGGCCGGGGTATTGGCGTCGTCCTCGTTGCATCGCCCCTGGGACTGGGCGGCCGTGGCGGCCCCCAGCAGCAGGCACAGGCCGATTTTGCGCAGCGTCACCATGGCCTCATCCCCCAGCGTACAGACAGGTCTTGCTCATGCCTGTACTGGACCACAGGGTGGCCGGGAACTTGAGCGGGAATAAGCGGCGCCAAACCCCGTTTCTCCGAGGCTGGTCAAGGCCGGCACTGGCGTTCAGCGCTCGCGCAGGGCCTCGCGGGAGCGCATCATGGGCCGCAGGAGGAAGCTCAGCACCGAGCGTTCGCCGGTCTTGATCTCCACCGCGGCCGTCATGCCAGGGATGATGGCCAGGGTCTCGCCCTTGTAGCGGATGTTGTTCTGCTCGGCGCGGATCAGGGTGCGGTAGTAGCGGCCGTCGCCGCCCAGGGGGTTGGGCTCGCCGATGGCATCCGGGCTGATCTGCTCGACCTTGCCCTCCAGCCCGCCCAGGGCGTTGAAGTCGATGCCCGAGAGCTTGATCACCGCATGCTGACCCACCTGGATGAAGCCGATGTCCGCCGGGCTCACCCGGGCCTCGACCAGCGTGCGCGAGCCCACCGGCACGATCTCCATGATGGGCGAGCCCATGGGCACCACGCCGCCGATGGTGTTCATGCGGATGTTCTTGACCAGGCCGCGCACCGGCGAGCGCAGCACCGTGCGGTCCAGGGCATCCTTGCGAACCACCTGCTGCTGCTTCATCATCGCCAGCTCGTTCTGGAGCTTGACCAGCTCGCTGGTGGCCTCCTGCCGGAAACGCCCCAGGCGCTCGACCTTAGACTGCCGCATCTCGTTGACCTGCCGGGTGAGGCGCATCACTTCCACATCGGACATCAGGCCCTTGGCCGACATGTCCTGCGCCACCTTCAGCTCCTTGGCCACCAGCGCGGCACTGCGCTCGATGCCCGCAATGGACTCCTCCAGCAAGCGCTGCCGCGCCTGGAAGGCCTGGGTCTCGGCGGCTGTCAGCGCGGGCATGGACTTGAGCTCGTCGGGAAACTTGAGCGCTGTCCCATTGGCCTCGGCCTGCAGCCGGGCGGCCTGGGCCATCATGGCCAGCTCGCGCAATTGGCCTTCATTCTGCTGGGCCTCGACCCGCGTGGGGTCCAGACGCACCAGCGCCTGGCCGGCCTCGACCTGCTGGCCTTCCCTGACCAGCAGCTCGCGCAGCAGGCCGGAATCGAGGCTGGCGATGATCTGCTCCTTGCCGTCTGGCACGACCCGCCCCTCGCTGCGGCTGACCATGTCCACCTGGGCCACCGAGGCCCAGACAATGGCGGCCACGACGGCGGCCAGCATCAGGTAGACAGCCCACATCACGCGCGGCAGCGGTTCATCCACCTGCGCAGCGGCCAGGCTGCTCAGGAACAAACCTTCGTCTCTGGAGGATGAAGCCACTCAGCGCCCTCGCTCGATGCTCACACGGACGGCGAGCGCTGCACCGGCTGCGCCGCAGGGTGCATGTGCAGATTGGAGGCCTGGGCAGCGGCGGCCGGGTCGGGCGCGGCGGGGCGCACGCCGGACAGCGCGGCCAGCACCTGGTCACGCGGACCGTCCATCACCAGGCGCCCGCCATCCATGACGACGATGCGCTGCACCAGCTCCAGCACGGCCGGACGGTGGGTCACGACCAGCAGCGTGCACTGTTGGGCCGCGTCGCGCAGCTGGCGCAGGAAGAGGATCTCGGACTGGGCGTCCATCGAGCTGGTGGGCTCGTCCATCAGCAGCAGCTTGGGGCGGTTCACCAGGGCGCGGGCCAGGGCCACCATCTGGCGCTGGCCGCCGGACAGCAGGCTGCCCATCTCACCCACCGGCAGGTCCCAGCCCAGGGGATGGCCGGACACCACGCGGTCCAGGCCCGTCACCTTGGCGACCTCCACCAGGCGGGCGGCGTCCACGTCGGGGCGGCCCATGGCGACGTTGTCCCGCAGGGTGCCATGGAAGAGCTTGGGCTCCTGGGACACAAATCCCACATGGGCGCGGAACTCGGCCGGGTCGATCTGGCGCAGGTCAATGCCCTCGATCTCCACCATGCCTTCGGTGGGCTGGTAGAGCCCCGCCAACAGGCGCAGCACCGTGGACTTGCCGCTGCCGATACGCCCCAGCACGGCGATGCGCTCACCCGGTTCGATGCGCAGGTTCACGCCCTTGAGCACCTTGGGCGGCAGGTGCTCGCCGGTCATCGGGTAGGAAAAGCCCACCTCGCGCAGGCCGATGCGGCCGCTGAACTGGCTCATGGGCACGTAGTTGCGGTCGGAGGCGCGCTCGACGGGCTTCTTCATCACCTCGTCCAGAGACTGCATGGCCGCACGGGCGCTCTGGTAGCGGGCCGTGAGGCTCACCACGCTGCCCAGGGGCGCGATGGCGCGGGTAGCGAACATCACCGCGCCGATCAGGCCGCCTGCGGAGATCACCCGATCCTGAATCAGGTAGACCCCCCAGACCAGCATCACCAGAGTCACGGCCTGCTGCATGGTCATGGTGAGGTTGTTGGTGAAGGCATGCATGGCCCGCATGCGCAGGCCGGACTCGGCGGCCACGGCATTGCTGATCTCGTAACGGTGAAGAAAGCGGCCCTCGGCGCCGGCGGTCTTGAGGTCTTCCAGGCCCTCTACAACCTCGACCAGGGAGCCCTGCAGCTCCGCCTGCTCGGCCATATTGGCCCGGACCACATTGCGCAGGTACTTCTGCAGGACGAAGGTCAGCAGTACCAGGCCTGGCACGGCGAAAGCCACCACCCAGCCCAGCGGCCCGCCGATCAGGAAAGTCATGGCTACAAAGAGCACGATGAAGGGCAGGTCCGAGACCACCGACATGCTGGCCGAGGTGAAGAACTCCCGCACCGTCTCCACCTGCCCCAGGTAGTGGGCATAGGAGCCGGCCGAGGCGGGCTTGTGCTCCATGCGCACCAGCAGGGTCTGCTTGAAGAGCATGGAGCCAATGATGAGGTCTGCCTTGCGGCCGGCCAGGTCGATCAGGTGGGCCCGCAGCTGGCGCGCGAAGAGGTCGAACATCAGCGCCAGGGCCGATCCGATGGCCAGGGTCCACAGCGTGGCCATGGCGTCGTGGTGGGGGATGACCTTGTCGTAGATGACACTGGTGACCAGGCCGGTCACCATCATCAACAGATTGCTCAGCAGGGCGGCCGTCATGGCGCCGCGGTAGTAGGGGATGAAGCGCTTGAGCGTGCCCCACAGCCAGTGGCTGCCCTGCCCCGTCAGCAGGGCATGGTGGCGCGGATCGGCCTGAGAGACTTCCTTGGGCGTGGCCACGAGCGCGAAACCGCTGTACTCGCCCTCCAGCTCCGCCTGGGCCACCACGCAGGCCTTGGCCTCAGGGCCGGGGAAGACCACCTCGTAGGCCGGCTGCCCCTCGACCTCGCGGCGGGAGACCAGCACGCAGGCATCGCCGCCATGCAGCAGCAGCACGGCGGGCAGCACCAGGGGGTTGATCTCGGACAGGCCCTTGCTGAGCATGCCGGCCTCGTAGCCGGCCTCGCGCATCATGCGGATGGCCTGGTTGGGCGCCAGCGGCCCCTCGGACGGCGCGCAAGCGCGCAGGGAGGCCGGCGAGCGGGCCTTGCCGTGGTGCTGGGTCAGCCAGACCAGGGCCTGCAGCAGTGGGTCGCCGATGTCTCCCTCGGGCACGGCATGCTCGCGCCCGGCCTGCGGCTCGGGCGCCGCGGCCAGGTGCAGCGCAGCCCCGCGGGAGGGCTTGGCACCGTCGAAGAAGGAATCGTGTCGCTGACTCACTGGGGATCCCTACCGGGCATCAGGCCCCCGGGGCCTTGCGCCGATGCTCCAGCACCAGGCGTTCGAATTCATGCTCAAGATCGCGCACCAGCGCGGGAATGTCAAACAACGGCGTCTGCCGGCCCTGCTCGCGCAGGTAGCGCTTGTAGGATGCCGCACGCAGGGGCTGGCGCCCGATCTGCACGGCGCGCTCCACGTACTCCGGCAGGGAATAGGTCACGAGTTCAGGCAGTCCGACGGCCGTCAGCAAGCTGCCGGCCATGCGCGAGATGTAGCAGCGCCCTGCCCGCGTGAGGATGGGCGTGCCCATCCAGAGGCAGTCGCTGGCGGTGGTGCCGGCGTTGTAGGGGAAAGTGTCCAGCACAAGGTCGGCCAGCTGGAAGCGCGCCAGGTACTCCGGCGGCGCCACGCGGGGCGCGAAGTGCAGGCGCTCCGGCGCCACGCCGGCGGCCTGTGCGGCGGCCTTCATATTGGCCTCGGACCAGACATTGTCCGCCAGCAGCCACAAGAGGCTGCCCGGCACCTGCTGCAGGATCTGCATCCAGGCCGAGAACATTTCCTCGGTGTACTTGTGGTTGTTGTTGAAGCTGCAGAAGATGAAGGCGCCCTCGGGCAGGCCATAACGGGCCCGGTCCGGCGTGGGGCCGACCGCGCGCTGGCGGTCGCTGACCTGGTAGCAGTGCGGCAGGTAGATGGGCTTCTCGGTGCACAGCGGCAGGTACTCCGGCGGCATCGTGAAGCGGTCCGCGATGATGTAGTCCTCCCCCGGCAGGGCCGAGGTGGCCGGCAGGCCCAGGTAGCCCACCTGCACAGGTGCCGGGCGGTAGGCCAGGATGTTGGGGCGCGCGCCGCTGGTGAGACCCTGCAGGTCGACCATCACGTCGATGCCCGCCTCGGCGATCTGGCGCGCAGCCTGCTGGTCTTCCACGCCAGCCAGGGGCATGAAGTGGTCCATGGCCTTCAGGATGCGGGCGCGCTGGGCCGTGCCATCGTCCTTGCTCCAGCACAGGGCGTGGACCTCGAAGCGGCTGCGGTCGTGCAGCTCGAAGAGTTCGGGAGTCAGCAACCCCACGGCATGCATGCGCAGATCGCCGGAGAGGTAGCCGATGCGGATCTTCTCGCCCGCGGGCCGGGCATGCAGTTGGTGGAAGGGCTTGCCCTTGTACTTGACCACCCGTTCGTTGACAAAGCGCTGGGCCACCATCAGCTGGATGGCCGGATCGTCGGTGGCGCTGAGCGTGGCCAGCAAGGAGGTGTTGACCAGCAGCTGGTTGTGCGTCACCTCGCCCACGGGCTGGTAGATGGGCCATTCGCACTGCTTCTGGCGGATGTGCACATAGTGCTGCTGCACATCGCCCTGCTCGGGCTTGAGCAGCAGGCTGCGCTTCATCAGCGCCTCGGATTCGTCGAGGCGGCGCTCGCTCTCCAGCAGGCGGGCAGCGTTGTTCAGGGCGTGCAGCCGCAGTTCAATGGGCTCGGCGCCAATGGCCATCAATTCGCCCGCGTCATAGACCGCCTGCCACTGGGCCAGGGCCTCGGCCGTCTTGCCCTGGTGCTCCAGCTGGTGACCAAGGTTGAGCTTGGCCTGGGCGAAGTCCGGGTTCAGCGCCAGTGCGCGCTGATAGACGGCTTCGGCCTCGGCGTGCCGGCGCATCTCGCCCAGCACGGTTCCCCAGTTGAACAGGGCCAGCAGACGTTGGGGGCTCTGATTGCTCTCGACCCAGGCCTCGTAAAGCGACAGGCAATCCGCCAGCCGGCCTCCCGTTTGCCACTGGTGCGCCAGGCTCATCAATTCCTGCAAGGGCATGGCGCCGACACGGGCGCGGGCGATCAAGGCCTCGGCCGAGGCGGCCTGGTCCAGCAGTGCTGCAGCGGGTTGTGACATGTCCATGGCGAGGCGCCTGCTTCCGCGAGGGCAGGCAAACAGTTGGGCTTGCCGGCCATCTTAGGGAGAGCCCTCGGAATCGATCCCGCCAATTGAGCGGTATTCACCCGCCATCACGGCGTGATCCATGACCTGCATCACGGTGCGCGGCGGGCGGCCAAAAATCTAATGAATTGCTCGCAGTCTCATGCCCAATGCGTTGATTTAGAAGGCACAATGCCACGAGCATGCCATGAATATCATCATTCTCGACGACTATCAGGACGCTGTGCGCAAGCTGCGCTGCGCCAGCAAGCTGGACCCCTTCAACGCCAAGGTCTTCACCAATACGGTGAAAGGCATCGGTCAACTGTCCGTGCGCCTGCGGGATGCCGAGGTGCTGGTGTTGATCCGCGAGCGCACCCATTTCCCGCGCCAACTGCTGGAAAAGCTGCCCAAGCTCAAGCTGATCGCCCAGACCGGGCGCGTGGGCTCCCACATCGACGTCGAGGCCTGCACCCGGCTGGGCATTGCCGTCGCGGAAGGCGTGGGGTCCCCCATCGCCCCGGCAGAGCTGACCTGGGCGCTGATCATGGCTTCCATGCGCCGGCTGCCGCAGTACATCGGCAATCTCAAGCACGGCGCCTGGCAGCAGTCGGGACTGAAGGCCGCATCCATGCCACCCAATTTCGGCGTGGGCATGCTGTTGCGTGGCAAGACACTGGGTATTTGGGGCTACGGCAAGATCGGTCAGCTGGTGGCAGGCTATGGCCGCGCCTTTGGCATGCAGGTGATGATCTGGGGCAGCGAGCAGAGCCGAGCGCGGGCCCTGGCGGACGGGCATGCCGCCGCCGAGAGCCGTGAAGCCTTCTTCGCCCACTGCGACGTGCTGAGCCTGCACCTGCGCTTGAGCGAGCGCACCCGCGGCATGGTCAGCCTGGACGACCTGAACCGCATGAAGCCCACGGCGCTTTTCGTCAACACCTCGCGCGCCGAGTTGCTGAGCGAAGGTGCCCTGGTCTCCGCCCTCAACCGCGGACGGCCCGGCATGGCCGCCATCGATGTCTTCGAGAGCGAACCCATCCTCCAGGGCCACCCCCTGCTGCGCCTGGAGAACGCCGTGTGCACGCCGCACATCGGCTATGTGGAGCAGGACAGCTATGAGCTCTACTTCGACGCCGCCTTCGACAATGTGCTGAACTTCGTCCGCGGTGAAGCCAGCAACATCGTCAATCCCGATGCACTGAAGGCGCTGCGCTGATGGACGCGGGCCAGCGCCCGGCCCCAGCCGGCCCCAGGGACTTGTTCCTTGCCTTCAACCGCCTCGCCCTGCAGGGTTTCGGAGGCGTGCTGGCCGTGGCGCAGCGGGAGCTGGTCGAGCGCCTGGGCTGGCTCAGCAAGCAGGAGTTCGTCGAGATGCTGGCCGTGGCCCAGGTCATGCCGGGGCCCAATGTGGTCAACATCTCCCTGATGATTGGCGACCGCTTCTTCGGCCTGCGCGGCGCCTTTGCCTCGCTGATGGGCATGTTCACCGTACCCTGCCTGATCGTGCTGGGCCTGACCGCCCTGGCCGGACAGTGGCTGCACGAGCCCGCGGTCCAGGGCGCCTTGCGCGGCATGGGGGCTGTCTCGGCGGGCCTGATCCTGGCCACGGGCGTCAAGCTGCTGGGCACGCTCAGGCAGCATCCGCTCAAGCGCCCGGCCGCCCTGGGTTTTGCGGCCCTGGCCTTCCTGGCCATCGCCCTGCTGCGCTGGCCCCTGATCTGGATCGTGCTGGGACTGGGCGGACTGGGCATGGCCCTGGTCTATGCCCGGCTGGGGCCGCCGCAGGACTGACATGCTGCTGGACCTGTTCCTCCATTTCCTAGCCCTGTCACTGCTGGCCATAGGCGGCGCCATCACGACCGCGCCGGAGATGCACCGCTACCTGGTGGGCGACCGCGGCTGGCTCAGCGACGAGACCTTCACCCAGTCCATCGCCCTGGCGCAGGCCGCGCCGGGGCCCAACATCCTCTTCGTCGCGGTGCTGGGCTACCAGGTCGCCGGCCTGCCCGGCGCGCTGGCGGCCATGGGCGGCATCATGCTGCCCTCCACAACCCTGGTGATGGTGGCCACCCGCTGGGCACGAGCCCACCAGGAAGACCGCCTGGTGCGCTCCTTCACGCTGGGCCTGCAGCCGCTGACGCTGGGGCTGATCATCGCCACGGGTTGGCTGCTGGCCGCCCCCTATCTCCAGCAGGCCGAACGCCAACTGCCGACCGTGCTCCTGGTGGCCATCACCCTGCTGCTAACCCTGAGAACGCGACTGTCGGTGGTCTGGATGGTGTTGCTGGGGGGCCTTGTGGGCGCCCTGTGGATGCGCTAACCCCCTTCAATGTGGGATGTTCGGTGGCGGGACGATTGCGATACTTCGGCGTCCCTTCTTCACATCCACCCACATCATGAAAAAACTGGCTCTTGCCCTCGCCCTGGTTGCTGCCGGCGCTGCCCATGCCGCCCCGGTCTACAACGCCGCCAACGGTCACTACTACGAGTACTTCGCCGACGCCGTGACGGCCGAGCAAGCCTTCACCCTGGCCGCCGCCAAGAGCTACCTGGGCATGAACGGCTACCTGACCACCATCACCAGCAAGGATGAAAACACCTTCGTCGCCACCACCGCAGGCGGCCAACTGGCCTGGATCGGCGGCTCGGACCGCGGCGATGCCGTGAACCACTGGACCTGGCGCGTGGGCCCCGAAGCCGGCCAGGACTTCACCTTCACGAGCTGGGCCCCCGGCGAGCCCAACAACTGCTGCGGCGGTGAAGACTACGTGCACATCAACTGGGCCGGTTTCGGCCTGTGGAACGACCACGGCGGCCCGGCCAATCCCGGCCAGCGCAATGGCTATGTGGTCGAGTACAGCGCTGCTGCCAGCGCCGTGCCCGAGCCCGCCTCCCTGGCCCTGATCGGCCTGGGCCTGGGCGTGGCCGGCCTGGCACGTCGCCAGCGCAAGGCCTGACCCCCTGCATGACCGGGAGGTTCAGGCCTTCCCGGACAGCAAAAAGGGCGCCCTCGGGCGCCCTTGCTCATGGTGAAGCAGACCTTCAGCCTTCCTTGGTGCCGAAGATCTTGTCGCCGGCATCACCCAGGCCGGGGATGATGTAGCCGTTCTCGTTGAGATGGCTGTCCACGGCGGCGGTCCAGCAGCGCACGTCCGGATGCGCCTTCGTCAGCGCGGCCACGCCCTCGGGCGCGGCGACCAGCACCAGGGCGCGGATGTCCTTGCAGCCGCGGCGCTTGAGCAGGTCAATGGTGGCGATCATGGAGCCGGCGGTGGCCAGCATGGGATCCACCACCAGAGCCGTGCGCTCTGCCAGGTGGCCGACGAACTTCTCGAAGTAGTGCACCGGTTGCAGGGTCTCGTGGTCGCGGGCCAGGCCCACCACGCTGATCTTGGCATTGGGGATCATGTCCAGCACACCATCCAGCATGCCCAGGCCCGCGCGCAGGATGGGCACCACCGTGACCTTCTTGCCGGCGATCTGCTCGACCTCGGTCGGGCCGCTCCAGCAGTTCAGGGTGGTCTTCTCCAGGGGAAAGTCGGCCGTGGCCTCGTAGGCCAGCAGCCGGGCGACTTCGCCGGTCAGCTCGCGGAACTTCTTGGTGGAGATGTCGGCCTCGCGCATGAGGCCGATCTTGTGCTGGACCAGGGGGTGACGGACTTCAATGACAGCCATGGTGCTTTTGCTTCTCGTGAATCGTTGATGGGCTGGATTATCGCGAGCCAGCCTGGCGCTGGCGCAGGGCTTCGTAGAGGCACACCCCTGCCGCAACCGAAACGTTGAGGCTTTCCACCGCGCCTTGCATGGGGATGCGCACCAGCTCGTCGCAGGTCTTGGCCGTCAGCTGGCGCATGCCTTCGCCTTCGGCACCCAGCACCAGGGCAACAGGCCCCTGGAGATCCAGGTCATAGATGGACTTTTCTGCCTGGTCCGAGGTGCCGATCACCCAGATATTGCGTTCCTTGAGTTCGTTGAGCGTGCGCGCCAGATTGGTCACCATCAGGTAGGGCACGGTCTCCGCGGCACCGCTGGCCACCTTGGCCACCGTGGCGTTGAGGCCCACCGCATGGTCCTTGGGCGCCACCACGGCATGGGCCCCCGCGCCATCGGCCACGCGCAGGCAGGCGCCGAGATTGTGAGGATCGGTGACGCCATCCAGCACCAGCACCAGGGGCGCACCTTCCACGCCGTCCAGCACATCGTCCAGCGAATGCTGCTGGGCCACCGCCGTGCAGCGCGCGACGACACCCTGGTGACGGCTGTTGCCGGCCAGCGCGGCCAGGCGGTCGCCGTCACTTTCCACCAGCTTGGCACCGGCCTCACGGGCGCGTTCGAGGAACTGGCGCATGCGCTGGTCACGGCGCGAGCCCTCGAAATGGATCTCGCTGATGGACTGGGGCGCGGTCTTCAACCGCACGGTGACGGCATGGAAGCCGAAGAGGATGTGTTTGGCACTCATGCCCGCATTGTCGCCTGCCACAGCATCAGGCCGCCGATCAGCACCGGCTGGTGCAGCATGTAGTAGCTGAGACTCCAGCGCCCCAGCAGGGCCAGGCCGCGCCGCAGCGGCCCGCCGGGGCGCGGCGGCGGCAGACGCGGAGCCAGCCAGCGCGCCAAGGCCGCACCCAGCAGCATCATGCCCAGCCAGGGCAGCACAGGGACGTAGTCTTCGGTCACCGGCTTATGGGTCACCAGGCCCAGCCAGTTGGTCCAGCGCGTGTCAAAGAAGGGGTGCTGGACCAAGGCCGGCAGCAGCACACAGACCAGGGCCAGGGTCAGCAAGGCGGCCTGCCCCAGGCGCGGCAGCCCCCAGCGCAGCAGAAGGAGCATCAGCGCCATGCCATGCAGCACGCCGAAGCTGATGAAGGAGCGCGGAAACATGAACCAGGAGCCCACGCTCACCAGCAGCGCGCAGCCCGCGACCTGCCGCCAGCGACGCCAGAAGCGCGGCCAGCCCTGGCCCTGAGCCAGCGCCACCGCCTGGCCCATGCCGGCACACAGGAGGAAGAGGCTCACGATGCCGCTGCGCTGCCAGGTCCAGAAGGGATCGCCGTAGAAGTCGGCTCGGAAAAAGCCGTAATGCTGGAGGTCGAAGCTGAAGTGGAAGACCGTCATCCAGACCATGGCCAGCCCGCGCAGGGCATCAAGGCGATCGTCGCGGTCAGGCAGGGAAGGAAGGCTGAGGCTCATGGGCAAGAGGGCAGGCGAAGGGCGCAGTCTAAGTCTTGAATAATCAGACCCTGCTCTCATTCTCGGACCTGAACACGGCCCTCGTACCCCGGAATGCCCACCCTGTCTCGCTTGCCCCTCTTGCGCCGCCGCACAGCTCCGCTGGCGATGCTGCTGACCCTCTGCCTCCTGGCCGCGCCGCTGGCGCATGCCCAGCCACGCCCCATCACCCCGCGGGGCCCCTTGGACGCCGTGGAGCAGAACAACATCAGCGTGTTCAAGCGGGTGTCCCCCTCGGTCGTGCACATCACCACCCTGGACGTGCAGCGGGATTTCTTCTCGCTCAACGTGGAGCAGGTGCCCCGCGGCACGGGCACGGGCTTCATCTGGGACGATCAGGGCCATGTCGTCACCAACTTCCACGTGATCCAGGGCGGCGATGCGGCCCGGGTCACCCTGGCGGACCAGAGCAGCTTCAACGCCCGCCTGGTCGGCGCCTTCCCGGACCGCGACCTGGCCGTGCTGCGCATCGAGGCGCCTCGCGAGAAGCTCCTGCCCATCCCCGTAGGCACGAGCCGCGACCTGCAGGTGGGCCAGGGTGTCTATGCCATCGGCAACCCCTTCGGCCTGGACCAGACGCTGACCCGGGGCATCGTGTCCGCACTCAACCGCGAGATCGAGTCGGTGAACCGCCGGGCGATCCGGGGCGTGATCCAGACGGATGCAGCCATCAACCCCGGCAACTCGGGCGGCCCCCTGCTGGACTCCGCGGGCCGGCTGATCGGGGTCAACACGCAGATCTACAGCCCCAGCGGCGCCAGCGCGGGCATAGGCTTCGCCATCCCCGTGGACGAGGTCAACCGCGTGGTGCCCCGGCTGATCAAGGATGGGAGATTCATACGCCCAGCCATAGGCGTGACGGCCGGTTCCGCCCAGTTGCACCAGGCTCTGAACCTGCCCAGGGGCGTGGCCATCATCAGCATTGGCCCACGCAGCCCGGCCGCCGACAGCGGCCTGCAGAGCTTTCATCGCGGCCGTGACGGCCGTATCGTGCAGGGCGATGTGATCACCGCGATCAACGAGGAGCCCATCAAGGACCTGGACGACATGCTGGCGCTGCTGGAAAAGCGCCAGGTGGGCGAACGGGTCAGCCTCACGCTCTGGAACAAAGGCAAGACACGCAGGCAGAGCGTGGTGCTGGGTGCGTCCAGCGACTGAGTCCTAGGGGAAGCAACTGCCCCCCGAGAGTCCGCTTCTGCTGGCGGAAAATCTGGCCGCCCGCGCCAACGCCAGCAGCGCCGTGGGACCCAAGCCCGTCGGCACGATCAAGGCACCGGAGGTGGCCGGGGTCAACCAGACGGTCGAACTCGACAGCAGCATGCACCGCACGGAGTCCGGCCACCCGCTGCTGACGCAGCACTGCTGGACCGTCCAGAAGGCCCCCACGGCAGCACTGCGCAGGTCGAGCCTCACTGCCAGTGCCAGGACAAGGCGGCCAGTGGCCCGGCCAGGGCGAGCACGGGGCGCCACGTTCCTGACGCCGGCAGCCTGTCAGGGGGCGATGTCACTCCCGCCAGCGGAAACGCCAGATGGCGAGGCCAACCAGCAGCAAGGCGCTGCCGAACAGCACCGCCGCCGCAAGCAGCGCCACGCCCAGGTCCTGACCGCGCCAGGTCATGGCGTCCAGGCCATCGACGGCCCAGCGCAAGGGCACCCAGAGCGTCAGGTCCTGCAGCCAGGCCGGGAAGACGAAGCTGGGCACCCAGGCGCCCCCCAGCATCACCAGCACCAGGGAAGCCATGATGGCCAGGCCACGGGTGGCTTCCGGCGAGCCCCCCATGGCGGCCAGCGCCAGCCCAAAGCCTGCGGTGAAGGCCCCCATGCCCAGCACCACCAGCGCAAAGCCCGGCAGGCTGCCTTGCACGCGGAAGCCGAACATGACCATGCCCGCGACCATCACCACCAGCAGCACGCTGGAAGCGATGATCCAGATGCTCAGGAAATGGCTGCCCAGCACCAGCCCTCTGGACAAGGGGGCGGCGCGCAAGCGCTGCCACATGCCGCTGCGCCGGGCCATCAGGAGGCCGACGCCCAGCTCCACGCCCAGCATCAGCACGAACTGCACCCCCATGCCCGAGAAGCTGTGCGCATAGCCGTTGTAGCCTGCCTGGCCGGCGCTGAGGGCCCGCGTCATGAGTGCGTACGGCAGGCTCAGCGCCTGGCCGGGCGAGGTCGCGCCCGAAGCGGCGGACTCGCCCGGCTGTGGGGTCTGCAGCTCACCGACAGCGCGGGCCAGGGCCTTGAGCTGTTCGCGTCGCAGGGGTGAGACGCCGCTTGCCTCGATGTCGGAGTCCAGGGTCGCGAGCCCTCCTGCGTCCGCCCCCGTCTTGAAGCTCTGGGCCAGCGTCTCCCGCATGGCGTGCTGTGCGAGAAGGCCCTCCAGCATCTGCGCCGACAGGGCCTCGCTGGGGTCGTACCAGAGCTGCACCTCGGGCAGGCTGCGACGGTCCCACCAGCGGGAAGCCTGGGCACCGAAGCCGGCCGGCAGCAGCAGGGCCGCACGGCGTTCGCCCTTGCGGACAGCGGCATCGGCCTCTGCGCGGGTCATCACCTGCACGGCCAGCTTGTCATCCTGCCGGAGCTGTTCGCCGATGCGCTGACTCAGCGCCGAGCCGTCCTCATCGACCCAGGCCACCTTCAGCCGCGCCGTTTCCTTGACGCCGCTGCCGCCGAAAAGGCTGCCGAAAAAGGCAGCGATCAGGACGGGCATCAGCAGATGGGTGATCAGGGCCTTGCGGTTCTTCAGGTACAGCTGCAGCTGGGTCCGCACCAGCGCCGTCAATGCGTGCATCATCGTCATCTCTCGCTCAATCGCGCAGTTGGCGCCCCGTGAGGGACAGGAAGAGCTGCTCCAGACTGGGCCGCTCCGTGTGCAGGCCCCGCAAGCCCACGGACTGGCCCGACAGCCGCTGCAGCACCGCCGGCAGGCAGTCCAGCGAGGCCAGCTCCAGGCGCAGCCGCTGCGGCCTCTCCTCGCCGGGCAGCGGCTTCACCTCGGGCAACTGGCGCAAGGCCTGCAGCAGGGGCTCGGGCGCCGGGCGGTCCAGCTCCAGGCAGACGATGGGCACGAGCACAGCCGCGTCCAGCAGCTCCCGCGTGCGGCCCGCTGCCACGATCAGGCCGTGGTCCATGATGAGCAGCCGCTCGCACAGGCGCTCGGCCTCCTCCATGTAGTGTGTGGTGTAGAGCAGGGCCTTGCCGGCATCCCGCAGAGCCAGCAGGGCATCGAAGATGGCGTTGCGGCTCTGTGGGTCCACGCCCACCGTGGGCTCGTCCAGGATGACGATGGCCGGGTCATGCAACAGCGCGCAGGCCATGTGCAGGCGGCGCTTCATGCCGCCGCTGAACTCGGCCACCGCATCCCCGGCGCGCTCGCGCAGGCCAGCCAGGTCCAGGGCCGCATCCACGCGCTGGGTCAGAGGTTTGCCGGACAGGCCATACAAGGCCCCGAAGGCGCGCAGATTGGTCGCGGCGCTCAGGGTCTCGTGCAGGGCCAGCTCCTGCGGCACCAGGCCCAGCAGACCCTTGCGCGGATCGGCGTCGCCCCGCACGGGCTGGCCGTCGATCAGGCAGTCGCCCCCATCCGCAGCGATCAGGCCCGCGATCATGGACACCGTCGTGCTCTTGCCCGCGCCATTGGGGCCCAGCAGGCCCAGGATCTCGCCACGGCGCAGGCTCAGGTCCATGCCACGGACCACCTCCTTCGCCCCATAACGCTTGCGCAGGCCGCGGGCCTGCAGAATCACCGAAGGATCGTTCATGCCGCCACTCCCCAGGAAAAGGACAGGATGGGCGGAGTCTAGGCAAGCACCTGGCGACCTGGGCCGGCCCGAAGGACGAATGGACAGCCCGCGCGACGGATCGACAGCGCCAGGGCGCCGATAAAATCAAGGCCATGAGCGCCTCGCCCAAACACCTCGAACTCCTGGCTCCCGCCAAGACCGCCGACATCGGCATCGAAGCCGTCAATCACGGCGCCGACGCCGTCTACATCGGCGGCCCTGGCTTCGGCGCCCGCCACAATGCCAGCAACGAGATCCAGGACATCGAACGCCTGGTGCGCCATGCCCATCGCTACGGCTCGCGCATCTTCATCACACTCAACACCATCCTTCGGGACGACGAACTGGAGGACGCACGCCGCATGGCCTGGCAGGTCTACGAGGCCGGCGCTGACGCCCTCATCGTGCAGGACATGGGCCTGACCCAGATCGACCTGCCGCCCATCCAGCTGCATGCCAGCACCCAATGCGACATCCGCACGCCGCAGAAGGCCCGCTTCCTGCAGGATGCCGGCTTCTCGCAGGTCGTGGCTGCCCGCGAGCTGACCCTGCCGCAGATCCGCGCCATGGCTGATGCACTCAGCACCGCGCAGCTGGAGTTCTTCATCCACGGCGCCCTTTGCGTGGCCTACAGCGGCCAGTGCTTCATCAGCCATGCCCACACCGGCCGCAGCGCCAACCGCGGCGACTGCTCCCAGGCCTGCCGCCTGCCCTACGAGGTGGTCGACACCCAGGGCCGCATCGTGGCCCACCAGAAGCATGTGCTGTCCATGAAGGACAATGACCAGAGCGCCAACCTGCGCGCCCTGATAGACGCCGGCGTGCGCAGCTTCAAGATCGAGGGTCGCTACAAGGACATGGGCTATGTGAAGAACATCACCGGCCACTACCGGCGCCTGCTGGACGAGATCCTGGAGGAGCGCCCTGGCCTTGCCCGTGCCTCCAGCGGCCTCACCCGCCTCCTCTTCACGCCGGACCCCGACCGCAGCTTCAACCGCGGCAGCACCGACTACTTCGTCACCGGGCGCAAGGAAGACATTGGCGCCTTCGACACCCCCAAGCATGCCGGCCTGCCGCTGGGCTGGGTCAGCAAGGTCGACGGCGAGGGCTTCGAGCTGGAGCTGGATCAGGGCGTGAGCCCCCTCAACAACGGCGACGCCCTCACCTACCTCGACCTGCAGAAGGAGCTGGTGGGCCTGCGCGTCAACGTGGCCACGGCCCTGGATGCGCAGGCACGGCGCTACCGCGTCGAGCCCAATGAAGCCATGGACACGCTGAAGGACCTGCGCCGCGGCGTGGCCCTGTCCCGCAACCGCGACATGGCCTGGGACCGGGTGCTGGAGAAGAAATCCGCCGAGCGCCGCATCGCGCTGGACCTCAGCCTGATGGAGACGCCCGAGGGCATCGCCCTGCAGCTCACTGATGAGGACGGCCATGCCGCCTACGTCGAGCTGCCCCTGGACAAGCAGCCGGCGCAGCAGGCCGAGCGGGCCGAGGCCGGTGCACGCGAGGCGCTGTCCAAGTTGGGTACCACGGTCTTCGAGGCGCGCGAACTGCACCTGCTGTGGTCGCGCCCGCTGTTCGTGCCGGCGAGCCAGCTCAATGCCCTGCGCCGCGAAGCCGTCGAGCAACTGGAGGCCGCTCGCCTGGCCGCCCTGCCCCGCCTGCCACGCGCCCGGCCGGTAGAGCCACCCGTGCCCTATCCAGAAGACACCCTGTCTTACCTGGCCAATGTCTTCAACCATCCCGCCCGGGACTTCTATGCGCGGCATGGCGTGCGTGTGATCGAAGCTGCCTATGAGAGCCATGAGGAGCATGGCGAAGTCAGCCTGATGATCACCAAGCACTGCGTGCGCTACTCCCTGTCCCTATGCCCCAAGCAGGCCAAGGGCGTGACCGGCGTGCAGGGCACGGTGCGGGCCGAGCCCATGCAGCTGATCAACGGCAAGGAGAAGCTCACCCTGCGCTTCGACTGCAAGCCCTGCGAGATGCATGTGGTGGGCAAGATCAAGAAGAGCGTGCTGCAACAGTTGCCGGCCGCGCCCATCCAGTTCTACAAGGCCAGGCCCAAGGCTGCGCATTGAGTGCCGGCCAAGGCTGTGGCAGGACTGCAGCAGGGCTGCAGAGGACCTGCCGACAACGCCACGGCCTCACGTTGATGCGATGCCAGGTCGGCCTGGGCTGTGATACCGTGGAGCGGATCCAGCCTCTGCTGCAGCCCGGCATGCCGCCATCCGCATCACATCACGCGCGCCCGAAAGGTCTGGCCCATGGCTGAGGCCCTGCAGCACCGCTCCCTTCGTGGCTGGATCGCCCTGGGCGTCGGCTACTGGCCGGTGGCACTGAGCCTGCTGCTGAGCCTGCTGGTCTGCACGACGCTGGCGCGCCTGGATGCGCGGCATTCAAGCGAACAGGAGCGGCAACGGGTGGCCGAGCAATTGGAGTTGCTGCGCAGCCGCCTGGAGCTGGTCGCCCGCAACACCTTTGCCCCCAGCCAGTCCCTGGAGGCCATGATCCAGCTGGACGGTGCAATCAGCGAAGCCCGTTTCGCCCTGCTGACCGACAAGGCAATCAAGCTCTATCCACAGGTGCGCAGCATCGCCATCGCACCGGATGACGTGGTGCGCCTGGTTTACCCGCTGCCCGGCAACGAACGGGCCCTGGGACTGGACTACCGCAGCGTGCCGGCCCAATGGCGTCAGGTGCAGCAGGCCCGAGAGAGCCGATCCGCGCTGCTGGTGGGCCCGGTGCAACTGGTGCAGGGCGGCCAAGGCCTGATCCTGCGCAATCCCGTCTTCCTGCCCGCCCCGCCGCCCTCACCATCCCGGTATTGGGGCATGGTGTCCGTTGTGGCGGACCTGGACCGCTTCATGACCGATGCGGGTCTGGGCGCCCATCCGGAACTCAGCCTGCTGCTGACCGAGTCCAAAGGCGGCAAGGAGGCCGGGAAGCTGATCTGGGGCCAGTCAGCCCTCCTGAAGCTGCCACCCCAGGCCCTGGTGCAACAGTTGGTGCAGGTGCCTGGCGGACAGTGGCTGCTGGCCGCCCAGCCCGCGGACGGCTGGCAGGAGCAGCCCTTCCGATGGAAGTCGCCGGAGGTGCTGTCTGCCGTCGCGGCCGGCGGCATTCTGAGTCTGCTGTTGGCCCTGCTTGTGAGGCAGAGCCGGGTGCTGCAGCAGCGCAACGAGACCCTCGCCCGCGAGATCCACGAAGGCCAGCAGATGCGGGCGCAGTTGGAGGAGTCGCAGGCCCGCTTCCGCAGCATGGCAGCCCTGGCCTCGGACTGGGTCTGGGAGCAGGACGAGCATCTGTGCTTCACCTACATCTCGCGCATCGCCGAGGAAGCCACGGAAGTGCAGAGCAGCGCAGTGCTGGGGCATCGTCGTTGGGACTCTCCGGCCCTGCTGCCCGGCATCGACTGGGAGCAGCACAAGGCCCAGTTGGCACGCCGCGAGCCTTTCCGCGACTTCGAATACGCGCAGCGTACGCCCGAGGGCAGCATCCGGCATGTGAGCATCTCCGGCGTGCCCTTCTTTGACGCCGAAGGCCGCTTCAAAGGCTACCGGGGCACCGGGCGCAACGTTACGGACGCCAAGGAAGCCGAGGCCGCACTGCGGCGCTCGCAGCTGGAGTTGACCGCCGCGCGAGACCGCCTGCAGGCCGTGCTCGATGCCGCGCAGGAGGTCGCCATCATCGCCACGGACATGGTCGGCAATATTCTGCTGTTCAACCGCGGCGCGGAGCACATGCTGGGCTATGCCGAGGCCGAGTTGCTGGGGCGTTCGCCGGCCTGCCTGCATGATCCGCAGGAGGTCCTGCAGCGTGGTGCCGAGCTCAGCCGGCTGCGCGGCACGACTGTCGAAGGCTTCGAGACCTTCGTCCTGCTGGCCCGCGAGCTGGGCAGCGAGACGCGCGAATGGAGCTACATCCGCAAGGACGGCCGGCGGCTCTGGGTCTCGCTCAGTGTCAGCCATGTGCGCGGGCGGGACGGCCAGGCCATTGGCTACCTGGGCGTGGCCCGAGACATCAGTGCCCAGCGCGCGGCTGAGTCGGAGCTGCGGCAGCTCAATGCCGAGCTGGAATCCCGCGTGCAGCAGCGCACGCTGGAGCTGCGCGCCGCGCTCCAGAACCTCAAGGATGCGCAGGACGGTCTGCTCCGCTCGGAGAAGCTGGCCGGTCTGGGCTCCATGGTGGCCGGCGTGGCCCACGAGCTGAACACGCCACTGGGCAACTGCCTCACCACGGCCTCGACACTGCAGGAACGCACCCAGGAAATCCGCCATGAGTTCGACAGCGGCCAGATGCGGCGCTCCTCGCTGGAGGGCTATCTGCAGGAAGCCGGCCAGGCATGTGACATCCTGCTGCGTGGCCTGGACACGGCCAATGAGCTGGTCAGCCATTTCAAGCAACTCTCGGTGGATCAGACCAGCATGCAAAGGCGGCGCTACGAGCTGGAGGCCGTCGTGGGCGACGTGATGAGCCTGCTGCGCGCCCGCTGGAAAACCACGCCCTATCTGCTGGAGTCGCAGCTGGCACTGGACGGGCCGCTGGAGGGCTATCCCGGCCCCCTGGGCCAGGTGCTGAGCAATCTCCTGCTCAACGCCCTGGTCCATGCCTTCGAGGGCCGTGAGGCCGGCCGGGTGAGGGTCAGCGCGCAAAGCCTTTCAGACAGCGACTACCTGCTGGTCGTGGAGGACGACGGCGTGGGCATGAGCGAGGAAGTGCGGCGCCGCGCCTTTGATCCCTTCTTCACCACCAAGATGGGGCGCGGCGGGACGGGTCTGGGCCTCAACATCGTCTACAACCTCGTGTGCACCGTCCTGGGCGGCAGCATCAGCCTGCACAGTGAGCCCGGGCAGGGCAGCCGCTTCGAGATCACCTTGCCCAAGATCGCACCCGTCCTGACCCTGGCGTGAGCACCGCTGCCTCCGCCTGCATGCCGGGCGCCCATTGGTGCCTGCCCGTGCGCGTCAAAGAACAGGGCCCCGCAGCGCCTGCCACGGGGCCCGTCCACGGAAGGATCAGCCTCCACTGTCCCTTCCCTTGCCCGCATCCCGCGCGATGCCTTGGTCACATCGGCCGGACTGCCCCTGCAAGCCGGGGCGGCGGGTCCCCTCGCTCCTGAGGTACGACTGCCGTCGTGCGCGCATTGCAACGCCCGGCGCACGGGCGCACAAGCAACATGCGCGCAGGAACATGTGACTCATGCCTGGGCGGCATGGACCTAGGGGATGGGGCGGGCGAAATGCCGGGCCACCAGGGTCCGCAGCCAAGCGACCGCGGGATCCGGGTCCTGGCGGCTGTGCCAGTACTGATGGACAACGATGGGCGGCAGCGGCAGCGGGCATGGCAGCAGACGCAAGCCCGGGAGCTGAGCCATCTGCTGCGCGATCTGCTCAGTGGCCGTGAAGACATGGTCCGACTGCGCCACGATGAAGGGGGCCGTCAGCAGGGAATGCACGCGCAGGCCGATGGCGCCCTCACCAGCCGACTGCACGATGGCCTGCTCCACGCGCCGGTAGGCATGCTGGGCATCGCCGATGGCGGCGACGATGTGTTTTTCGGCACGGAACTGCGCCAGGCTCAATGCCGCGCCGATGCGCGGATGACCCTCACGCACGAGGCAGCAGTGTCCGACGCTGTAGAGCGCCTGCGAGCACAGACCCGGCCGCTGGTCCTGGTATGCCGCCAGTACCAGGTCGACCTCGCCACTGGCCAGCAGGCTGCCCATGGCCTCCCCGGCCAGCGGCACCACTTCCCATCGCACGCCGGGGGCCGTCTCGCGAACGGCGGCCAGCAGGCGCGGCATGAAGTGGATGGCCCCGACCTCCGTGCAGCTGATGCGGAAGGTTCGAGAGGAGCGCGCCGGATCGAAGCTCGATGGCGCGCGCAGCCGGTCCTCGACCAGCCCTAGCAGCTGCTGCACGTCGGCGGCCAGCCGGCGTGCCAGGGGGGTGGGCCGCATGCCCTGTTTGCTGCGGATGAAGAGTTCGTCGCCGTAGTAGCGCCGCAGCTGGCCAAGCGTCTTGGACAGCGCGGGCTGGGCCATGCCCAGCTCCAGGGCCGCAGCCGTCAGGCTGCCCAGGCGATGGATGGCCTCAAGAGCCCGGAAGTGATGGAGCTCGGGCAAACGGCCACCGCCCTCCTGCGTCGAAGGCGGCAGCGCGCAGCTCACCCTGCTCAGCCCAGCCAGCGGCGTGCGTTGCGGAACATGCGCGTCCAGGGGCTCAGGGCACCCAGATCACCAGACGTCCAGCTCATCTGCACATTGCGGAAGACGCGCTCGGGGTGCGGCATCATGACCGTGAAGCGGCCGTCGGCGGTGGTCACCGAGGTCAGCCCCCCGGGGCTGCCGTTGGGGTTGAAGGGATAGGCCTCGGTGGGCTGGCCGTGATGGTCCACGAAGCGGGCAGCGCGCACGACCTGGGCGGCGTTGCCCCGCTGGGTGAAGTTGGCAAAACCCTCGCCGTGGGCCACGGCCACCGGCAGGCGGCTGCCGGCCATGCCCTGGAAGAAGATGCTGGGCGATTCCAGCAGCTCCACCATGGCCAGGCGTGCCTCGTACTGCTCGCTCTGGTTGCGGGTGAACTTGGGCCAGGCCTCAGCACCGGGGATCATGGGCGCCAGCGCCGCCATCATCTGGCAGCCGTTGCACACGCCCAGCGCGAAGCTGTCGGAGCGGGCAAAGAAGGCCTGGAACTGCTCGGCCAGCACCGGGTTGAACATCACTGAGCGTGCCCAGCCCTCGCCGGCACCCAGGGTGTCGCCATAGGAGAAGCCGCCGCAGGCGATGAAGCCCTTGAACTGCTCCAGGCTGACCTTGCCGGACTGCAGGTCGCTCATGTGGACGTCGAAGGTGTCGAAGCCGGCCAGGGCGTTCACATAGGCCATCTCGACATGCGAGTTGACGCCCTGCTCCCGCAGGATGGCCAGCCTGGGCCGGGCACCGGTGGCGATGAAGGGGGCGGCCACGTCCTCGCTGGGATCGAAGCTCAGGTGCACATGGCGGCCGGGGTCTTCGGCGCGGCCCACGGCCTCGTGCTCGGCATCGGCGCAGGCGGGGTTGTCGCGCAGGCGGGCGATCTGCCAGGAGACGCCGTCCCATTCCTTGTGCAGCATCTCCAGGGGGGCGTCGAAGACCTTCTTCGCGTCACGCCAGACCTCGACCACGCCACGGTCATTGGGCTTGCCGATGACGTGCGAATGCTTGGAGAGGCCGTGCTGGCGCAACACCTGCAGGACGGCATCGCGTTCCTCGGTCTTCACCTGCAGCAGCACGCCCAGTTCCTCGTTGAACAGGGCCTTGAGTGCCAGCTCCTCGCGGCGGGCGCCGACCTGGCTGGCCCAGTTCTTGGAGTCGCCCACGTCAGCACGGCTGTCAGAGACACCGTCGCCCTCGGTGATCAGCATGTCCACGTTGAGGCTCAGGCCCAGGTGGCCGGCGAAGGCCATCTCGCAGGCGGCCGCCCACAGGCCGCCATCCGAGCGGTCGTGGTAAGCCAGCAGGCGGCCCTGGCCGCGCAGCTCGTTGACGGCCGCGACCAGGGCCTTGAGCTGGGCCGCGTCGTCCACATCCGGCACGGCACCGCCGAACTGCTGCAGCGTCTGGGCCAGGATGGAGCCGCCCATGCGGTGCTGGCCCTGGCCGAGGTCGACCAGGATCAGGCTGGTATCGCCGGCTTGCAGCTGCGGGGTCAGGGTGCCGCGCACATCGGGCAGCGTGGCGAAGGCCGAGACGATGAGCGACACGGGCGCGGTGACCTGGCGAGTTTCGCCATCGGCCGTCCACTTGGTGCGCATGGACAGGGAGTCCTTGCCCACGGGAATGGACACGCCCAATGCCGGGCAAAGCTCCATGCCCACGGCCTTGACGGTGTCGTACAGGGCTGCGTCCTCGCCGGCCTCGCCGCAGGCGGCCATCCAGTTGGCGGACAGCTTCACGCGGGAGAGCTCGATCGGCGCGGCCAGCAGGTTGGTGATGGCCTCGGCCACGGCCATGCGGCCCGAGGCGGGGGCATCGACGGCGGCCAGCGGCGTGCGCTCACCCATGCTCATGGCCTCGCCGCGCAGGCCTTTGAAATCGGCCAGGGTGACGGCGCAATCGGCCACCGGCACCTGCCAGGGACCGACCATCTGATCGCGGTGGTTCAGGCCGCCCACGGTGCGGTCGCCGATGGTGATCAGGAAGCGCTTGGAGGCCACAGTCGGGTGGCGCAGCACCTCAACGGCAGCCTGCTGCAACGTGGCCTGGGACAGGTCCAGCGCGGCCGTGCTGCGCTGCACGCGGCTCACCTCGCGGTGCATCTTGGGCGGCTTGCCCAGGAGCGTGTCCATGGGCATGTCGATGGCTCGCTCGCCGCCGGGGCCGTCCTCCAGGATCAGCTCACGGGCCTCGGTGACCACGCCGACGACGCCAAAGGGGCAGCGCTCGCGCTCGCACATGGCCTTGAACATGTCCAGGCTCTCGGGCGCGATGGCCATCACATAGCGTTCCTGGCTCTCGTTGCACCAGATCTCCTTGGGCGCGAGGCCGGACTCCTCCAGCGGCACTTTGCGCAGGTCGAAGATGGCGCCACGGCCGGCATCATTGACCAGCTCGGGGAAAGCATTGGAGATGCCGCCCGCGCCGACGTCATGAATGGCCAGGATGGGATTCTTCTCAGCCAGGCCCCAGCAGTGGTTGATCACCTCCTGGGCCCGGCGCTCGATCTCGGGGTTACCGCGCTGGACGGAGTCGAAGTCCAGGTCGGCCGTGTTGGTGCCCGCCGCCATGGAGCTGGCAGCACCGCCGCCCATGCCGATGCGCATGCCCGGGCCGCCCAGCTGCACCAGCAGTGTGCCGGCGGGGAACTCGATCTTCCGGGTCAGGTCCGCGCGGATGGCGCCCAGGCCGCCGGCAATCATGATGGGCTTGTGATAGCCACGCACCACGCCGTCGACTTCCTGCTCATAGACGCGGAAGTAGCCGCCGAGGTTGGGGCGGCCGAACTCATTGTTGAAAGCGGCGCCGCCGATGGGGCCCTCGATCATGATCTGCAGCGGGCTGGCGATGTGCTCAGGCTTGCCCACGCCGCCCTGCTCCCAGCGCTCGGCCAGGCCGGGCAGGTGCAGGTTGGAGACGGAGAATCCGGCCAGGCCCGCCTTGGGCTTGGCACCACGGCCGGTGGCGCCCTCGTCACGGATCTCACCGCCGGCGCCCGTCGAGGCACCGGGGAAAGGCGAGATGGCGGTCGGGTGGTTGTGCGTCTCGACCTTCATCAGCACGTGCGAGGTCTCGGCGCGGGCGTGGTACTTCGGAGCGGCGTCATAGCCCTCAGGGATCCAGCGCTCGATCTCGTGGCCTTCCATCACGGCGGCGTTGTCTGAGTAGGCAATCACCGTGTGCTGGGACGAGAGCTTCTCGGTGTTGCGGATCATGCCGAAGAGGCTGAGGTCCTGCTCCACGCCGTCAATGGTGAACTTCGCGTTGAAGATCTTGTGGCGGCAGTGCTCGGAGTTGGCCTGCGCGAACATCATCAGCTCGACGTCGCTGGGGTTGCGCTTCGCGGCCGTGAAGGCATTGACGAGGTACTCGATCTCGTCGTCCGAGAGGGCCAGGCCGAAGCGGCTGTTGGCCTCGTCCAGGGCGGCGCGGCCGCGGCCCAGCACGTCCACATGCTCCAGGGCCTCAGCGGTCTTTTCGTCGAAGAGATGGGCGCAGTCCTCGCGGCGGAAGAGCACGCTCTCGGTCATGCGGTCGTGCAGCAGCGCGGCGCAGGCGCGCAGCTCGGCCTCGTTCAGGGTCTTGGTGCCGCCCAGCAGGCCCGACTTGAGCGTGATGCGGAACTCGGTGACGCGCTCCACGCGGTGGATGTCCAGGCCGCAGTTGTGGGCGATGTCGGTGGCCTTGGAGGCCCAGGGGCTGACGGTGCCCAGGCGCGGGGCCACCACCACCAGCTGCCCATCCGCGCCGCCCGAATAGGCCTCGCCGTAGCTCAGCAACGCGGCCAGCTTGTCCCGCACGCCAGCGTCCATTGCCGCATCCGTCCAGACCCAGTGCACATGGCGGGCGACCAGGCCCGTGATGCGCTCGTTGACGGCCTGCAGCTGCGGCAGCATGGCCTGGGCGCGGAAGGCGGAAAGAGCGTTGCCGCCCTCGAAGTGGGTCAGGTGCTTGGAGGTGGATGCCATGGATGCTGGACTTGCGCGCCGAGGCGCGTGAGGTTGGGGCGCATCCGCCAGTCAGACGGACGGCTCGAAGCGCGGGATTTTACCGAGGCTTGGCCTCGATTCCTCTCGGGACCTGGGTCAAATCAACGCGCAAACGTTAGCGCTCAACCCGCGGACGCCCGCCTCCCCCAGTGACCTGCCCTGCCGCAGTCAGGCGCCAAGGGGACCGCGGATCCGGCGTGGCGCTGGCCGCCTGAGCTGGCGCGCGCCATGGGCCGGCTGGCCGACAAGTGTCAGAGCTGACACGGCGCGTCGCCAGAGTACGGGATAGGCTGCCCTCAATGCCATCCAATAATGGCAACGGACGCTCTCTTTTGACGTTATTATTTGGCGCAAGCCGGGCGTCCCGCCTTGCCTCCTGCGCCTTGGAGGCTGGAAGGAACTCCCATGCAAAAGCCTCATCGCCTGGCCGGATCAGCGCCGCAGCGCCCTGCCCTGTCCCTGCTCCTGCACATGCAGGCCAGCGCTGCCGTGATGGCACTGCTGACGGCCACCTCGGCGGCCTGGGCCGCCCAGCGCGTCGACCTGAGCCAGTGGCCCCCAGCTCCAGCGACCCTGGGCGCCACAGCCGCCCTCCATGAGCGGCTGGGCTTGACTGCACAGGATCTCCAGGCCCTGCGCAGCAAGACCTATGCCAGTGGCCGCATCGTCACCCGCTACCAGCAGCGCCATCAGGGCATCCCGCTGTGGGGCGAGGCCATCGTCAGCCAGCAAGATACGAACCTCGCCGCCCACGCCTTGCATGGGCAATTGGTCCGCGGGATCGAGCAGGACCTGCCCGACGTGCGCCCCAGCCTCGATCGACAGACCGCCCTCGCCCTGGCCCGAGGACGCACCACCTCTACGCTGCACGCCTCGCAGGAAGATGCGCAGCTGTGGATCAAGCTGGACGAGCACGGCCATGCCCGCCTGATCTGGGCCCTGTCCTTCATGCTCCACGGCAGCAAGCCGGCGCGGCCGCATTTCCTGATCGACGCCCGCAGCGGCGAGATCCTGGAACAGTGGGATGGTCTCACCACCAACAACGCCACCGGCCCAGGAGGCAACCTCAAGACCGGCAAGTACGAGTACGGCGTCAACTACGGCTACCTGGACGTCAGCGCCAACTGCCAGATGGACAACGCCAACGTCACCACCGTCAACCTCAACGGCGGCACCAACGGCAGCACGCCCTTCCAGTTCACCTGCCCGCGCAATGAGTACAAGCAGGTCAACGGTGCCTACTCGCCGCTCAATGACGCGCACTACTTCGGCGGCGTGGTCTTCGCCATGTACCAGGATTGGCTGGGCCAGCGCCCCCTGACGCAGAAGCTGCAGATGAAGGTGCACTACGGCAGCGGCTACGAGAACGCCTTCTGGGACGGCCAGGCCATGTTCTTCGGCGACGGCGCCACCCGGTTCTATCCGCTGGTATCGCTGGACGTGACCTCGCACGAGGTCAGCCACGGCTACACGCAGCAGAACTCCAACCTGCAGTACAGCGGCCAGTCCGGCGGCATCAACGAGGCCTTCTCCGACATGGCCGGCGAGGCCGCCGAGTACTACATGCGCGGCAGCAATGACTTCAAGGTCGGCTACGACATCATGAAGGGCACCGGAGCATTGCGCTACATGAACAACCCGCCGCTGGATGGCCGCTCCATCGACCACACCAGCCAGTACTACGACGGCCTGGACGTCCACTACTCCAGCGGCGTCTACAACAAGGCCTTCTACCTGTTGGCCAGCAGCGCAGGCTGGAACACGCGCAAAGCCTTTGAGGTCTTCGCGGATGCCAACCACCTCTACTGGACGGCCACCACCAACTTCTCGGCCGGTGTCTGCGGCGTGGAGCGATCGGCGGCCAACCGCGGCTACAACGTGGCGGACGTGACCCGGGCCTTCAATACCGTCGGCGCGGCCTGCCTGCCTCCCCTGCCCTCGGACGCCGGCACCAAGTGCGCCGATGAGAACGGCAGCTGCAGCTTCACCGGCGTGCGTGCGGTGAGCTACGGCTACCAGCCCGCCTTCTTCCGCAAGTTCGCCAACGGCAGCCTGGCCTGCAACAACGCGAGCTTCGGGGACCCTGCACCGGGCAAGAGCAAGAGCTGCTATGTGGGCAGCACGGCCTTCACGGCCTGCGCCTCCGAGAATGGCACCTGCAGCTTCACCGGCCGCCGCCTGGTGGTCTATGGCGCCGGCAACCGATTCACCTCGCGCGTCAGCAACGGCCCGGTGGCCTGCAACAACAGCACCTTCGGCGACCCGGCCTCAGGCGTGGTCAAGGCCTGCTACATCAGCGCCGAGACCTACACCACCTGCGCCAGCGAAGGCAGCAGCTGCAGTGTCAGCGGCGCCCACCTGGTGATCTACGGGGCCAGCAGCGCGTACTCGGTGCGGGACTTCAACGCTCCGCTGAGCTGCAGCAACGGCACGTTCGGTGATCCGCAAAGCGGCGTCACCAAGGCCTGCCATGTCAAGGACTGACCCCTTCAGGCTCCCGGACTGAAGGAACGAGGCCCCGGGCTCCATTCCTGGAGCCCGGGGCCTTGCTCATGCGAGCCTCAGGAGGCGGCGCTCAGCGACCAGCCTTCATCTGCGTGACGATGGCCTCGCTGCGATCCAGCAGGGCCGGCACGTCGATGGTGGTGAGCTGGCGCTGCTGGAGCACCCGGCGGCCATTGACCCAGACGTCGGAGACATGTTCGCGGCCAGCCACATAGACCAGCTGCGCATCGGCGTGATAGACGGGGCGGCACTCCAGCGCGTCCAGCGACACGGCCACGACGTCGGCCAGCTTGCCCACTTCCAGCGAGCCCAGGTCCGCCTCGCGGCCCATGGCCTTGGCGGCGCGGATGGTGGCCATTTCCAAAGCCGTGCGAGCCGAGACAGTCAGCGGATCGCCCGTCACGCCCTTGGCCAGCAGGGCCGCGGCACGGATCTCGGCGAACATGTCCTGCCGGTTGTTGGAGGCGGCGCCGTCGGTGCCCAGCACCGTATTGACGCCTGCAGCCTCCAGGGCCTTCACCGGCGCCACGCCCGAGGCCAGCTTCAGGTTGGAACTGGGGTTGTGGACGAGGTGGGTGCCCTGCCTTGCGATCAGCGCGATCTCGGCCTCGCTGAGGTGGACCATGTGGACGGCGATCATGCGCTCATTGAGCAGACCCAGCTTGTGCAGGCGCTCCAGGGGGCGCATGCCGAACTGTTTCATGCTGCCGTCGATCTCATCCTGGGTCTCGTGGATGTGGCAGTGCATCTGCAGGCCGTGCTGCTCGGAGAGTTGGCGCAGCTTGACAAAGGTCTCGTCGGACACCGTGTAGGGTGCATGCGGTGCACTGGTCCAGTCCAGCAGCGACTCGCCCTTGAACTGCTCGTAGGCCTCCAGGCCCTTGGCGATGTAGTCGTCCGGGCCCGAGGCGTAGCCGGTGGGGAAGTCGATCACGTTGATGGACACGCCGGCACGGATGCCCGCATCCACCGCCGCCCGCGCCATGGCCTTGGGGAAGAAGTACATGTCGTTCAGGTAGGTCACGCCGCCGCGCAGGGCCTCGGCGGCGGACAGCAGCGAGCCCTGGTAGACCCAGTCGTCGCTGACCCACTGCTTCTCCAGGGGCCAGATGTGGTTCTGCAGCCAGTCCATCAGGGCACGGTCGTCGGCCACGCCGCGCAGCAGAGACATGGCGCTGTGGGTGTGGGCATTGATCAGGCCGGGGATCAGCACATGCTGGCCCAGGTCCACCTGCTCGGCGTCCGGGTAGGCGCTCGCAGCCTGGGCCTGCGGCAGCACGGCGGCAATGCGCTCGCCCTGGATGACGAGGGCATGCTGCTCCAGCACCTGGCAGCCCGGCGTCATGGGCAGGATCCAGCGGGCCTTGAGAAGGGTGGTGTGGCTCATCGTGTGTCTCCGGAAGGGGCCGCTGCCGCGGCCTGGGATGAATCTTCGAACAGTTGCATGAATTCGTGGCGTACGCGCTGCGCGTCCACGCCGACGCAAACCTGCTGGGCCGGACAGCCGCGCCACGGCGAAGCCGGGCTTTCGTCGTGCAGGCCCAGATGGTCCTGGATGGTCTGGCCGCGCGCAATGCCCTCCAGGGCCACGCGGACGGGGCCGCTGCGCAGCTGGAAGGCCTCCGGCGCAATGCAGTAGACGACGGCGCTGGCATCGTGCGCATAGAGACCACCGATGGCATCGCGGCCATCGTAGTAGCGCTGGTAGTGCCGGGTGATCTGCCAGAAGAAGTCGCCCACGCGACCCTGGCGGCCTTGCAGTGACTGCAGCAGCACCTCGGGCATCACCACCTGCTGGGTGACGTCCAGTCCCACCGTCACCACGGGCCAAGGCGCGGTGAAGACGAGGTCGGCCGCCTCGGGGTCGTTGATGATGTTGGCCTCGGCCACGGGCGTGACATTCCCGCCATGGCCGTGCAGGCCGAAGGCGCCGCCCATGAGCACGACCTCGCGCACCTTGTGGGCGATGCCGGGGTCATGGCGCAGGGCCAGGGCCAGGTTGGTCAGCGGGGCCACGGCCACGAGGGTGATCTCGCCGGGGGCACCGTTGACCTCCTCGCAGATCAATTGCCAGGCAGGCCGGGGGTCCGCCTGACGCCGGGTGGCCGGCAGCAGAGGCGCCCCACCGCCCAGGCCGTCCTCGTGGTGGACCTGGGTGGGGAAGAAGCGCTCGGTGCGTGGCAGCAGGGCGTCGTCAGCGCCTGCAGCCACCGGAACGTCCAGGCCGAAGAAATCGACCAGGGCCAGGGCGTTGCGGGTAGTGGTCCCCACCGGGGCGTTGCCGTGCACGGTGGTGATGGCGCGCAGGTCCAGCCCGGGATGGCGGGCCAGCATCCACAGGGCCATGGCGTCGTCGATGCCCGGGTCCGTATCGAAGATCACGGGCCGGGACTGCAAAGGCTGCTTCATGCGGACCTCAGGCGATGCGGGCCGCGAATTCAGGGCCCAGTTCCTCGCGCCGCGGCATGGCGCTCTGCACGCCCACCCGGCTCACAGCCAAGGCGGCGGCGGCCTGGCCCAGGCGCACGGCCTCGTCCAGCGGCTGCCCCTCGGCCCAGGCGGTGGCGACGCCGCCGACGAAGGTGTCACCGGCGCCGACGGTGTCCACCGCCTGCACGCGCCGGGCAGGCAGCAGGCGCTGACCGTGTTCGTCGGCCACCAGCACGCCTTGCGCGCCGAGGGTGATCAGCAGACAGCACAGGCCCTGGGCACGCAAGGCGCTGGCGGCAGCACGCGCCAGCGCCTCGGCGGACTGCACGGCATCAGGCAGCCCGGCGAGCTGGGCAGCTTCGGTCTCGTTGAGCACCAGGCAGTCGGTGAGCGCCAGCAGAGCAGGATCGACCGCCAGGGCCGGCGCCGCGTTGAGGATGGTGCGAACGCCCCGCTCTCGCGCCAGGCGGAAGGCCTCGAGGATGGCGGGCTGCGGCACCTCCAGCTGTGCCACCAGCACCTGGGCCTGCTGCAGCGCCGCCGCGGCCAGCCGGACATCGGCCGGCGCCAGCTGCGCATTGCTCCCGGGCACGTAGACGATGCTGTTCTCCCCGCCTTCTCGCCCGACCATGATCACGGCGATGCCCGGCAGCGCCGACTCGTCCTCGATGACATGGGCGGTGTCCACGCCCTCGGCACGCAGGGCCGCGATCAGCGCGCGGCCATGGACACGCGTCCCCACACGCGAGACAAAGCTCACCGAGGCGCCCAGCCGGGCCGCGGCCACGGCCTGGTTGGCGCCTTTGCCACCAGGAGCCATCTGGAAGTCCTCGCCCGGCAGGGTCTCGCCCGGACGCGGCAGGCGGCGCGCATGGGCCACCATGTCCATGTTGATGCTGCCGACGACGACGACGCGCGCGGTGCTCATGCGCTCTTTCCTGCCTTCCCGGCCGCAGCGCCCTTGCCCAACTTGCCCACCTTGCCTGCAGCAGATGACGGTGCCGCCGCAGTGGCCGGCGCGGCGGTGCTCTCGCGGCGCACCAACTGCGGTTTCATCAGAACCTCGCGCAGGCTGGCCTGCGGTTGCTCGATGCGCGCCAGCAGGGCCCGCCCGGCCTCGCGCCCCAACTCCTTGATGGAGCAGCCCACGGTAGTCAGCGAGGGGTAGGCATAGGCGGAGAGCTCGATGTCATCGAAGCCCACCACGGACAGGCTGGCCGGCACCGGCCGCGAGGCCTCGGCCGAGGCCCGCATCAGGCCGAGGGCCATCAGGTCGTTGCTGGCGAAGACGGCGCTCAGCTCGGGTGCGGTCTCCAACAGGCGCTTGCCGGCTTCGTAGCCGCCATGGGAGCTGAAATCACTGTGGACGAGCCAGTGCGGCGCGGGCTCGATGCCCGCAGCCTGCAGGGTCTCGCGCCAGCCGGCGATGCGCTCCTGCGCCACCTCAAACTCCACGGGGCCACTGATGCAGCCGATGGCGCGATGCCCCAGCTCCAGCAGATGGCGCACCGCCGCCGCCGCGCCCTCGCGGTTGTTGACGCTCACCCGGTCAGCCCGGGCGCCCGGCACCAGGCGGTCCACCGTGACGGAGGGGACGCGGGCCATCTGGAATATCTGGGCCAGGGCTTCGTCGTCCCCTGCGGAGGACAGCAGCAGGCCGTCGATGCGCTTTTCCAGCAGAGTACGCATGTATTGCTGCTGACGCTTGGGGTCGTTGTCGGAGTTGCAGAGGAAGACCGAGTACCCGGCCAGGCGGCAGGTTTCCTCGACCCCGCACACCAGCTCCGCGAAGAAGGGGTTCTGCACATTGGGCACCAGCACGCCGATGATGCGGGTCTCGCTCTTGCGCAGGGAGCGGGCCACTGCACTGGGCAGATAGCCGATTTCCTCCACCGCAGCCAGCACGCGCCGCCGCGCCTCGGCACTGACCGGGCGCGTTTCGTTCAGGACATGGGAAACGGTGGTGAAGGACACCCCGGCAAGGGCAGCAACGTCTTTGATCGTGCTCACGGTGAGGCAGGTCTTGGCAGGAAGGAAAAGGCGGGCAGCCGGATATTCCGCTAAGGGGCTGGGCGCTCGCGAAACTGCACTAGGGCAAACGTTTGCCGCAGCATACCCGAAATAGCGCCTGCGGCGGCAGGCACTGCGTCGCCAAGGGTGGTGACGGGCTTCGCCCCGGGCGAACCATGAAGAGCCATGAAAAAAGCCGCCGGGGCCTTGCGACCCGGGCGGCTTTCGAGGGTTGGCCAGCAGGCCCACCCACGACCGGCCATCAGGCCAGCTTTTCCTTGATGCGAGCGGACTTGCCCGAACGCTGACGCAGGTAGTACAGCTTGGCGCGGCGCACATCACCACGACGCTTGACTTCGATGGACGAAATCAGGGGGCTGTACAGCTGGAAGGTACGCTCCACGCCTTCGCCGCTCGAAATCTTGCGGACGATGAAGCTGGAGTTCAGGCCGCGGTTGCGCTTGGCAATCACGACGCCTTCATAGGCCTGCACGCGCTTGCGGGTACCTTCGACCACGTTCACGCTGACGATCACCGTGTCGCCAGGGGCGAAAGCGGGGATGGTCTTGTTCAGGCGAGCAATTTCTTCTTGCTCAAGGGTTTGGATCAGATTCACATCGATCTCCTGACGATCGTACCGGCGCACCTGAAATTGACTGGAACCGGCCCGAACTGGCCTGCATTCCTGGAGCGGCTGTCCGTCAGAAACACTGACTTGAAGCTGGGCTCCGCCCGATAGAGGATCGCGAAAAGCCCACGATTGTAGCTGAAAAGCTCAATCAATCAAAGACTTGAGGAAGGCCTCGTCCTTCTTGCTGAGCTTGCCGGCCGCGCGGGCCGCCTCGATCAGCTCGGGGCGGCGGCGCCAGGTCAGCGCCAGGGACTGCTCGCGGCGCCAGCGGGCGATCTGGGCATGATGGCCAGACATCAGCACCGGCGGCACCGGCAATGGCTCCGTCTGGCCGGGGAGCCCTTCCAGCACTTCGGGGCGGCTGTAGTGCGGGCAGTCCAGCAGGCCGTCGGAGAAGCTGTCCTGCTCGTGCGAGGCGGCATCGTTGAGCACGCCGGGCTGCAGCCGCGCGACGGCATCCAACAAGGCCAGGGCCGGCAGCTCGCCGCCGCTGAGTACGAAATCGCCCAGGCTCAGCTCCAGGGTGACGTGGCGATCCAGGAAGCGCTGGTCCATGCCCTCGTAGCGCCCGCACAGCAACACAGCCCCAGGCCCCTGCGCGAGTTCGCGGACCAGGGACTGATCCATGCGACGGCCCGTGGGGCTGAAATGGATGATCTGCGGCGCTGCACCGGCATCGGCGCCACTGGCCTGCCGGGCCGTCAAGACGGCCGCCAGCGCGCGCTCCAGCGGCTCCACCAGCATGACCATGCCAGGGCCACCGCCGTAGGGGCGGTCATCGACGCGGCGGTAGTTGTCTTCGGCGTAGTCGCGCAGCTGCCAGAGCTGGACGTCGACCTGACGACTCTCGAAGGCACGACGCGTCACGCCCACCGACAGATGCGGGGCGAACAGCTCAGGAAACAGGGTGATGAGGTCGACGCGCATGCGGCAGGCGCCACGGCAAGGCAGGACTCAGAAGTCCAGACCCCAGTCCACCGTGATGCGGCGCTCTTGCAGGCTCACATCATCGACGAAGGCGGACACGAAGGGGATCAGGCGTTCCTGCTCCGGCTTGACCGGGGCGGTCAGCCCGGCGGGCTGAATGCGCAGCACGGCATGCGGACCGGTGTCGAGCAGGCCGATCACCTCGCCCAGGGTCTCGCCCTGGCGGTTCACCACGGTGAGGCCCACCAGGTCCACCCAGTAGAACTCGTCCGGATCGGCCTTGGGGAAATGCGTGCGTGAGACGAAGACGCGGGCACCGCGCAGGGCCTCGGCCCCGTTGCGGTCAGACACGCCCTCGGCGCTGGCCACCAGGCCATCGCCATGCTCACGCAGGGAAAGAATCTTGAGCAGGCCGGGCACGGTGCCCTTGCCTGGGATCGCGGTCTCGGCGGGTTTCAGGAACCAGCGCCGGGTCGCGAAGATCGCCTGGGGATCAGCGGAATGAGCATGGACTTTGAACCAGCCCTTGATGCCCCAGGCATCGGCAATGCGCGCGACCTCGATGGCGTCATCCGGCCAGGCTGCATCGGCAGCTTCAGCGGGGGAACGGGTCTCGGGGGCAGTCACGCGCAAGGCTCGATATCAGCTGAGCGGACGCTCAGGCAGCCTTCTTGGCCTGGTCGACCAGACGGGCCACGGTGGGCGACAGCTGGGCGCCGACGCCAACCCAGTAGGCCACGCGGTCTTGCACCACGCGCAGGCTTTCGGCATTGCCGGAAGCCACGGGGTTGTAGAAGCCCACGCGCTCGATGAAGCGGCCGTCACGACGCTCCTGGCTGTTGGCGACGACGATGTTGTAGAAGGGGCGCTTCTTAGAGCCGCCGCGTGCGAGTCGAATCACGACCATGATGAGTCCTTTGAGTTGAAGCGTTCTACCGCACCAGGAGACACTCAGGGCAAGCAGACCATGGGACATCCCGCTCGCCATCTCCAGGCTTTCGGGGTGCACCGGTTGTTGGCACCGTAGATACGCCGCGAGTCCCCCCGCGACCGGCACCAAAACCTGGCATTATAAACTCGCAAATCCAATTGCGATAGCAAGTCGCGGCAGAGAATCTCTGGCGCTCCTGTTTTCCGCCATTTTCACCCCCCCTGCCCTCGATCCTCCCCCCATGTCCCAAGCCCTCCCGCTGCTGATCCGCCCCAGCCAGGACGCCGATCTGCCCGCCATCCAGGCCATCTACAAGCATGCCGTGCTGCATGGAACCGGCACTTTCGAGACGGACGTCCCCGACCTGGCCGAGATGGGCCGCCGCCGCGCCGAAGTGCTGTCCCGCGCCCTGCCTTACCTGGTGGCGGTGCGCGGCGAGGAGGTGCTGGGCTACGCCTACGCCAACTACTTCCGCCCCCGCATGGCCTACCGCTTCTGCGTGGAGGACTCGATCTACCTGGCCCCCACCGCCCAGGGCCAGGGCGTGGGCCGGCTGCTGCTGGCCGAGCTCATCGCGCGCTGCGAGCGCGCGGGCGCACGGCAGATGCTGGCGGTGATCGGCGATTCCCAGAACCACGGTTCGGTGGGCGTGCACCGCGCCTTGGGCTTCGAGCCCACGGGCCTGCTGAAGTCCTCAGGCTGGAAGTTCGGCCGCTGGCTGGACGTGGTGCTGATGCAGCGCCAGCTCGGCCATGGCGACAACACCCCCGCGGAGGACGCATGAGCCAGGCTTCCCCCCCTACCCTGAGCTACCGCTCCAAGACGCTCGCCACCTGGCTGGCCCTGGGCCTGGGGGCCTTCGGCCTGCACCGGCTCTACGTCCATGGCTTTCGTGACAAGCTGGCCTGGCTCTTCCCCTGGCCCAGCCTGGCCGGGCTCTATGGCATCCACCGCATGGACGTCCTGGGCCAGGACGACCGCCTGGCCTGGATGCTGATGCCGCTGCTGGGGCTGATGCTGTCCATTGCCATGCTGCAAGGCATTGTCTGGGGCCTGACGCCGGACGAGCGCTGGAACCAGATCCACAACAACGGCCGCAGCGGGCGCGCCAGCGGCTGGGGCGCCATCATCGGCGTCGTGGCCTGCCTCATGGTGGGCGGCGCCTGCCTGATGACCACCATTGCCTTTTCCGCCCAGCGCTACTTTGAAAGCCAAGCAGAGGCAGCCAAGGAATTGAGCCAGTAAGACACGCCCCCCGCCTGATGGCGCCCCACCTCGCGGTGCCATCAGGCGGGTCCGTCAGGCCAGGTGATGGCAGAACGCTCGGCGCCGGCACACAAGAGCCAAAGCCAGGCGTACGGACAGCCCCATGAAAATGGCCCGACTGCATCAGCAGCCGGGCCTTTGTTCTTGCACAGCCAAAGCGTCGGGCTCAGAACAGCTTGAAGCTCACCCAGTAGCACAGACCGGCCACGAAGGCGGCAGCCGGGATGGTAAAGATCCAAGCCCAGACGATGTTGCCCGCCACGCCCCAGCGCACGGCCGAGGCCCGCTGCGTGGAGCCCACACCGACGATGGCGCCGGTGATGGTGTGCGTGGTCGAGACCGGCACGCCCATCGCCGTCGCCAGGAACAGCGTCAGCGCGCCGCCAGTTTCGGCGCAGAAGCCGCCCACAGGCTTGAGCTTGGTGATCTTCTGGCCCATGGTCTGCACGATGCGCCAGCCGCCGAACATGGTGCCGGCGCCGATGGCCAGGTAGCAAACCCAGATGACCCAGGTCGGGGGCAGCTTGGCACCCGCCTCGGCATAGCCCGCCGCCATGAGCAGCATCCAGATGATGCCGATGGTCTTTTGCGCGTCATTGCCCCCATGGCCCAGGCTGTACAGGCCGGCCGACACCAGTTGCAGGCGGCGGAACCAGTTGTCCACGCGCAGCGGCGAGGAGCGGCGGAACAACCAGGCCACAGCCACCATGAGCAACGAGCCGAGCACGAAGCCCAGCACCGGCGACACGAAGATGAACAGCACCGTGATGCCGATCTTCTTGGCCACCAGGCCCTGCACGCCGACCTTGGCGATCACCGCGCCCACGATGCCGCCGATCAGCGCATGCGAGGAGCTCGAGGGAATGCCGTAGTACCAGGTGATCAGGTTCCAGGTGATGGCCCCGATCAGCGCACCGAAGACGATGTGGTGGTCCACAATGCCCGGCTCAACGATGCCCTTGCCGATGGTGGCAGCTACGTTGAGCTGGAAGAAGGCGATGGCGATGACGTTGAAGAAGGCAGCAAACAGCACCGCCTGCTGTGGCTTCAGCACGCCGGTGGAGACGACCGTAGC
The DNA here is from genome assembly GCF_051857535.1 of Roseateles sp. DB2. Classification (NCBI taxonomy): domain Bacteria; kingdom Pseudomonadati; phylum Pseudomonadota; class Betaproteobacteria; order Burkholderiales; family Sphaerotilaceae; genus Roseateles; species Roseateles sp. DB2. The sequence goes on along the minus strand of NZ_JBPZGY010000004.1, from coordinate 127,440 downwards.
GATGGAGTTCGCGGCGTCATGAAAACCGTTCATGAAGTCGAACAGCACGGCCAGCACGACCAGCAGCACGACGACCCAGAACGCAACGTTGATGGTTTCCATGAATCGAGGCGCGTCAGGAGTTCTCGAGGACGATGCCCTCGATCAGGTTGGCGACGTCCTCGCAGCGGTCGGAGATGGACTCCAGCTGCTCGTAGATGGCCTTGAGCTTGATCAGCTCGCGCACATCTTCCTGCTCGCGGAACAGGCGGGACATGGCCGAGCGCATGACGCGGTCTGCGTCGGACTCGAGCTTGTCGATCTCTTCGCAGGTCTTGATGGCGGCCTCAGCCGTCTGCGGCTGGCTCAGCTTGGGCAGCAGCGTGACGGCATGCTGCACGCGTTCGCAGCACTTGGCCGACAGCTCGGCCAGGCGCAGCACGTCCTCGGGGATGGACCGCACGTCATAGAGCTGCATGGTCTCGCTGGAGTCCTGCAGCAGGTCCAGGATGTCGTCCATGGCGTTGATCAGGCTGTGGATCTGCTCACGGTCGATCGGCGTGATGAAGGTGCGATGCAGGAGGCGATTGACCTCGGCCGTCACGCGATCGGCGTGATGCTCATAGGCATCCACGTCGGCAGCGAACTTCTCGCGCAACGTGATGTCGCTGTAGTTCTGGCACATGGCCATGAAGGCCCGGGCACCTTCGGCGATCTGGGCGCCGTGCTCGTTGAATAGCTCAAAAAAATTGCCCTCTTTGGGCAGCAGCTTGCCAAACAGCATGGGTTCTCCTGGCAGAAAGGGCAGGCTGATCAGCCGACCTCAGTCCACAGTGAGTCAATAGGGTGAGATGTAATGGAATGGTCATCACCACGTCATCACAACGTGGCAAAGCCGGAAGTGTAATGGCGAGTAGCGCACGAACTGTGACAGTTCCATGACGGCAGATGACAGCCAGAGCCGCCACCATGGGCGCCCAGCGTGGACTCAGGCACTGCGGAAAATGAAATAGACCGCCCCCAGCAGGCACAGACCGGCCCACACATAGTCCGTCTTGAAGGGCTGCCCCATGAAGAACATGGAGAAAGGCACGAAGACAGCCAGGGTCAGGACCTCCTGGGTGATCTTGAGCTGGGCGAGACTGACGCCGCCGGCATAGCCAATGCGGTTGGCCGGCACCTGCAGCAGGTACTCGAACAGGGCAATGGACCAACTCACCAGGGCGGCGATCCACCAGGGCCGCGCGGCCAGGTCTTTCAGGTGCCCGTACCAGGCAAAGGTCATGAAGACATTGGAGAGCAGCAACAGGCCGACGGTCTGCCAGTAGGCCATGGAGGCCGTCCCGGCCCAGTTGAAGAATGGCATGGAAGTGCTCCAGGATTGAGCCGGAAGGACTTCAGCTCCCGGCCTGGGGCCACAAGACCCCATCATGATGCAGGCGCTGCCCTGCGACGGCCGGCAGCAGCGCATCCAGCCGGCCAATGCCGGGCAGGGCCAGCTCGGGCGCCAGCTCAAGCAGCGGCCTGAGCACGAAGGCACGCTGGTGCAGGCGCGGGTGCGGCAGCTGAAGCCTGGGCTCGGACAAGACCTGACCCTCCATCAGCAGCAAGTCCAGGTCCAGGGTGCGGGGGGCGTGGTGGTAGGGCCGTTCGCGGCCGTATGCCAACTCGATGGACTGCAAGGCATCCAGCAAGTCCAGGGGAGCCAATGCCGTCTCCAGACAGGCCACGGCATTGAGAAAGTCCGGGCCGCCCGCATCGACCGGCGCGCTGCGCCAGCCCGAGGACACCCCGATCAGCCGCGACTGAGGCAGCCTGTCCAAAGCCGACAAGGCAGCCTGCAGGGTTGCGACCAGGTCACCCAGATTGGCGCCCAGCCCGATGTAGGCCTTCATGAGCGACCCAGGGCACGACGGGGATCAGCCCGCATCGACAGCACCGGAGCCGGCAGGAGCCGATCCACCACCGCCGCCACGCGGCTTGCGACGACGGCGGCGCTTGCGTGCAGGCGAGCCCTCGCGCTCATCTTCCGCGCCTTCATCGGCATCTCCGCCCTCTTCTGCAGACGCCTCGGCACCCGAGGCAGCCGGGCGGACTTCACCGCTGAGCGCCCCCTTGGCAACCTGGCGCACGCGGCCTCCGCCGCTCTTGCGTTGCAGGCGCTCGGTCTCGCGCGCCTGTTCGACCAGGGCCCGGCGCTCCTCGTCGCTGCCCAGGGCAAAGTCTTCCCACCAGTCGACCAGGGCCATGTCCAGATCGCCCACCTCGGCACGCAGCAGCAGGAAATCGAAGCCGGCGCGGTAGCGCGGCTGCTCGACCAGGCTGTAAGGGCCGTTGCCACTGCGACGCTCGAAGCGCGGCTGCATCATCCAGATCTCGCGCATGTCTGCGGCCAGCTTGCCGCGGCCTGAGATGTCGCCGATACGAGCGTCGAAAACCAGGTCAATGGCTTGCTGCAGAGCCGGCACGGCCGGCTCGCCACCATCGCGCAGGCGCTGCCAGCGCCCCTGGACCTCATGCCACAGCATGCAGGCCAGCATGAAGCTGGGGGCGACGCTGCGGCCCTCGGCCACGCGGCGATCGGTGTCCTCCAGCGCGCGACGCACAAACTGGCCGCGCGCCTCGTCCGGCAGAGCACCCTTCTCGTCCAGCACCGCATCCAGGATGGAGAACACCCCGCGACCCAGGCCCTGCTTGCGCAGCTCGTCCAGGCTGGCCAGGGAATGGCCGGTCTGCAGCAGCTTGATCATCTCGTCGAACATGCGAGAGATGGGCACGTTCTGCAGCAGGGGGATCATGGCCTTGACCGGCGCGCGGGTCTTGGGCTCAAGCTCGAAACCCAGCTTGGCAGCGAAACGCACGGCACGCAGGATGCGCACCGGATCCTCGCGGTAGCGGGTCTCCGGATCGCCGATCATGCGCAGAACGCGCTTTTTCACGTCGGCAAAGCCACCGTGGTAGTCCACCACCAGCTCGCGCTGGGGCTCGTAGTACATGGCATTGATGGTGAAGTCGCGGCGGGCAGCGTCTTCGATCTGCGGCCCCCAGACGTTGTCGCGCAGCACGCGGCCGCTGGCATCGACCACATGGCTCTTGCCGGCCAGCTCGTCCTTGGAGGTCTTCTCATTGCCACTGACTTGCTCGGCGGCCTCGTTGGCCAGCAGGGCACGGAAGGTCGAGACTTCGATCACCTCATGCTCACGCCCGCGCCCGTAGACCACGTGCACGATGCGGAAGCGACGGCCGATGATGAAGGCCCGGCGGAACAGGCCCTTGACCTGCTCAGGGGTGGCGTTGGTCGCCACGTCGAAATCCTTGGGACGCCGGCCCAGCAGCAGGTCGCGCACCGCGCCACCGACGATATAGGCCTCGAAGCCTGCGTCGCTGAGCGTGCGCACGACCTTGACGGCGCGATCGTCGAGCAGCTCGGGGTCGATGCCGTGCTCGGCCGCGCCGATCTCGACGCGCTTGCCCAGGGCGTGCGCGCCGGACTTGGCCTTGGCACCCGCCTTGGCATCGGGTTTGCCGGGTTTGCCCAGCAGCTTGTCAATCAGGTTCTTGATCATGCAAAGAGATTCAGGATAGGCCAGCCCCGGGCCTGGGCAATCTGTGCCAGCGCTGCAGAAGGGTTGGTCGCGACAGGGTGGCTGACCCGCTCCATCAGGGGCAGGTCGTTCACCGAATCGCTGTAGAAATGCACTTGCTCGAAATCCTTCAGCGCCCGCCCCTGCCCGGCCAGCCATTGCTCGACGCGTACGATCTTGCCGGCCTGGAAGGACGGCACGCCGTGGATGGCCCCGTTGTAGTGGCCCGTGGCATCCCGCTGCAGCTGCACCGCAATCAGATCAGACACACCAAAGGCCTCGGCGATGGGAGTGGTCACGAATTCGTTGGTGGCGGTCACGATGGCCACCAGGTCACCGCGCGCCTGGTGTTGACGCACCAGGGCCCGCGCATTGTCGCGCATCATGGGCTGCATCACCTCGGCCATGAAGCGCTGGCGCACCGACAGAGCCTCTTCCAGGGGACGCGAGCGCCAGACCGAGGTCGCGAAAGCGATGTAGTCGTGCAGATTGAGCTGGCCGCTTTGGTACTGGGCGAAGAACTCGTCGTTGCGCCGCGCCCAGTCAGCCCCCTCGGCCCAGCCGATCTGGACCATGAACTGCCCAAAGGCATGGTCGGAATCACCCGGGATCAGGGTGCCGTCGAGATCGAACAGGGTGAGGTTCATCAGCTTCCTTGGTCGAGCAGCATCTGGCGCAGCAGGGGCACCGTCACGGCCCGCTTGTTGGCCAGGGCGAATTCATCGAGCCTGTCCAGCAGGCCCATCAGGTGCTTGAGGTCGCGAGCGAAGCGGGTCAGGAGGTAGTCCATGACCTCGTCGCTGAGCACGATGCCACGGCGGTCGGCCTCACGGCGCAGGGCGGCGCGCATCTCGCCTTCGGGCAGAGGCTGCAGGGCATAGGTCGGCCCCCAGCCGAGGCGGGTGCGCAGGTCCTCGCGCAGCTCAAGGTCTATGGGCGGTGCCACGCCGGTGGACACCACGGCCAGGCCCAGCGTGGCCGCCTCGACGAAGAGCGTGAAGGCCGCGTGTTGCTGGCCGGGATCGAAGCGGTCGCAGTCGTCCAGCAGCAGCAGGCTGGGGTGGGCGGGCAGCTCCCAGGGCAGCGGCGTGTCGGCGTCGTACCAGCCGACCTGGGCACCCGCCGCCTGCCATGACTGGGCCAGGGCGCGCAGCACATGGGTCTTGCCGCAACCGGCCTGCCCCCAGAGGAACACGGGTGGCTCTCCCGGGCGCAGGGACTGCAGGTGCGCCAGGGCCGCCTCGTTGGCGCCAGGCAGGAGGTTGTCGAAGGAGTAATGCGGCTCGGGACCGAGCGCCAGCGGGATCTGCTTCAAGAACGGGGACTCTGGTACAGGGCGCTGGACAGGTAGGCCTCGCGCAGACGGCGCGCGGCAACCACCCCCAGGGCGGACACGGGCAAGGCGATCAGCACGCCGACAAAACCGAACAGATGGCCAAAGGCCAGCAGGGCGAAGATCACCATCAGCGGCGACAGGCCGATGCGCTCCCCCACCAGGCGGGGTGTCAGCACGAAGCTCTCCAGCAACTGGCCGAGGCTGAACACCACGGCCACAGCCAGCAGGCCATAGAGATTGGCGAACTGCAGCAGTGCAGCCATGAGCGCCAACAGCAGCCCCAGGCCGAAACCCAGATAGGGGATGAAAACCGCCAGCCCCGTGAAGATGCCCACGGGCAGGGCCAGGTCAAAGCCGGCCAGCATCAGGGCTGCGCTGTAGTAGACGGCCAGCAGCAGCATCACCAGCAGTTGGCCGCGCAGGTACTGGCCCAGCATGGTGTCGCACTCATGCAGAAAGCGCCCCACCGGCGGCCGCAGGCGCGGGGGCACCAGGTCCCAGGCCCGTGCGAGCAGACGGTGCCAGTCATGCAGCAGGTAGAACAGCACCACCGGCAGCAGCACGGCATTGCCCACGATGGCCAGCACGAAGCTTCCACCGATACGCGCCGAACTGAGGGCGGTGGCAAGCCAATCCTCCAGATTGGCGTCGAGGTACTTGAGCACAAAGGCCTTGATGCTGGCCGTATCCAGGGCCACCTGCACACCATGCTGGGACAGCCAGGGTGCCACATGCTTGTTCAAGGCATTGGCCAGCACGGGAATCTGCTCACGCAACTGGGGCAGCTCGCGGCTGAGGATGGGCAGCAGAAGCAGAAAGAGGGAAAGCAAGGCCACCACGGCTGCCAGCTCCACCAGGACCACGGCCAGCAGCCGGGGCACGCGACGCCTCGTCAGGGCCTCGACCGCAGGGCTCAGGGCATAGGCCAGGATGCCGGCAGTGAGGAAGGGCGCCAGCACCGGCGAGAGCAGCCAGACCAGCCCCAGGCACAGCAGGGCCAGGGCCGTCCAGGCCAGCGCATAGCGTTGGGTCTTGCTCAAGGTCATGCGGGTGTGATGTGGGTAAAGGGTTGCGGTCCTGCTGTGAAACACCGGCGGCAGGCGGGGCCATGGGAAGCAGGCCCGGATTCTAGGGTCTGTTGCGCCCCCTGGCTGAGGGCCTGGCCGGGGCGAGAGCCGGGTCGCTCAATGCAGCATGCGCCCGCCGGGCGATTGGCGCAGCTGATCCAGACGCGCGCGCGCCTGCTGCGCCAGCTCGACGGGAGGGTGCAGACCCAGCAGGCGTTCATAGTCGGCCACAGCTTCGGGCCACTGCATGAGACGCTCCAGGGTGTAAGCGCGATCCAGCAACTCCTCGGCATCATCCGGCAGCAGGATCAGCAGCCTGTGCTGAACCTGCAGCAGCAAGACCCAGGCCGCGGCGCGCCGATGGATCTCCTTGAGGTTGCGCAGCATGCGCGCCAACCACTGGCGCGGACTGCAGGGCTGGAGAAAGAGCTCCAAGGGCAGGTCCGCCGGATCGCTCACCCCTGCCCGCTCGCGCAGCGGATGCAGGAGCTCCTCCAGCGCATCACGCGAGAGCGAACGCCCGTGGAAGACGTCCATCACCACGTCGCCCGCCGGCAGTTTCAGACACACCAGGAAATGCCCTGGAAAAGAGATTCCCCGTGCCCGCAAGCCCAGCTGCAGGGCCAGCTCGGCATACAGCAGGCTCAGGCTGATGGGGATGCCGCGCCGGGTCTTCAGCACCTCGTGCAGATAGGAGTTGGCCGAGGCGTAGTAGTCGTTGACATTGCCCGCAAAGCCCAGATCCTGGAAGAAGAACTGGTTCAGCAGGCGCAGGCGCTGGCTGGCGACGGCATCCGGCGGCACACGGCGCTTCAGCCTGAGCGCCAGCTCGTCGACATCCGCCAGCAACTGCTGCACGTCGAGCTGCGGCCATTCATCCTGGGCCAGGGTGGCCGCGGCCTCCAGCAGGTTCAGGCTCTCGTCCTCGGCCACCAGCCGGGCGAAGTAGTCCAGCGGATCCGCGCCGGCCAGGTCCAGAAAGGCTGTCATGGGCACATCATCCACGCCTCAGTGGCGGCGCGCAAACTCACGCAGTTTCAACCCGGACAAGAGCAGGACCGCGAAATAGACCAGGGCCGAGCCGCCAAGGCTCAGGGCCATCCAGCCTGCGCGTTGCATCTCGTGCCGACCCAGCTCGACCCAGTCCAGCTGTCTTCCCAGCCACCATTGCAGCGCCCCCATGGCCAGACAGGCCAGCAGCACGCGAAGCATGAAGGCGCCCCAGCCCGGCGCTGGCGTATAGGCCCCTCGCTGGCGCAAGCCGCGCAAGAGCACCGCCGCATTGACAAGGGCCGCCAGGCCGATGGAGAGTGCCAGTCCCGCAACGCCAATGGTGGGCACCAGGATGAGATTGAACACCTGGGTCAGCAGCAGCACGGCGATGGCAATGCGCGCCGGGGTTGCACTGTCCTGGCGGGCGTAGAACCCCGGCGCCAGCACCTTGATCGCCACAAGGCCCAGCAGGCCGACCCCCCAACCCATGACAGCCTCCGCGGTACGCTCCACGTCGCCGGCCTGGAAGGCGCCACGGTGGTAGAGCGTCGCCACCAGGGGCTCGGCGAAGACCAGCAGCGCCACAGCGCACGGCAGGGCCAGGAGCATCACCATGCGCAAACCCCAATCCAGCAAGGCAGAGTAGCGATCGGCCTGCTCGCTGGCCTGTGCGGCGGCCAGCTGCGGTGTCAGCACGGCGCTCAGGGCCACGCCCAGCAGGCCGATGGGGAACTCCATCAGACGGTCCGCATAGTTGAGCCAGGAGGTGGCGCCCTCGGCGATGTGGCTGGAGATCTGGGTATTGATCAGCAGCGAGACCTGGGACACCCCCACGCCCAGCAATGCAGGCCCCATCTGCTTCAGGACCTGCAGCACGCCGCCGTGGTGCTGGGCACGACGCAAGGCCGCCCAGCTCAAGCCGATGCGCGGCAGCATGCCGATGCGCCTCAGCGCCGGCACCTGCACGGCCAACTGCAGCACGCCACCCACCATCACGCCCAAGGCCATGGAATAGATGCCTGGATATCCCCAGGCCGGCAACTGCTTCGCCAGCAGAGCGCCCACGATGATGCAGCTGAGGTTCAGCAGCACCGGCGTTACAGCCGGCACCATGAAGCGCTTCCAGGTGTTGAGCACGCCGGCCGAGAGCGCCACCAGGGACATGCACCCGATGTAGGGAAAGGTCCAGCGAGTCATCACGACCGCGGCCTCATGCCCTTCCCTGGGCATGCCTGAGCCCAGGGCCCAGACCAGCAGCGGCGCGGCCACAACACCCAACACGCAAGTTGCCAGCAAGGCCCAGGTGAGTACGGTAGCCACGGCGTCCACCAGCTCACGGGTAGCCTCGTCGCCATGCTTGGCCCGCGTGGCCGCCAGGGCGGGCACGAAGGCCTGGGAAAAGGCGCCCTCGGCGAACAGTCGACGCAGCAGGTTGGGAATGCGAAAGGACACCAGGAAGGCGTCGGTCATGGCATTCGCACCGAACAGGCCTGCCACCATCTGCTCCCTCACCAGCCCCGTCACACGGGAAGCCAGGGTCAGCACGGAAATCAGGGACGCGGAACGCAGCAGACTCATCAGGTTTATCGGCTTTCTTGTCTCAGCCAAGCTGGCTGGAACCGGGTCGGGCCCCGCCTCTCCTGGAGAGTGCCGGGCCATGCAAGCAGGGCGGACGGGCGGCGATTATGAGCGAAGGCCGTGCCCTAGAATTCGGCGCTTCCTCCGCGAGATGGCCGAATTTGCATGTCGGGCCTATGAAACTCCGTTTGCAAGTGCTATACTCGCGGTCTTTGCACCAACTGGATTAACAAAGAACATGGCAAGCTCTTCCAAAGCCAAGAAGAAAACCGTCCGTTTGGCATCGGGCCGCAAGCGCGCTCGCCAGGACGTGAAGCTGAACGCCGCCAACACGGCTCTGCGCTCCAAATTCCGCACCGTCATCAAGAACGTGCAAAAAGCCGTGGTCGCTGGCGACAAGACCAAGGCTGCTGAACTGTTCAAGACTGCCCAGGCCGTGATCGATTCGGTCGCCGACAAGGGCATCTTCCACAAGAACAAGGCTGCTCGCCATAAGAGCCGCCTGTCCGCCAAGATCAAGGCACTGGCTGCCTGAAACACCAGTCCTGGTGCAAAGAAATGAAAGGCCCGCCTCTGGCGGGCCTTTTTCATGCCACCAGCCAAAGCTCAGCGCGAATGACCAGGGTAACTGGTGTTGCCCGGATTCCCGACCTTAGCGGACAAGAACCACCCGAGGCATTCGAGCCGCACGCCGAACAGGCTCAAGCCATGGGCAGTGGCACGGTTTCCAGCTCCATGGGCTGGGTGCCGGCACCATTCATCAGCTCTCTCTTGGCCAGCCAGTCGCCCACCGCGCGCACCACCCAGTCCGGATCGTCCAGCGGGATGTCATGACCGGCCCGCGTATGCATGCGCAGGGGCAGCCCCCAGCCGCGGCTCACCGCCTGGGAGCAGCGCCAATCCACCAGCATGTCCCCCTGCCCGCACAGCAACAGCATGGGCACCCGGGGCCGCGCACGGCTGGCGCGGTAGTTCATGGCAGCCCACAACTGGCGCAGCACATTGCGCCCGCTGACCGGATGCCGCCGGTGCAAGGCCACCCAGTCGTCCAGCACCTCCTCGGAGTGGCACATCAGCTGGGAGGTCAGTTGCAGCACATGGCGCTCGCGCCAGCGCGCAGCAAACCGCGCCAGACTCATGGCCACCAGGGTCAGGTAGTTGGTGGGGCGCAGTCGCCTGAAAAACGGACTGAAGGGTTTCATGCTGGTGCTGGCCAGCACAGCCGCCGCAAGCTCGGCGGGATAGCGCTGTGCCCATTCCGCCGCCACCATACCCCCCAGGCTGAGAGCCAACACATGGACAGGCCCGGCCACACCCGCGCGGCGCAGTTGCTCGCGCAGATCCTCCACCATCTCGCCGATGTCCGTCGGACTCTTCTCCCGGAACCGCGCGCCATTGCCCGGCAAATCCAGGGTCAGCACACGCACCGGCCCCTGCGTCGCGCGCAGCCCCTGCATCATCTGCAGCGGGAAGCGTCCCCAGTGGCCCGATTCGCGGGTCAGGCCGCGCAGCAATACCCAGGTTGCCGCCACTTCATCGCTCATGCCCGCCCCCTCGGTACCAGCGGTCCAGCGCCCGCTCGCGCGCCTGCTCGCGCCCTGCACCAGATGGCAGCCAGCGCGGCATGCTGAAGGCAGCCCTGGCGCAGAAGTCCAGCCAGCCAAGATGGCGGCGCAGGACCCGCTGCTGGCGATGGCTCACCTTGGGATTGAAGATGCCATCCCGTGAAAAGAGCTGGCGAGGATTCTTCTTGACCCACACCCAGGAGCCCATCTCCAGGGTCAGGGGAAGAAAAACGCGGTCGGACATTTGGCAGGATTCCAGATACAGGTAATCCCACAAATCCCCGTGCGTCAGGTATTGCCGACTCTGCGGCTCGAACACATAGCGGTGCTGGGCGTGGGTCTGGTCCAGCAATTCGCTCAGCGCCAGCATCTCCGGCAGATGCAGGATTGGCTTTGTGCTGTAAGCGAACGGGAACCAGATTCTGTCATCGAGGCCGAATCCTGAATGGCAGTCGATGGACAGGGCGGCGCGGTGGCGCAACAGTTCGTCACAAACCACCTGACAAAGGGCTTGCGCTTCCGGTTCCAACTTGGCACCCGTCCTGCCGCGATACCAGGGCAGGCTGGCGCTGAGGCGCTGCCCGCCCACCAGGAAAGGCACCGGGCGCTCCGCCTCGACCGGCGCGTTACGCATCAGGTCCACGCCAGCGGGGTTGGCGCGCGTGCCCAGCAACAGCCCGCCCGGGTTCACCAAGGGCATGAAGACCATGCGCAGTCCCTGCAGTTGCTGGTGCAGCAGCTCGTCCCAGCCCAGGCGGGCAACCAGGCTGGCCAGGTAGGACAGCACCACCTGGCTGCCAATGCGCTCCAGGCCATGCACCCCGCCAAAGAAGCCGATGGCCGGCGCCTCGGGCGCACGGCTGCCCAAGCTGAGCACCGGCACGGGCAGCGACTGCCCAGCCACCTCCACCACAGCCACGTCATGGCGCTCCAGGAGGCCGCGGGACTGCGATTGCAGCCGGTCGAGCAGGGTCAGGGATTCCAGCAAGGGTGTCGGGCGACGGACGTGCAGCAGGCCTGCAGATGCCTGCAGGCCGTCTGATGTCACCGGAGTCACCGGAGTCACCGGATCAGCGGCATCAGCCGAGGCCGGCAGGATGAGCGGTCAGCATAGCCAGGGCCGACAAAGCCCGCCATGCGCCAAACAGCCCAGGCCCGCGCCATGCTTTCGTCATGCATGCCGGCTAGGCTGCCAGCCATCTTCCCCCGAGGACGCCACAAAGGCGGCACGCCCGATGGATCACGCCATGCACAAGCCCCCCATGCGAATCGGGCAACGCCTGCGCGTTGCCACCAGCTTGCTCCTGTGGGGTGGCGCCGAATGCCTGGCCCTGTGGCGCAGCCGACGCCAACGCCGAACCTGACGGCAAGCTGAGGTGAGGAAGGAGAAGATCCAGGGCGGGCAGCCCCTGCGCCCGGAGTCTCAGCGCTCGCCGCGCTCGGGCAGCAGACAGGCCTCGGCGACCTGCAGGTGGTTGTCACGAGCGAAGTTCATGACGAAGTCCCAGGCCATGGGCTCGACCGACTTCAGCTCCTCGTTGACGATCACGCACTTGATGCCGTTGATCACCCGTGGCACACAGTAGGGCGAATAGCCGATGTGCGCCCCGATGCCCGCCTTCGCGCCGCCGGGGCGGAAGCAGGACATGGCCCCCGCCAGCCGCTCCGCCCAGTCGCTGGGACGGAACGTGCGCCCTTCCAGGGTGACACCTTGGATGAACACTTCGCGAGGCTTTGGGACTTGGGTCATGGATGGAAACGGCGGCCGCCCGGACAACGGAATGAACGGCAAACCGCTATTGTGCCTTGGATGTGTTGCGCCGCAGCACGAGCGAGTTACCAAGGGGCATCTTTGCCAGGCACTTCTTGGCGAAAACCCGCAGCTGCCCGGGACGCAACCTTAGAATCATCCGCTCCCGGCCTGACGCTGGATTGACGCAGCTGGACTGCCACAGCACGACGCGGGAACGCCTTTACCCCACCCATCCGACATGGAGAGTTGATGAACGCCTCTGCGCCTTCCGTTCCGTCCGAACCGCATGTGATGCATACCTATGGCCGCCTGCCGATCGCGCTGTCGCACGGCAAGGGCGTCTGGGTCTGGGACGTGAACGGGCGACGATACCTGGACGCGCTGGGCGGCATCGCGGTGAACACCTTGGGCCATGCACACCCCAAGCTGGTCCCCGCCCTGCAGGACCAGATCGGCAAAATGATCCACTGCAGCAATTACTACCACGTGCCGCTGCAGGAGCAGCTTGCTGCCAAGCTCGTGGAGCTGTCGGGCCTGACCAATGCCTTCTTCTGCAATTCGGGCCTGGAAGCCAACGAGGCCGCGATCAAGATTGCCCGCAAGTTCGGCAACGACCGTGGCAACACCAATCCCGAGATCCTGGTCTTTGAAGGCGCTTTCCACGGCCGCTCCCTGGCCACGCTCTCGGCCACGGCCAACCCGAAGATCCACGCCGGCTTCGGCCCGCTGGTGCCAGGTTTTGTCCGCGTGCCGCTGAACGACATCGCCGCGGTCGAGAAGGCCCTGGACGCACACCCCAACATCACAGCCATCTTCCTGGAGACCATCCAGGGCGAAGGCGGCGTGCAGGCGGCGCGCATCGAGTTCCTGCAGCAGTTGCGCGCGGTCTGCGATCGCCGGGACCTGCTGCTGATGCTGGACGAGGTGCAGTGCGGTATCGGCCGCACCGGCAAGTGGTTTGCCCATCAATGGGCAGGCATCAAGCCGGACGTCATGCCCCTGGCCAAGGGCCTGGGTTCGGGCGTGCCGGTCGGGGCAGTGGTTTGCGGGCCACGTGCGGCCAAGGTCCTGCAGCCCGGCAACCATGGCACGACTTTCGGCGGCAATCCCCTGGCCATGCGCGCTGGCGTGGAAACCCTGCGCCTGATGATCGAGGAAGACCTGCTGGCCAATGCCGCCAAGGTGGGCGCCGAACTCAAGGCCGGCCTGGCAGGTGAGCTGGCTGGCGTGGCTGGCGTCAAGGACGTGCGCGGTCAGGGCCTGATGCTGGGCATTGAACTGGATCGCCCGGCCGGCGCGATGGTGGGCCGTTGCGCCGAAGCCGGCCTGATGATCAACGTCACCGCCGACCGTGTCATCCGCCTGGTGCCTGCCCTCGTCATGTCCAGCGAGGAAGCCGCCCAGGTGGTGAGCCTGCTCGCGCCCCAGATCAAGCAATTCCTCTCGGAGACCCAGGCATGAAGCCCGGGGACAGCCTCATGCGCCACTACCTCCAGTTCAAGGACTTCCGCGCCGAAGAGTACGCTCACCTGTTCGAGCGCGCCTCCATCATCAAACGCCGCTTCAAGAACTACGAGAAGTACCAGCCCCTGCAGGATCGCACCCTGGCCATGATCTTCGAGAAGGCCAGCACCCGAACACGGGTGAGCTTCGAGGCCGGCATGTACCAGATGGGCGGCTCGGTGGTGCACCTCACCACGGGCGACAGCCAACTGGGCCGCGCCGAGCCCGTGGAAGACAGCGCCCGCGTCATCAGCCGCATGGTTGACCTGGTGATGATCCGCACCTTCGAGCAAAGCAAGATCGAGCGTTTTGCCGCCCATTCGCGTGTGCCGGTGATCAATGGTTTGACCAACGAGTTCCATCCCTGCCAGATCGTCGCGGACCTCTTCACCTTCCTGGAAGCGCGCGGCATGGACCGCCGCGGCGGCATCGACATGGGCTGCCTCAAGGGCCGGGTGGTGGCCTGGGTGGGTGATGGCAACAACATGGCCAACACCTGGCTGCAGGCAGCGGAGATCCTGGGTTTCACCGTGCATGTCAGTACGCCCAGCGGCTACGAAGTCGACCCCAAGGTGGCCGGCATCAGCAGCCCCGACTGCTACAAGGTCTTCGCCGACCCCATGGAAGCCTGCCGGGGTGCCGATCTGGTCACGACCGATGTCTGGACCAGCATGGGCTACGAGGCCGAGAACGAGGCCCGCCGCGCCGCCTTCACCGACTGGTGCGTGGACGCCGACATGATGGCCGTGGCCAAGCCCGATGCCCTCTTCATGCACTGCCTCCCGGCGCACCGCGGCGAGGAGGTCTCGGCCGAGGTGATCGACGGGCCCCAGTCCGTCGTCTGGGATGAAGCCGAAAATCGCATGCACGTGCAGAAGGCGCTCATGGAGTACCTGCTGCTGGGGCGGATTGGCTGACCGCCAGGCCTGCAGCCCGTTCAATACTTGGGCCGCAGGCTTCCGTCCATGCTGCCGGCAGGGTAGAACTGCTTGAAGAGCTTCCAGACCAGGCCGCTACGCGCGGCCTTGTCCAGGGACTCCTGCAGATGGCGCCGATCGCCCTCGCCCAGCGCAGCACGCGACAGATAGACGCCGCTGTCGTTCCAGCCAAGTTCCTCGACAGCATCCATGCGCACCCGCCCCAGCAGGTGGCTGACGCGCTCGTCGGCATGCAAGGCACTGACCAGGATGGACGGTGCCATCAGGGTCAGGTCGCCACCCCCGGCGTCCAGCACACGCGCGACGGAGACGGGATCCACCTCCAGGCGCAGGCGGCCCTGTCGGCCCAGTTCCTTCACCAGGCCCTGGTAGGCGTCGCCGTAGTCGAAGCCGCGCACCAGCACCACGCGCAGCTCACTGGCCTGCGCAAGCTGGCGCAGGCTGGTAGGCAGGACCCGCTCCGAACGCAGGGAGATCATCATGGCCCGGGCCTGGATCAAGGGCACGAAGTCACCGAACTCGTCACGCCGAGGTGTGCGGGAGGCCGGCACCAACAGGTCGCTGCGGCCGGTCTCGAACATCAGCTCCTGCCTAGCCCTGGGCACAGAGCTCATCGCGAAGACGCAGCCATCGGCTTCGCCCACCTGGCGCAGCAGCTCCGGGTAGACGCCCGTGGCCTGCCCCTGAGGCGGCAGCAGCACGCTGAGGCCCACTGGCGCCAGGGGGACCTGGATCACACGGCTGCAGGCCGCCTGCGCGAACCCCGCCGCGATGCAGCCCAGGGAAAGAACCCACACACGCATGCAATGCCCAAGGACCATCCGGAAAACTCCCAGCCAGCGAGTGTCTAGCATGCCATGAAAGCATCAGCATGCCGTCAGAGTCCCAGGAGACACTCTGGACATGAAGCTTGCTCTCATTTCTGACCTGCACGCCAACCGCGAGGCCTTCAGCGCCGTGATGGATCACGCACGCTCCAGCGGTGCCCAGGATTTCGCACTGCTGGGCGACCTGGTCGGCTATGGCGGCGATCCCGCCTGGGTGGTCGACCAGGTGCGCGAGCTGGCCGCGAATGGCGCCATCACGGTGATGGGCAACCATGACAGCGCCATCGTCACCGGCCCCCTGCCCACCATGCGCGAGGACGCCCGCGACGCCATCCTCTGGACACGCGCACAGCTGGACGCATCCCAGCTGGATTTCCTGGCGGGCCTGCCCATGCATCGGGAACGCGACGACTGCCTCTTCGTGCATGCCAACGCCTTCGACCCGGATGGCTTCGAGTACATCCAGGGCAGACTGGAAGCCATGCGCAGCCTGCACGCCACGCACTGCCGCTACACCTTCTGCGGCCACATGCACGACCCCAAGCTCTACCACCTGTCCGGCACAGGCAAGGCCGGCGAGTTCGTGCCATCGCCGGGCGTGGACATTCCCCTGCTCCCCAACCGGCAATGGCTGGTCATCCCCGGCTCCTGCGGCCAGCCGCGCGACGGCAACCCGGCAGCCTGCTACGCATTGTTTGACATGGCCACAGGTCTGCTGAGCTTCCAGCGCGTACCGTACGACGTGGATGCTGCGGCCGCGCGCGTCCGTCATTCCGGCCTCAACGCCGCGGTCGCTGAACGGCTCGCCCTGCGCCTGCTGCAGGGAGAATGACCATCGCCACCAGCCCCGGGACCCAGCCATGCGAGTGACCGCCGCCCGACAAGACAGCCCCGCAGCCAAGACCGACGGCGCCCTGCCCTTGCCGGCGGCCGGCCCGCTGGAACCTGGCATGGTGCTGGACGGTTTCAGGCTGGAGGAGCGACTGCACCAGGGCGGCATGGCCAATCTGTGGCGCGTCACCCGGGTTGATCCGCTGCCCGGCGAAGACTTCCCTCTCCTCATGAAAGTGCCGCGCATCAAGGGCGGCGAGGACCCGGCCACCATCGTGGGCTTCGAGGTCGAGCAGATGCTCATGCCGGCACTCAAAGGCCCGCATGTACCCCGTTACGTTGCGCGCGGCGACTGGACCCGGCAGGCCTACATCGTGATGGAACACATCCAGGGTCAGTCCTTGCGCCCCCGGCTTGACGAAGCGCCGCTGCCGCTGGACGAAGTGGTGGAGATCGGATGCCGAGTCGCCACCGCGCTGCAGGACCTGCACCGCCAGCATGTGGTCCACCTGGACATCAAGCCCAGCAACATCATGTTCCGGCCGGACGGCAGCGCAGTGCTGATCGACTTCGGTCTCTCACGCCACGACCATCTGCCTGATCTGCTGGAAGAGGAGTTCAGCCTGCCCATGGGCACGGGCCCCTACATGTCGCCCGAGCAGGTGCAGTTCGTGCGCAACGACCCCCGCAGCGACCTCTTCGCGCTGGGGGTGATGCTCTACCACCTGGCCACCGGCGAGCGCCCCTTCGGCCAGCCCTCCTCGGTGCGCGGACTGCGGCGCCGCCTCTACGTGGAACCCGTCCCGCCACGGGCCATCAACGCCGACATCCCGCCCTGGATGCAGGAGGTGATCCTGCACTGCCTGGAGGTCAAGGCCGAGCGCCGCTACCAGAGCGCGGCCCAGCTCGCACTGGACCTGCAGCGTCCGGAAGGCATCACACTGACGCGCCGTGCCGAACGCATGAGCAAGAGTGGCGCGATCAAGGAGCTCAAGCGCTGGTTCTTCGCCCTGGGCTCCGAGCCCGCCTTGCAACCCAGCGTGGCCGAGCAGGTGGCCCGCAGCCCCATCATCATGGCCGCGGTGGACATCGAGAACGCCACCCCCGGCCTGCTGGAACAGCTGCGCGAGACCGTGCGCCGCATCGTGCAGACCGAGCCCGGCGCGCGCCTGGCCTGCGTCAGCGTGATGCGCACCGCGCGCATCGGCATGGACGTGCTGACGGACAAGGACGGCAAGAGCGTGCACGTCAAGCAGCTCGTCGCACTCAAGCACTGGGCCAGGCCCATCAGCCGCTCGCTGAGCCTGGAGGATGGACGCCTCACTTTCCATGTGCTGGAAGCCCCGGATCCGGCCTCGGCCATCATCGACTTCGCGGCACGCAACGGCGCCGACCACATCGTGATGGGCGCCCGTGGCAACTCCGCACTGCGGCGCTACCTGGGCAGCGTCTCTGCGCAGGTGGTCGCGGAGTCTGACTGCAGCGTCACCGTGGTCCGCGAGGCGGCCTCCGGCCACAAGGCGGACAAGGCGGACAAGGCCACCCAGCCGCCTCCGGCGGCCAGCGGAGCCTTGCCTGGCGAGTTGCCGCGCGCCTGAGCCCGGCTGTCGCGGCCCTACACTGGGGCGCATGAGCAACGACAACCCCTGCCTGAGCTGTGGCGCCTGCTGCGCGAGCTTCCGCGTGGACTTTGCCCGCGAGGAGCTGCAGAGCGAGGGCGGCACCGTGCCCGACGGGCTCTGCACGGACCTCACCGACACCCTGTGCCGCATGCGCGGCACCGACCACGCCCAGCCGCGTTGTGCGGCATTGGTCGGGCAGCTGGGCCGCGAGGCCAGCTGCGGCATCTACGAATGGCGCCCCTCGCCCTGCCGCGAATTCGGCCTGCGGGCTCCGCTGGGCCTGGGAGACGAAGCCTGCGCGCGGGCCCGGCTGCGGCACGGCCTGCCGCCATTGGCTCACTGAAGCCCTCTGTCGCGGCTCAGTCGTACTTGGCCGAGGCCTGCAGCAAGGCTTTCTTCTTGGCCAGGAGCTGGCGGCGCAGCGCTTCGTTGTCGACCAGCCTCAGTCCCTGAGCCAGGGCTGCCTGCGCTTCGTCCAGGCGGCCCAGCCTCGTGTAGGTGGCAGCCAGATACTGCTGCAGCCGCCCATCCACGCCCGTGCGATCGCGCTGTCGCAAGAAGGCCGCCAGGGCTTGCTGCAGTTCACCCGCCTGGAAAGCCTGAATGCCCGCCTCCATGTCTGCAAAGGGCGGCCGCGCCTGCAGGGTCTTGAGGTGCGCCCTGAGTGCGACCAGTTCCGCGTGTGCAGCCGCCCCGCCCCGATGCTCCATCAGGCTGATCAGATTGGTCAGGCCCGGCAGGCCATCAGGCGCCAGACGAACGCTGATGCGCAAGGCCTGCTCCGCTTTCGCCATCTGGGAGCGACGCGTCAGGATGACGGCCAGCGTGTTGTAGGCCTCCGCCAGTTGCGGATCCTTGAGCAGGGACTGCTTGATCAACTGGTAGGCCAGGTCAGTCCGGCTTTCCTCCAGAGCTTCGGAGGCCAGGTTGCTCAGGTACATGGCCACGATGGTCTGCTCGGACACTTCCTTGACCGCCCGAAGATCCCGGATGTTGGGTGGGACAAAGTCAACCGTGAGCCCGCGTTCATAAGGACCGAGCATGGTGTTCTCACCCAGCCGCCCCAGCAGCACGACGTTGACATGCTTGACCAGATAGCTCAGCTGGTCACCGCGGCTCCAGAGCTCGGAGGACTGCAGCAGCTGAAAGCGCACGCCTGTGCCCAGACGCTTGGCAAAGGCGGCCGTCATCAGGGCCAGGGAGAGGCAGTTGCCACGCCGGTCCCGGAACGCTTCGTGGGCATTGCGGGTGTAGTCCGAGCTGTATTCCACCATCACGCGACCGCGCTCGAACAAGGTGCCATACAAGACTTGCGCCGAGTTGCCTCGGTCGGCCGGATTCACCAGCGATCGCAGGGCAAATCGCTCCATCTCGTCGGTGAAGAGCAAGGCTTCATCGGCTTTCATCCGGGCCAGCGCCGCCGTGCTGCCATCGAAGGCATCATCGGCCAGCACGGCGCCCAGGCGGCTGGAGGCTTCCTCGGTACTGGACTCCAGCGGCGCATGTGCGCAGGCCGACAGGCCAACCGAGCACGCGATCAGCCACCACGCGCACCAGCGGCGCCAGGCCGGGTGCTCGGAAACGCTCAGGGTGCAAGTTCGCATGGTGTGCTCCTGTCAATGCATGCGGTGAGCCAGCAAGGCCTCACGTTTGGCCTCATAGATGCGCTGCTGTCCGGGCGTCGGGCTGGTCTCCGCGGCCAGTGCCAGATGCCGGGCGGCGCGCTCTTGCTGCCCCAGGGCGAGCTTGGCCAGTGCCGCCCAGAAATGCAATTCGTGGTTGTTCGCAGACCGTGCAAGTTCCCGCGCAAACAAGGCATCGGCAGCCAGGAACTCCTGCCGCTTCATGGCGGCCCTTCCTTCGTCGAAGAACTTGAAGGGCGGTTCGGGCCGCAGCGCCGCCAGCCGTTCCTCATAGCGGTGCAGGTCCTGCGGGCGGCGGGCCTCACGCAGCACGAAGACCATATTGGCCAGGGCGACCTCGTTGTCCGGCTCCTGTGCCAGCAGTTGCGCGAGCACGCGCTCGGCCAGGTCCAGCCGCCCGAGGCGACGATACAGCACCGCCAGCGTGTTGAAGCCGCCGCTGAAGCGCGCGTCGGCAAGCACGGCAGCTCGCGCCCACCAGTAGGCGCCGCGGACGTCGCCGGCATTGAGCAGCTCGGCTGCGCGGTTGTTGTAGAACATGGCCGTGATGGTGGCCACACTGACCTCCACCGCCCGGCTGCCCCGCGGCCCCTCCTCCGGGAGAAAGTCCACGATGACGGGAGCCTCCAGCGTGCCCGCGAAGGCACGCTCCTGCAGCCGGGTACCCAGGCCGAGGTTCACATGCCCGGCCTGGAAGATGAGGCTGTCGCTGCGCGACCATTGCGGGTCGACCAGCACGGAACGGAAGTACACCGGCAGCCGCAGCTCCTGGGCAAAGGCCGCCGTCATCAGCACCAGGGAGAGGCAGTTGCCCCGGCCGTCTGCAAAGGTTTCGGCGGCGGTACGGGTCTTCTCGGCGTCGTACTGGAGCCGCAACTGGCCATCGCGGTACAGCGCCTTCAGCAGCCCCTCCTTGACACCATGCGCCTGGACCTTGGGCTGCACGGTCTGTTCGAGAAACTCTTTCATCGCGGGTGACAGCGCCAGCAGGTCCTCCCGCGACGGCAGGGCCGCGGCAGGAGCCAGGGCTTCGTCCAGCAGCGGCGGCAGGGGCAGGGGCGAGCGTGGCGCCGTTGCGCAGGCCTGCAGCAGGCCCAGGAGCAGCGCCATGCCGGCCAGGCGCAGAGGGGCGGACAGTCGGGGCTGGGACATGATGCGGTCCTCGCAGGGCTGGTAGCCCAGCCCATGATGAGCGCCTGGCTGCATGCTGGCAAGCCGTGCCGGAACTCATGCCCGCCGCTGCCACCGGCCCGAGCGGCGCTGGCGCACGACTTCAGCGCACGACCTCAGCGCACGAACACGGCCGCAGACCAGGCCGGCACCCTCACCTCGCGCCGCCCGGCGTCCACCCGCGCGAGCTGCCTGAGGACCGCATCTGCCGCCCCTGGACGCGCCAGCACCGGGTGCAGACGCCAGCCCAGCCGCGCGTCGTCCCAGGCGAAGCGCCCCTCATCCCGACCGGCATTGAAGACCAGCAGTAGTTCCCGGAAGCCAGCGCCCCGCAGGCCCCGGCCGTCCAGGCGCGCCAGCAGCAGTGTCGGTGCCTGACCGTCCGGCAGCCGCGGGAAGCTGAGGCGCTGCTGCACCTGCGCGGCGCTGCGCAGGTGAAAGAGACGGGAGCTGGCCCGCACGCGCAACTGGTCCAGGAACATGTCACGTGCCTGACGGATGTCCTGCGCGCGCGGTTTGATCGCGGGATCGGCCAGCAGGCTGCGATACAGCGGCCATGCTTGGACGTTGTCCGGCGCCGGCGGGAGGCCAGCGGCAAAGCCGTTGTCCTGCAGGCTCCAGTCCAGGCGATTGAACCAGTCGCCCGAGTCGAAGCTGTTCCGGTCCAGGGACTTGGACCGCAGGATCTCCATGCCGGCATGGAAATAGGCCACGCCCTGGCTGTAGGCGGTCACCGCCGTCGCCAGCAACTGGGCACGCACTCGCTCCTCGTGCGAGGCATCACGCGGCAGTCGCAGCACATGGTTGTCAAAGAGGGTGTGGTTGTCGTGGTTCTCGGCATAGTTGACGACCTCGGCGGGCTGGCTGGCATAGCCGGCCGGCTGGTCTGCGTAGGCGATCCCGGACAGGCGCCGAGGCACCCCGCGCCAGTCCGACATGCGATAGCTGCCAAGACTGCCCGCCAGGCCCACGCGGATCAGGTCTGCAGCGTCCTGCAGCATTGCCTCAGAGGCCGCCTCAGCCACACCGTTGGGCGCGCTGAACAGGCCGTTGCCCCATCCCTGGCGGACCAGGCCTGCCGGCGAGCCATCCCCCGGCGAGCCGCCCCTCAGCGCATCGCGTGCCCGGTCGCTGAAGGTGCCGATGCCGCTGCCATTGAGCGAGCGCTGGCTGGCTTGCACGAAGCGGGCGCCCTGGGCCACCTCGCCGAAGTCCCAGCCCTCGCCGATCAGCGGCACGCTGTGGCCCAGCTGCTGGCGCAGGCGCCTGGCAATGGCCTCCATCACGGCCCGCGGCTGGTGACCCATCAGGTCAAAACGGAAGGAGTCGATGCCATGCTTGAGCGCCCAAAGCAGCACCGAGTCACTCATCAGCTTGGCCATCATGCGGTGTTCGGTGGCCGTGTTGTCGCAGCAGGTCGAGCGCTCGACCCGCCCCTGGGCATCCAGGCGCTGGTAGTAGCCTGGAACCACACGGTCCAGCACCGAATGGACATGCTGACCCGAGGCCGGCGTGTGGTTGTAGACCACGTCCATGCCCACGCGCAGGCCCAGGCCATGCAGGGCCATCACCATCTGGCGGAACTCCAGCAGGCGCTGCCCGCCGGCGTTGGCCTCGCTGGCATAGCTGCCTTCCGGCGCGCTGTAGTGCAGTGGGTCGTAGCCCCAGTTGTAGCAGTCGCGGGCGGCCAGCGCGGTAACGGCCGCCTGCTGGGTCTGGCTGTCCGGAGGGGCCGGCGGCACCGAAGGCTGTGCACAGTCACGCTCGGGGATGCTGGCGATGTCGAAGACGGGCAGCAGGTGCAGGTCCGTCATGCCTGCGCGGGCCAGGCGCTGCAGGTGCTGCACGCCCAGCGCCCCCGCCTGCGCGAAGGCCCCGAACTTGCCGCGCAGCGCGGGCGGCTGGCTGGCGTCATGCCAGGAGAAGTCCCGCACATGCAGCTCATAGATGCTCATGTCCGTCGCGGATGCCGGCGGCGCGGGCCTGCGGTGCTGCTGCCAGCCCTGGGGCATCCAGGCCGCATCGTCCAGATCGGCCACAAAGCTGCGGCGGGAATCCGCATTGAGGCTCACGGAATAGGGGTCAGTCACCCGCTGGCGCAGCAGTCCCTGGCCCGGCACCAGCACGTCAACCAGGAAGCGGTAGTAATGCCCGCGCAGGTCCTCGTCAGCCGTCAGCAGCCAGCTGCCGCTGGCAGGCTCCCAGTGCAGCGGCAGCACGCGAGCAGCCGGCGACTCGGGGCCGGGATACAGGCACAGCTGGACCTGATGCGCCGTCGGCGCCCACAGGCGCAGCCGGGTCGAGCGCTGCCCTGGCGTGAACAAAGGGCCATAGGCCAGGACCTCGGCAGCCTCGGCGTAGCGATCGTCCAGCGCGCCCGCGAGCTGCAGGCGGCTGGCTTCCTGCACCCGGCCCTGAGCGTCTTCGCGCACCAGCAGCAGCTCTGCGCGGAGCCAGCGTTCGTCCAGCGTCTGCCCTGCCGGCAGCTCCAGTACGCCGCCTTGACGCAGATGGGGAAAGCGCCGGGCCAGGACTTCAGGCAGTGCCGCCCCTCGGTGCAGTGACAGGCTGGCATCCACCCCGCGCGGCACCTGCCCGAGCTTGGCCTGCAGCCCCCCCTCCCAGGCCGCCACGAGGCGCAGCGCCCCTTCCTGCTTGACCCCCGGCCACTGAAGATGGCGGAGGTCCAGCGCATGGGCACGCGCCGGCCAGTCCGGCGCATCCGAGGGCGGCGGCCGCAGAGGGGATGCCAGTCCCGGCGCATCACACTCAGCCAGGGCCTGCCCTGCATCAACCTGGGCGCCAGCCCCTTGCGCGGCCAGCGTCAGCAGCAAGCACGCATAGGCCCGTAGGAACAGGTGGGCACAGGCGGGAGCACCAGAAATTCGAGCAGACATGGCAGGAGGGCAATGAAGGACGGACGACCGCAGGCTGGCGAGGGCTCAATGTCTCACAAATAGTAGCAAAACTACATACATGAATGACCTGAGTTTTCATGAAATTGATTTGCGCCTATGCTTTTGATTGAAGAGAAGTTGGTATCAGCCCCATAAAAATGTATTTCAACTACATGAATTTCATTGGCAGCAGCCTCAGCGCCCTGAGCCTTGCCGCCCATGCGGCGCCGCCTGTCCAGCGCCTCGCGACACCGCCTGCCGACTGGTCGCAAGGGGTGTTCATGGAAGTGTTCGTCCGCGCCTACCAGGACAGCGACGGCGATGGCATCGGCGACCTGCGCGGCTTGACCCGACGGTTGGACTACCTGCAGCGCCTGGGCGTGACCGGTCTCTGGCTGATGCCAGTCACCCGCAGTGCAGACCACGACCACGGCTACGCCATCACCGACTTCCGCAACATCGAGGCTGACTACGGCACCCTGGCCGACTTCGATGAACTGCTGCGCCAAGCCCACCGCCGCGGCATCGGCGTGGTGATGGACTACATCCTCAACCACAGCGCCCGAGAGCATCCCTACTTCCAGGACAGCCTGCGCAACCCGCAGTCGCCTTTTCGCGACTGGTACGTCTGGCAAGACCCGGCCCCAGCGGACCTGAAGGACTGGGACATCTGGGGCCACACCCCCTGGTATGCCGATGCCGGACAGGCCCAGCCCAGCGCCCGCTACTTCGCCACCTTCGGCCCCCACATGCCGGACTTCAACCTGCGCCACCCGGCCGTGCTGGAGGACCACCGCGCCAGCCTGCGCTTCTGGCTGGACCGCGGGCTGGACGGCTTCCGGCTCGACGCCGTGCCCCATCTCATCGAGAACAGCGCCAAGGACTGGAACGACCAGGCCGAGAGCCGTGCACTCACCGCAGACTTCACCCGGCTGATCCGCAGCTACCCGGGCCGCTTCACCGTCTGCGAGGCCACCGCCAGCCCCACCGCCTATGCCAGTCCTTCGGTCTGTGGCAGCGCCTTTGACTTCGGCCTGGAAAAGCTGATCCTGGGCGCCGTGCGGGGCGAGACCCAGTCCCTGGAACCACTGGCCAGGCACTTCGAGACCACGCCACTGAACATGGCCACCATGCTGGCCAACCATGACATCTTTGCCGGCGCCCGCATCTGGGACCAGTTGGGCGGCGACGAAGCCCGCTACCGGCTCGCCGCCGCGACCTATCTGCTGCTGCCCGGCATTCCCTTCCTCTACTACGGCGAGGAGATCGGCATGGCCGGCATCCGAGGCCAGGGTGACGAGCCCCTGCGCGCGCCCATGAGCTGGACCGCCGATGCCAGCGGCTTCACGCCGGGCAGGCCCTTCCGCGCAGTCTCGCCCAATGCGGCCACGCACAATGCGCAGGCACAGGCCCATGATCCGGGCTCGCTGCTGAACCACTACCGGGCGCTCATCGGCCTGCGGCGCGCGCAGCCCGCGCTCAGGCGCGGCGACTACCGGCAGGCCTTCCAGGACGGCAGCGTCATCGGCTTCCAGCGCAGCGCCGAGGGCCAGACCTTGCTGGTGCTGATCAACTACGGCCTCGAGGCCTGGCACGGCCTGCCCGGCGGCCTGAAACCGGACCAGGGCCTTCGCCCCGTGCTGCGCAGCGGCGCCCAAGCACGGCTCGTCACGCAGGGCCGGCAGCAGCCGGGCCCGCCGCTGCGAGCGGGCCAGCTGCGGCTGCCGCCCCAGTCCTTCGCCGTCTTTCGCCTGCAGTGAGAATGGCACGACCATGCCCCAGCATCCCGTCCTGACCCGCCTAGCCTTGCGCGGCCGCCTGCCCTGCTTGCTGGCCATCACTTTTTTCAGCTGCGCACACGCCATGACACCGGACCGGCCCCACGACCTGACCCTGGACCATATCGAGCCCCGCTCCTGGTGGGTAGGGATGAAGCAGGGCGGCCTGCAGCTGATGCTGCATGGCAAGGGCATAGGCCGCCTGCAGGCGCGCATCGAGCATCCCGGCGTGCGCCTGCTGCGCCAGCAGGGGCTGGAGAGCCCCAACTACCTCGTGCTGGACCTGGAGATTGGCCCGCTGGCAAGACCTGGCACCCTGTACATCGAGCTGAGCGAGGGCGAGCGTCTGGTGCTCCGCCAGCCCTATGAGCTGCAGGCAAGGGCGCCGGGCTCTGCCCATCGCGAGGGCTTCGGCCCCAGGGACGCCATCTACCTCGTCGTGCCCGACCGCTTCGCCAAGGGCCTGCCTGCGCCGGATGCAGCGGGCATGGAGGAAGGCGAGCGCCGCAGCCTGCCCGGCGGCCGCCACGGCGGCAACCTCGCGGGCATGCGCCAGCATCTGGACTACGTGGCCGCCATGGGCTTCACCCAGATCTGGCCCACGCCCCTGACCGAGAACAACAGCCGCGAGTACAGCTACCACGGCTATGCCAGCACGGACCTCTACCGCGTCGATCCCCGCTTCGGCAGCAACGAGGACTTCCGCAACTTCGTCGCCGAGGCCCGCGAGCGCGGCCTGGGCGTGATCCAGGACATCGTGCTCAACCACATCGGCGCCCGCCACTGGTGGATGCAGGACCTGCCCACGCAGGACTGGGTCAACCAGTGGCCGCGCTACACCGAGACCAGCCACTTCCGCATGTCCGTCCAGGACCCCTACGGCACAGAGAGCGACCGCCGGGCCTTCAGCGACGGCTGGTTCACGCCCAATATGCCGGACCTCAACCAGCGCCAGCCCGTGCTGGCCAACTACCTGATCCAGAACAGCCTCTGGTGGATCGAGTACGCCGGCCTCAGCGGCGTGCGCACCGACACCTACTCCTACTCCGACAAGGCCTTCCTGGCGCGCTGGAGCGCCCGGCTGCTGGAGGAGTACCCCCGGTTGAACATGGTCGGCGAGGAGTGGAGCCCGCACCCCGCCGTGGTCGCCTACTGGCAGCGTGGCAAGCGCAACCATGACGGCTATGAGTCCCACATGCCCAGCATGATGGACTTCCCCCTGCACGGCGCCCTGCTGGCCTCGCTGACTGAACCGGACGGCCATGACAGTGGCTTCACCAAGCTCTACGAGGCCCTGGCCCACGACTTCGTCTACCCCGACCCGGCGCGACTGGTGGTCTTCGAGGGGAACCACGATACCCCGCGCGTCATCGCCGCACTGCGCGAGGATCTGGCGCTCTACAAGATGGCCACCGCCTACCTGGCCATGACGCGGCGCATCCCGCAGTTCTTCTACGGCTCCGAGGTGCTGCTGAGCAGCCCGCGGGAGCGCGACGACGGCGCCGTGCGCGGCGACTTCCCCGGCGGCTGGGCCGGTGACGTGGTCAATGCCTTCACCGGCGAAGGCCTGGACGCCCGACAGCGCGAGGCCCAGGACTGGCTGCGTCGCCTGCTGAACTGGCGCAAGCAGCAGCCTGCCATCCACGAGGGCCGGCTGGTCCACTACAGCCCGCGGGAGGGCGTCTATGTACTGTTCCGCCAGTTGGGCAGGCAGACCCTGATGCTGGTGCTTCACAAGGGCCTGGCCGACGCCCGCCTGGACATTGCCCGCTTCCCCGAAATGCTGAGGGCGGGCCAGCCTTGGCGCGAGGTCATGAGCGGCCGCCAGGGTCGGCTTGGCGATCCCCTGCCCCTGCCCCCGCGCTCGGCTCAGATCTTCGAGCTGGGCGACTGAGCGCCCACGGCAGGCGGCGCAGCCAGTCCTTCATGGCTGCCCGCCACCGAGGGCTGCCCCTGATGTCATCTCCTACGGTGGACGACGCGCCCGAGCGCCTCCATACTGCGCGGCAGCGGGGACCGGAGCCAAGCCACTGGGCCAAGTGGCAAGACCTGTCCCCACTCGCAGGGAGCCAGCGCCGCCGTGTCCACCCGCCAGAGTCCGCGCCAAACATCCTCCGCCAGGCGGCTGCATCTGGCGGTCCTGTTCAGTGACCTCAGCGGGTCCAGCCAACTGGCTTCGCGGCTGGAAGCCGAGGACTACCTGGAGCTGCTGGCGCGCGTGCGCGCCTGCTGCCGCGATGCCGTGCAGAAGCAGCAGGGGCTGGTCGTGCGGCTGCAGGGCGACGGCTTGCTGGCAGTTTTCGGCTACCCGCAAGGAGGCGAGGACATGGCACGCCGCGCCACCGAGGCCGCCCTGGAGCTGCATGCCGGCGTGGCCCGGCTGCGCATGGCCCAGGGCCTGCACCTGCCCCCGCTGCAGATGCACAGCGGCATCCACGCGGGACTGACCCTGGTGATCGAGGGCGACTTCGAACGCGGCCGCCTGGATCTGCTGGGCGAGCCGCCCAATATCGCCGCCCGGCTGTGCGAACAGGCCGAAGCCGGGGAGGTCTGGGTCAGCCAGGCCGCACTGGGTCCGGAGCTGCATCAGTTCGAGCACCGCCCGGTGCAGCGACTGCAGCTGCGTGGCCTGAGCGAGGCGCTGCCGGCGGTCTGCATCACCCGGCGTGGCCAGATCCTGACCCGTCTGGCTGCCCGCCAACGCCAGGGCGCCCTGCCCTTCATCGGGCGCGAGGCGGAACTCCAGGACCTGCGCCGGCTGCTGACCCAGGCCGCGTCCGGCGAGGCCAGGACTGCCCTGGTACACGGCTCTCCGGGCCTGGGCAAGACGCGGCTGTGCGAAGCCCTGATCGCCGAGGCCCGGCTGATGGGCTGGCGCATCCATCGCGGCTATTGCGACGGGCATCTGCATGGCGAAGTCATGCAGCCCTGGATGCAGTTGCTGCGCGCCTGCTTCGGTCAGCCGGAACTGAGCCCGCAGGACCAGGTGCCGACCGCCCCAGACCTCGCAGCCCTGCTGCAGGCCCTGCCGCCGGAACTGCAGCCCGATGCGGCGGACTGGCTGGAAGCGCTGCGGCCGCAGGCCAAGCCGGGCGGCGCCGCGCAGTCCTGGCGAGACTGGCTGCCTCGCCTGCCCGCCCTGCTGCGTGCACTGGGGCGCCAGCAGCCCCAGCTCGTCTTTCTGGACGACTGGCAGTGGGCGGACCAGGCCAGCCAGCAGATCCTCGAACACCTGCTGCGCCAGTCCGGACTACCCTTGATGCTGCTGCTGACCAGTCGCGAAGCGGAGCTGGGCCCGGTACAGAGACACCACGACTTCCTTGCCATCCCACTGGGGCCCTTGCCGCTGGAGGACTGCCGGGCCGCCATCGCCCAGTTGCTGCCGGGGCTGGACCCCTTCCTGGTCGAGCGCATCCATGCCCAGGGCGGCGGCAACCCCCTCTACATCGAGGAGCTGTGCCACTGCGCTGCGCAGTTGCCCCGCGCCACCCTTGCTCAGCGTCTGGAGGAACCCCGGCCTGCACAGGCCGCCTGGACCACGCTGGAGCTGCCCTGGCTGCGCAGCCTGATCGAGACCCGCCTGGAGTGCCTGCCCGAGCAGCAGCTGGACCTGCTCAAGACCGCCGCGGTCATCGGCCCACACCTGCCCCATTGGCTGCTGCAGCGCCTGTGCGGCGAGGACATCACGGCTGCGCTGGCCGGCCTCGCGCGTCAGGACCTGCTCTACGCCGCGGAGGCCCCCGGCCAGCTGAGATTCAAGCATGGGATCACGCGCGAAGTGGTCTACCAGTTGGTGGGTGCACCGCAACGTCGCCTGCTGCACCGACGCATTGCCCAGAGCCTGGCGGCGGCGCAGACGGAGGCCCAGGCGGCAGATGCGGCCGGGGAAGCCGCCGGGTGGCAGGACGCCCTGGCCTACCACCACGCCCATGCCGGCGACTGGCAGGAAGCCGCTCAGCATGCCGAACGGGCCGGCGGGCGCGCGGAAAAGAGTGCCGCCCCTGACCGTGCCCAGCATTTCTACCGTCTGGCCCTGGATGCCCTTGCGCAATGCCCGCCCTGCGCTGAGGGCTACGCCGCCCAGGTGCGCATCCTGCAGCGCCTGGGCCAGACCTGCGTCTTCGACGCATCCCCCCAGGATCTGGCCTATTTCGACCGCGGCTGGGAACAGGCCCGGCGCAGGAACGACCACGCCACCATGACCCTGACCGTGTTCTGGCGGGGCTATATGGCCTATGCCTTGGGCCTGACACAGACCGCAGTGGCCCATCTGCGCGAAGCGCTGCTCGGGCTGGAGCAGCTCAGCGCCTCGGCAAGCCCGTCCTCGCGCGCCAGTGACTGGCTTCCCATGCTGGTTCAGGCGCAGGCCACGCTGGGCCAGGCCCTGGCAGCGGCCGGCGACTACGAAGCAGCGCTGGGCCTCATGGAGAGCGCCATCGCCATCAAGCGGCAGCACCGTAGCAGCGAACGCCCAGCGGCGGGCTCGGCCTACACCCTGGCCTGCAAAGCCGCCGTACTGGGGGACTGGGGCACTTTTGACGAAGCCGCCGAGTGCTTCGCGGAGGCGCGCCAGGCGATCTACGGCGCCGGACACGAGGTCGAAGCCTCGGTGCTGTGCCTGCTGGCCCTGGTGCAGCTCTGGCAGGGCCGCTGGGACGAAGCACAGCAGTCGGCAGGCCAAGCCCTGCAGATCGCCCAGCGCGCGCGCAATCTCTATGTCTTCGGGATGAGCCGAGCCCTGCTGAGCCGCGCGCAATGGCGCCAGAGCGATCCCGGCAGCGCGGCCAGCGACCGTGCACTGCAGTCGCTGGCGGACGCCACCCAGTGGCTGCATTCGCGCCGCAAGCGCCTGTTCAGTTCATTGCTGCACGGCTGGCTGGCCGAGGCCTATGGGGCTCAAGGCCGTCATCCCGAGATGCGCCAGCAGGCCGCACAGGCCCTGCGCCGTGCGCACGAAGGTGACCTGCTGGGTGCCCCCACGGCCCTGCGCGCGCTGGCGCTGGCCTCGGCACGGGGCTTTCTGCAGCATCCGCCAAGCCGCTACCTGACACGGGCCCAGGCGCTGGCCAGGCGTCGCGGCTCCCTGCACGAGACCGCCCTCAACCGCCTGTGCCAGGCCGAGATCCTCACCTTGCAGGGCGACACCCCCGGCGCTCTTCAGCAATTGGAGGCCGCCGAGCCCCCCTTGCGCCGGCTGGGCATGGACTGGCACCTGGACCAGCTGCAGCAGTTGCGCGCCCAATGCCTGGGCAGGCCGGTCGACAGTGGCAAGCAGGACCTGGGCTGATCCGCGGGCCGGCGAGGCAGGCCGCGCCGGCCTCCACATCGGCGGCGACCTGGACTCGGGCTGCAGGCCGACTCCTGTGGTCCTGCACTCAGCCCCGGCAGCCAGGACAAGGCCGCATTGTGGCAACCGCAGGCGCAGCAAGGCGCCAGGGCTGCCGTAGCCTCCACGGAGCGGCAGGCCCCGCTGGAGAGGCGCCTGCGCGTCCAGGTCCATCGCGCCCGGCGGATGCAGGCAGCCCACAGCGGCAGCCCTCAGGGCCGGCTCCCGCGTGCGGCGTCGTTCAGTTCCACAGCAAGGCCAGCGAGCGGCCGTGCCCCATATGCAGGGGCGGGAAATACCCCAACAGGCGGCATTGCGCGTCCAGGCACAAGCCACCACCTCCCATGGCCTCAGGGCTGGCGTCATGGTGCCAGACCCAGCCGCGACCTTGCAGCAAGGCCAGGCAGAGCTGAGGCGGTTTCCCTGGATCGGCCCCCAGCAGGAGCACAGGGCCGGGCTGTGGCCGGCCCCTTTGGGCATGGCTCAGGCGTGGTGCCGCAGGTCTGCCGGACCTCAGCCGCACCAGCGCTTGATGGGGCGGCTTCGGCCCCGGAGAGGTCCTCACATGCCCAGGCGGCTGCAGGCCTGGCGCTTCGTCCGGCGGCACGGCTTCGAAGCAGGCCTCGCTGCGAGGCGGGTTGTCCAGCACATGCCGCGGCAGGGCGCCAAGCTGCCAGCACGGGGCACTGGCAGGCTCCGGCTTCGCTGGCGCCAAGGACTCATCCAGGACCAGCAGCTGACCTCCGCCCAGGTCCAGCACCAGGCTCAGGGCAGGCGATTGCACATCCTTGCCGGCCTGAATGCTGCGTCTCAGGCACAGCAGCCGGCGTGCCCAGCCCTCCAGCGCCTGCGAGCGCGAGCGCTCGGGCAGGTCCAGACCCTGCAGGGCGCTTGGCCACCGGCTCAGCCCCTGCGCCGCCGACTCCAGACCCGTCCAGTGCCGCCAGCCCGGGCTGGACTGCAGGCGCTCGCGGCTGTCCACGCACAGGCCCAGATCGCGTCCCAGCGCATGGAGCGTGAGGTCCTGCGGCAGCAGGGCCAGCTGACGCAGCAGCCACGCCAAGGCCTGACCCCGAGCCTGGGCCTGCTCGATCCAGGCCTGCGGCGGACTTCCGGCCGGCAGACGGTCCAGCCCCCCGGGCAGGCTGGCCTGCAGCAGGCCCTGAGCCTCCAGCCGCAGCAAGACCTGACCCCACAGGCAGCGCTGGCGCCCGGTCAGATCCAGCATGCCCGGGTTCATCACCTCCATCTGCCCACCCTCGCTGGGAACTTCACCACGCGCTGCCTCCCCGCTGTTGACCTCCTGCGCCTGCGGCCGCCTCGCCCAGTACCGGCCGATCTGCCGCGGAATTCTAGAAAGCCGCCTGCCTGGGCAGCCAGGCAACATCCCACCGCTTGAGGATGTACGCCCGACTTCGAAACAAAAGGCCGTGGACAAGACTGGCGTGCCAAGCCGGCCGCCATGGTGTAGAACGTCAGCCAGCGTCCATCCACCCAAGGAGAGCCCGTGAGCATCCCAGCCGCCCGCAAGATCCTCGTCGCCCAAGGCGGCGGCCCGACCGCCGTGATCAACCAGTCGCTTGTCGGTGTGGTCCTGGAGGCCAGGCGGCACAGGGGGATAGACCTGGTCTACGGCGCGAGGCACGGCGTGCGGGGCATCCTGAACGAGGACTTCGTCGACCTCACCCAGGAGACCAGCCACAACCTGGAGCTGGTGGCGGGCACGCCCGCCTCGGCCCTGGGCTCCACCCGCGACAAGCCCGACCTGGCCTACTGTCAGCAGATTTTCGAAGTGCTGCGGGCCCATGGCATCGGCTACTTTTTCTACATCGGCGGCAATGACAGCTCGGACACCGTGCGCATCGTGGCCGAGGAGGCACGCCAGGCGGGCTACCCCCTGCGCTGCATCCATATCCCCAAGACCATAGACAACGACCTGGTCGGCAACGACCACACGCCAGGCTTCCCTTCGGCGGCACGCTTCGTGGCCCAGGCCTTCGCAGGCGCCAACCTGGACAACGCCGCCCTGCCCGGCGTCTATGTGGGCGTGGTGATGGGCCGCCATGCCGGCTTCCTGACCGCAGCCTCGGCCCTGGGCAAGAAGTTCGACGACGACGGCCCCCACCTCATCTACCTGCCCGAACGCGTCTTCGAGATCGAACGTTTTCTGGCTGACGTGAAGGCGGTGTACGAGCGCCACGGCCGCTGCGTGATCGCCGTGAGCGAAGGCATCCACGACACCAGCGGCCACCCCATCGCCGCCCAACTGGCCAAGGACCTGGAGCACGATGCCCATGGCAATGTGCAGCTCTCAGGGACGGGCGCCCTGGCCGACCTGCTGTGCGAGGAGATCAAGGCCCGCCTGAAGATCAAGCGGGTGCGCGGCGACACCTTCGGCTACCTGCAACGCAGCTTTGTGGGCTGTGTGTCCGACGTGGACCAGCGCGAGGCTCGCGAGGTGGGCGAGAAAGCCGTGCAGTACGCCATGTGGGGCGATCGCGACGGCTCGGTGGCCATCCGCCGCAACGGCTACTACTCGGTGGACTACGAGCTCCTGCCCTTGGAGGCCGTGGCCGGCCGGACCCGGGTGATGGAGGACCACTTCATCAGCGACAGCGGCACCGACGTCACCGACGCCTTCCGCCTCTACCTGCGCCCCCTGCTGGGCTCGGGCATGCCGGACGCTTTCAGGCTGCGGCCCAATCCGGTGGCGAAGGTGCTGAAGCCCTGATGCGGGCAACGGCTGTCAGCGGCTGGCACCCGCAGAGCGCCGCAGTCACGGGCGATGCCCGAAGGCGCCAGCCCTGCAGTCCCCCAGCCCTCCAGTTGCACCCGCACGGCGATGCCCCCCCGCAGGTGCTCGTTGCCACAACCGCCACGCCCCCTGGACCGGGGCGACGAGCACGGCGGCGGGAAGGATCCAGGGCATGGCATGCGTTGTTGGCGCCCCCTGGGCTGTCGCGCAGGCTTTCAGCCCTGGCCACAGTCACCAGAAACGGTGCAAACCTGCTCGACGGCGTAGGTCTCACGCTCCAGCTCATCCGAGGGCTCCCACCTATCGCTCGCCAGCTCAAAGATCGCCTCCGGCACCACCATGGAGAACGTCGCCCCCCGTTCCTCGTTGCGGCGCCTGACACGGGCCCGGCGCAGCTCACGGGGCGCATCCAGTTCGACCATCAGGAGCCCGAAGCCACTGTCAAGCACCCGGCGGCAAAACTGCCGACGCGGTTCGCGCTGGATGAGACCCAACTCCAGGATGACATCCGTGCCTGAGGCAAGAATGGCCTGGGCGTGGGTCCAGATGAGCTCCACCAGGCGCTCCTTGCGCTCCACGTACCAGGGAATGAAGTCGCCGGCCGGCCGATCCGGGCTGAACAGGCTGGCGAACCAGGCATCGAGGGCGATGTGCACGCCGCCCGTGCGCGCAGCCAGCGCAGCGGCGTAGGTCGACTTCCCGGCCCCCACGGGGCCCTCGATCAAGCGGACGATGGACATGGCTGGCCTCCCTGAAGATCTAACTTTCTCATTGAGCGTCTCCATTCTGGCACGGCAGGCCCCGCTCTCGCGCAAGAACAGGTCTCTGACGGCGCCTGCCGCAAAGGGGTTGGCAAGACCTGCCCCTCACAGCAGCGATCAAGCCAGCCCCCCCTGCCGGCCATGCCATTGCGAGGGGCCGAACCACGCATCCGCGTGGCACGCCTTACTTCACGCTCAGTGCCAGTGCCGGTGCGGCCTGCACGTAGCCGTCGTTGAGGAACAGGCCCAGCAGGTAGTCCCCCACAGGAAGGCCCCCCAGGGCCTGGCTTCCTGCCGGTGTGCCCACGTAGTTCCACTTGAGGGAGGAGGTGCTGCCCGGCGCGTCGCCCCGGCGGTAGACGCCGATCCAGTGGCGATCGCCCGCCGGCAGGCCGGACCAGCTGAGTGTGACGCTCTCGCCTGCCCGGCATTGCGCGGCGCTGCCACTGAAACGGGGTGCCACCGGCAGGCCCGGCAGCACCGGCGAGGCCTGAGCCAAGGCCTGGCCGCAAAGCACCGGATCGCTGAAGTCCAGGCCGGCGCCTTCGAGATGGCCGGCCAGACGCCGCCAGTAGCGGGCATCGCCTTCCAGCGTCACCCCGAGGTCGTACCAGCCGCGGCTGGCGGCCAGCGGCCGGCTGAGCTCACGCATCTGCCCGGGAGCCAGGTCCAAGGTCAGCACGCTCGGATCACCGTAGGCCATGTCCCGGAGCCTGAGACGCAGGGACTGGCTTCCGGCGTTAACGAAGCGCAGGCGAACGCTGGCGCTGGCCGCGTCCTCCTCCAAGCTGACTTCGGCCCTGGCCGTGCCGCCCCCAAGGGCGCCCGCGAACTCTCGCAGGTAGCCGTTGGCGCCATGCACCCTCAGGTGGTAGGCCGGGCCGGACCAGTTCCACACCTCCTGGTCTACCCGCTTGCCAGCTTCCACGGTGTAGTGCCAGGGTCCGTCGCTGCGCAGCAAGGAGTGGACGATGAAGCAGGCGCCTACGCGGCCCTGGTTGACGAAGCTCAGCGCAAACTGGCGGGCATCGCCCTGCACGGCGCCGTTCACCACGGAACGATACGGCAGGGCGCAGGCAGGCCGCGGCTGTCCGGACAGGACCTCCTGGGCAGGCAGTGGCTGCAGCGGCGGCGGCAGCGCCTCGCGGGTCCCCCAGGTGCGCGGGTAGCTGGCGCTCAGGGGCACGCTGGCCGGCCAGCCTGCATCGGCCGTGCCCAGCTGCAAGGCGCTGATCAGATCCCCGCATACGGCGCGGCGCCAGGGGCTGATATGAGGGCACTGCACGCGCTCACGGGGCAGACCGCGTCCCTGCACCAGCCATTCCTCGAGAAGACGGATCAGGGCGGTGTGGTCCGCCAGCTGCGAATTCACGCGGCCGCCCTTGGTGAAGGGCGAGATGAGCAGCATCGGCACGCGGGGCCCCAGGCCGATGGGCTCGCTGCCATAAGTCTCGCCGGCATTGCTGACGGTGCTGCGCCCTTGCTGCGTGCTGGCTGGCGGCACAGGCGCGGGCATGTGGTCGAAGAAGCCGTCGTTCTCGTCGTAGGTCAGCACCAGCAAGGTCTTGGCCCAGACCTGGGGCTGGTCCACCAGCGCAGCCAGCAGGCGCGCCGTGAAATGCTCGCCGGCATTGGGTGTCTGCTCGGGATGCTCGCAGTACTCGGTAGGCGCGCAGATCCAGGACACCGCCGGCAGCCGACCTTCCCTCACGTCCCGGGCAAAGGCATCGATGAGGTACTGGCCGCTGGTGCTGCCAACGCCGCCGGGCCCCGAGCCCGCTGCCATGGCGCGTGCGCGCTGGTACAGAGGCGAGGCCGGGGTGAGCCTGGCGCCGCTGGCGTCCACGCGGTAACGGCGGAAGTACTGCAGGTAGTTGTCGCCGTAGTTGTCCCACTCCTGATAGACCTTCCAGCTCACACCCAGGCCGTCCAGCTGTTCGGCATAACTGGACCAGCTGATGCCGCTGGCAGCGCTGTTGTCGTTGGCGATGTCGGCGTTGTAGATGCCGCCGGTGACGTTGTAGAGCCGCGAGTCACCAATGCCGGTTACCACGCCGCCGCTGTGGCCGCTGAGGGCGTAGAAGCGGTTGGGATCGGTGGGGCCGAAGACGGAGCAGTGGTAGGCGTCGCAGACGGTGAAGGCATCGGCCAGGGCGTAGTAGAAGGGCAGGTCCTGGCGGTTGAAGTAGCCCATGCAGCGCGCGCCCTTCTTCGGCACCCAGGCGTTCCAGTCCTTCCAGGCGGCCTGCGTGCCCTTCCAGGAATGATCAAGGCCCACCCGCAGCGCATTGGTGTTGCGCACATCGAAGTGGTAGGGCACGACATCGGCCGTGCCGCCGGGCTGCTGCCAGACCGGCTTGCCCGAGGGCAGCGACACGGCGCGCGGGTCGCTGAAGCCGCGCACGCCGCCCAGGCTGCCGAAGTAGTGATCGAAAGAGCGGTTTTCCTGCATGAGGAAGACCACATGCTCGATGTCCCCCAGGCCGCCGCTCACGCGCTGCGCGGGCACGGCCAGGGCGCGGGCAATGGTCTGGGCGAAGCCGGGCGCTGACGACAGCGCCGCCGCAGCACCCAGCAGCAGGCCGCGGCGCGAGGGGTTCAGGCCCTCATCCGAGAGGGCGGGGCGGTTCGAGGGATCCAGGGATTCGGGGGCCATGCTGTCTCCTGGCGGTCTGCTGCCGCAAAAAAGCAGGCAGTCTGTGCGGCGACTGCGGCCCCCGGATGAAGGCGCCGCTGGCCCCTTCGGCCCATAGCCCCGCGGCCGATCAGAGCAGGCGGGCCAGCAGCCCGCCCTCGGCCGGCAGGCCCAGAGGCACCCAGACCCGCACCGGGTCGCCGGGAGCGACCTGCACGGGCTCGCCGTCCAGGTTCTGCATCTGTGTCAGCTCGACGATACGGTTGCCACTCGGGTGCAGCAGCTCCACCCGGTCACCCACGGCGAAGCGGTTCTTGGCCTGCACCTGCACCCAACCGTCCTCGCGCACCCCGGTCACCTCGCCCACGAAATGGCTGCGGTGCAGCTCGCTGTGGCCGCTGATGTAGTTCTGATAGTCCTGTGCCGGGCGGCGCTCCAGCAGACCGCCGGTATAGCCGCGATTGGCCAGGCCTTCCAGCTCCAGCAGCAGCTCCGGGTTGAAGGGCCGGCCGGCCACGGCGTCGTCAATGGCGCGGCGGTAGACCTGAGCGGTGCGGGCCACGTAGTACAGGCTCTTGGTGCGGCCCTCGATCTTCAGCGAGTCCACGCCGATGCGCGCCAGTCGCTCCACGTGCTCGACGGCGCGCAGGTCCTTGCTGTTCAGGATGTAGGTGCCGTGCTCGTCTTCCATGATGGGCATGAGCTCGCCCGGGCGGCCCTTCTCCTCCAGGAAGTAGACCTTGTCCGCCGCCGGGTGGCGCTGGCCGCCGCCGCAGGTGGAGAAGCTGCTCTCGGCCTCGGCCTGCGCCTCGGCGAAGTTGAAGTCGGCGTCCAGCGTGCCCACGGGGATGGCCTCGCCCGAGGGCGAATCCTCGCTGGCGGCCTGGGTGCCGTACTCCCAGCGGCAGGCATTGGTGCAGGTGCCCTGGTTGGGATCGCGGCGGTTGAAGTAGCCCGACAACAGACAGCGGCCCGAATAGGCAATGCACAAGGCTCCGTGCACGAAGACCTCCAGCTCCATGTCCGGGCATTCATTGCGGATAGCCTCGACCTCATCCAGGCTCAGCTCGCGCGAGAGGATGATGCGCTCCACCCCGGCCTTCTGCCAGAACTTCACCGCGGCCCAGTTGGTGGTGTTGGCCTGCACGGAGAGGTGGATGGGCACCTTCGGAAAGATGCCTTTCTCCATCTGCTCCAGCACCTGCATGATCAGGCCGGCGTCGGCCATGATGAGCGCATCGGGCTTGAGTTCCACCACGGGCTGAATGTCCCGCAGATAGGTGCGCACCTTGTCGTTGTGGGCGATCAGGTTGCTGGTGACGAAGAACTTCTTGCCGCGCTGGTGGGCTTCGGCAATGCCCTGGGCGATCTGCTCCAGGCGGAATTCGTTGTTGCGTGCACGCAGGGAGTAGCGCGGCTGGCCGGCATAGACGGCGTCGGCGCCGAAGTCGTAGGCGGCGCGCATCTTGGCCAGGGAACCGGCCGGCAGAAGGAGTTCGGGGGCTTTGAGCGACATGCGCGTATTGTCGCCGCATGTCGCTCAAAGCCCCCGCGGGCCGGGAAGCCATGACCGGCTCCCCGTCATCGCCGCATCGCGTCAGAGCGCCCGACGCAGCAGATTGGTCCAACGGTCCATGGCGCCCAGCGTGGTGCTGCCGTCTCCTGCCGCGTTCTTCACGGGCGTGGGCAGGCGCACATCGCTGGCAACGGACGGCCCCTGGCCCTGCGTGCCCGAGAAGCCATCGCCCCAGCTCAGCACCGTACCGTCCTTGCGCAGGGCCAGCGAGTGCGAATAGCCGGCGGCCAGCGTGGCCGCGCTGTCCAGTTGCAGCAGCCCGGTTTCAGCCACCACGGCGGCGGGATAGGCCGTGCCATCGGCACGCGGGCGGTTGACGCCATCGCCCAACTGCCCGTCAGTGCCCAGGCCCCAGCTCCACACGCGGCCCGCAGCGTCCATGCTCAAGGCATGGTTGCCGCCCGCCGCCACCATGGTCTGGCCGCTGAGCAGGCTGGCCATGCTGCCACCCAGGACGCGCACAGCACCCGCCACTGCGCTGCGCGTGCCTTGGCCGAGCTGCCCCTGCGTGTTGCTGCCAAAGGCCCAGACCTCACCGCCGCTGCCAAGAGCCAGGCCAAAGCCGTAGCCGGCGCTGATCGCGGTCAGGCCCTTGAGCGGCTCGCTGCTGCCCGCGGCGGCCACATGGCCGGGCATGATTTCGTTGATGGACGAGGGCAGCTGCAGCATCGCCGGCACCATGCCGGAGAAGCCCCAGACCGCAACGCGGCCGTCGCTGCGCAAGGCACTGCCCCAGTTCCAGCCCGCAGCGATGGCCCGCACATCGGCCAGCACGCCGCCTTCCGGAGCCTTCACATAGCCGGGGTACCTCTTGACGCCGCCGCCCTCCTGGCCGGTGTAGTAGCCCCAGGTGTAGACATGGCCATCGTCGGCCAGCGCCATCGCGTTGCTGTCACCCGCGCTGATGGCCACGATGCCGCTCAGGCGCCCCTTGCCGGTGGCATCCGCCACGTAGTCCGGCAGCTTCCAGCTGCCTGTGGGCAGCAGACGAGCCAGCTGCGGGCTGGACGAATCATTGAGCCCCCAGGACAGCACTTGGCCGTCTTCCGTCAAGGCCAGGCCAAACAGCTCGCCGCCCGCGGCCGCCACGATGCCCGACAGCGGCTTGTCGCCGGAGGGCGCCAGCACCTTGAGGGGCAACGGGCTCATATTGAGCTCACTGCCAGGCTTGCCCTGCCCCAGCTGCCCTTGCGAGTTGTAGCCCCAGGCCAGCAGCTCGCCCGCGCTGGTCACCGCCAGCGAGAAATGCCGGGTGGCGCCGGTCACGCCGAAGGGATGAGCCTGGGGAATCACCTTCACGCTCACCTTGGCACTGACGCCGCCGCCACTCACGGTGATGGACTGGGCGCCCAGGCGCAGCCCGGTGATGCTGCTGCAGTCGGCAGCCACGGTCAGCGTGACGGGGTCATCGCTGCTGCACGACAGGGGGACGCTGACCGTCGCACCGCTGCCATCCTTCAGGCTCACGCTGGCCGCACTGGCAACGCGCCAGGCGGTCTTGCCGCTGGCCGGCGTCACCAGGGTGGCGACGGGGGCCGGGCTGGGCGTGGGGGTTGGTGTGGGAGTGGGAGTGGGCGTCGGAGTCGGTGTGGGCGTCGGGGTGGGTGTGGTGGACGAACCGCCGCCGCCGCAGGCAGCCAGCATGGCCGCGCTCAGCAGCACAGCCCCCACGGGCAGGACGCCCGCGGCAAATCGAGTACGCATGAAAGGATTCCTCAGGATAGTGACGCCTCCGGGCGCCTGATCGTTTCCCAACGATGGGCTGCGGGCGCTCTTCTTCGGAGGGCTCACGGCAGCGGGCGAAACTTTAGCCGGGCCAATTGGCAACAAGGTCCGACAAGCACCGGCAAATCGTGAGCAAACGTAGAAGCTCATGAGCGGCCCCTGAAATTTCTGTATTGACAGAAATTGCAGACAAACTAGACTGCACGCCATGGAACTCAGCAGCAGCGCACGTCGATTCATCGTTCACTGGGGGGAAATGGGCACCGCCTGGGGTGTCAACCGCACCGTGGCCCAGATCCACGCCCTGCTCTTCTTCCACGGCCGGCCGCTGCACGCCGAGGAAATCGCGGACACCCTCAACGTTGCCCGCTCCAACGTCAGCACCAGCCTCAAGGAGCTGCAGAACTGGAACCTCATCCGGGTAACCCACCAGCTGGGGGACCGGCGCGACTTCTTCGAGACCTCGGTCGATGTGTGGGAGCTGTTCCGCACCATCGTGAGGGAGCGCAAGGAGCGCGAGTTTGACCCCACCGTGCGGGTCCTCGGCGAGATCGTGGCCGACCCCGCCTTTGCCAACGAAAGCCCCGATGCCCAGGACCGCGTGCGCGAGGCCCTGCGTTTCATGGACACCCTGGGGTCCTGGTCCGAGGAAATGTTGCGCCTCTCTCCCAGCACGCTGGAGAAGGTGCTGAAGATGGGCGCCAGCGTCCAGAAGTTCGTGCGCGGCGAGAGCAAGCCGGGCGGCACGTCCTGAGGCGCATGGTCGCCTTTTTTTGTCTTCAAATTTCTGTCACTACCGAAATATCAGACAAATGAATACCATCCACCACACCGAAGCCCCGCTCTACCCCCTGACGATCTACTTTGACGGCTCCTGCCAGCTGTGCAGCGCCGAGATTGAGAACCTCCGGCTGCGCGACCTGCAAGGGCGCCTGCGCTTCGTTGACTGCAGCCCGGCGGACTTCGCCTCGCCCGTGCCCGGGGCCGATCGCGCGGCGCTGATGAACGTCATCCATGGTGTCGGGGCCGAGGGTCAGGTCTTGCGCGCCGTGGACCTGTTCGAGGCGGCCTACCGTGCCGTCGGCCTGCCCTGGGTCAGCCGGCTGCTGGTGCATCCCCTCATCCGGCCGCTGGCGGACCGCGTCTACCCCTGGGTGGTCCGTAACCGCTACCGGCTGCCGCGGGGCCTGATCCAGGGCCTGTTCGAGCGTGCCGCCCGTCGTGCCGCACAGCGGGCTGCGGCCCAGCCGCGCTGCACCGACGGCAGCTGCCGCCTGCCGCCGGAGGGCCGCGCATGAACGCCCCGCTTCGTCGCGTGCTCGTGTGCGGGGCCCAGGGCTTCATCGGCCGGCACATCGTCCAGGCCTTGCGGGAGGCGGGCTTCACCGTGCGCGCGGGTGTCCGTGTGGCATCGGCGAGTCGGCTGCCGGGGGGCGTCGAGCCCTGCCCCATGGACTTTGCACAGGACACCCGCCCCGAGACCTGGCATGTCCGCGTCAGCGACTGCGAAGCCGTGATCAATGCCGTGGGCGTGCTGCGCGAGCAGCCCGGGCAGTCCATGGACGCCATCCACCATGCCGTGCCGGCTGCCCTCTTCAGTGCCTGCGCCAACACGGGCGTGCGCCGCGTGCTGCAGGTCTCGGCCCTGATGCCGCCCGACAGCCGCACCCGCTATGCCCAGAGCAAGCGCCAGGCCGAGGCCGCGCTGCTGGCCCTGCGCGCCGAAGGCCGGCTGGACGCCTGCGTGCTGCGCCCCAGCGTGGTCTTCGGCGAGGGCGGCGCCAGCACGGCGCTCTTCCAGCGCCTGGCCCGCCTGCCCTGGCTGCCCTGGCCGGCGCAGGCCGTGAGGCCGCGCATCCAGCCCATCCGGGTGGAGGACCTGGCCGCTGCCTGCGCCCGCCTGCTGACCGTGCCCGAAAGCCTGCCGGCCACGCTGGACCTGGTCGGCCCCGAGCGCTTCACCCTGCCTGACTTCATCGCGGCGCTGCGCCAGGCGCAGGGCCGCAGGCCGGCGCAACTGTTGGTGCTGCCGGCCGCCCTGGGTGCCGCTTCGGCCCGCATGGGCGACCTCTGCCCCAGCCAGCCCTGGGGCAGCGAGACCCTGGCCCTGCTGGGTGCCGACAACATCGCGGACGCCGCGCCGCTGCAGGCGCTGCTGGGCCGGACGCCGCGCTCGGTGCTCGAAGGAGCGGCCGCATGACTCCGCGCCACCGCCGCCTGGCCCGC
Source organism: Roseateles sp. DB2 (assembly GCF_051857535.1). Taxonomy (NCBI): domain Bacteria; kingdom Pseudomonadati; phylum Pseudomonadota; class Betaproteobacteria; order Burkholderiales; family Sphaerotilaceae; genus Roseateles; species Roseateles sp. DB2. The sequence continues at coordinate 85,372 of NZ_JBPZGY010000004.1, read as the reverse complement.
GCCAGCCTCATCGCCCTGTGGCTGGGCACGGCCGTGGTCAGCCTGCTGGGCTGGCAGGGCATCTCGCGCGAGTTGCTCACCGGCACGCTGCTGCCGCCGGCCTGGCATGGCGCGGCCATCGCCGTCGGCAGCGCCGCAGACGCCCTGCTGGGCCTGGCCCTGTGGCGTTGGGACAGGCCCTGGGTCTACCGCGCCTGCCTGGCCCTGATCGGCCTGATGACATTGGTAGCCACCGTGCTGCAGCCCGCGCTGTGGCTGCATCCCCTGGGCCCGCTGAGCAAGAACCTGCCCGTCGCCGCCCTGCTCCTGATCCTGCAAGACCTGACCCCGCGCCATGAATGAGTACCTGATCCTCAAGACCCTGCACGTGATCTCCAGCGTGCTGCTGGCCGGCACGGGCTTCGGCTCGGCCTTCTACCTCTTCTTTGCCAACCGCAGCGGCTCGCTGGAGACGCAGGCCGCTGTGTGCCGCATGGTGGTCAAGGCCGACACCTGGTTCACCACGCCCACGGTGATCCTGCAGCCGCTCACGGGACTCTGGATGGCGCACCTCGCAGGCTGGCCGCTGGACACGCCCTGGCTGCTGGCAGCCTTGATCCTGTACGTGGTGGCCGGCGGCTGCTGGCTGCCCGTGGTCTGGCTGCAGCTGCGCATGCGGGACATGGCCGAGACCGCCCTCGCCCACGGCGAGCCACTGCCCGAGCGCTACTGGCGCTTCGCGCGCTGGTGGGAGGCGCTGGGCTATCCGGCCTTCGCGGCCATGCCGCTGATCTTCTGGCTGATGGTGGCCAAGCCGCAGTGGAGCTTCTGAAGCGTGAGCAAAGCGGCAATTTCGCCACTCTTCGGCTTGTTCGCCACACGGCGCAAGGCTATGGTGGGGCCATGGTGCGCCCTGCACGCTGACAAGATCACCTCATGAGCCTGCTGGACCTGGACCAACTGATGCGCTACTGGACCGCCGAGCAATGGCAAGCCAATGTGCTGATGCTGCTGCATCTGATGGGCGCCATGCTGCTGGGGCTGATCCTCGGCTACGAGCGGGCCTTCCACGGCCGGGCCGCGGGCATGCGGACCTACGCGCTGGTGTGCATGGCCTCGACGGGTGTGGTGATCCTGCTGGCCTATCCGCAGCAGTGGTTCGGCGGCCATGTGGCGGGCGGCGCCGCGCCGCTGATCGCGGACCCGACCCGCGTGATCCAGGGTGTGGTCACGGGCATCGGCTTCCTGTGCGCCGGCGTGATCATGCGCGAGGGCATGAACATCTCGGGCCTCACCACCGCCGCCTCGCTGTGGGCGGCCTCGGCCATCGGCATTCTGCTGGGCATGGGCTTCTACTTCGCCGCCATCTCGCTCACGCTGCTGTGTGCGAGTCTGATGATGTGGGGTGCCAAGCTGGAGGCCGCCCTGCCCTCGCACCCGGCCATCTCGGTGATGATGCGCGGCGCGGACGGACGGCACTTCAACCAGGCCGAGTTGGCCGCCTTCACCGAACAGTTGGGCTACCGCTTCGCGCCGGGCTCGCTGAGCATCGAGCGCATGGGCAAGCATGAGGAATGGCGCTTCGTGTGCACCGCCAAGCGCAACTACCGGGGCGAGACGCTGACCCGCTTCTCCAGCCGCCTGGCCGAGCTGCCGGGCGTGGCGGAGTACCGCGTGACCCACGCCCGCAACTGATCGGCCGAACTTGCCAAGACAAAGGGCGCCGCGGCGCCCTTTCTTCATGCTCAGTCGTAGATCGACTTCTCCGGCCGCCGCGCCAGCACCGCGATGGGCGGCGCCCAGCGCTCGCCGCGCGGCTTCTTGCTGGTCACCAGCGTGATCTCCGAGGGCTCGAAGACCTCCACGTTGTGCGTGATGGGCGTGGTCAGCAGGTACTGGGCCCGCGTGGAGCGCAGGAAGTGGCCGACCAGCTGGATGTTGCGCACGTCCAGGTGGGCAAAGGGCTCGTCGATGAAGACAAAGCCGCCGGGGCTGTCGTCGTCCTTCATCAGGCCCACCAGCAGGATCAGGCTCTTGAGCACCTGCTGGCCGCCCGAGGCCTCACCGTCGTTCAGGCCGACCTCGCCCTTGCCGTCGAAGTTGAAGCGCACATGCAGGCCGGCCTGGGCCAGCACGAGGTCGTCGTTGTCCAGGTGCGGCAGCTCGGCCTGGGCGATGACGCCGGCCAGCTCGCCCAGCTCCTGCACATTCTTCTTGTAGCGGCGCACGGTGGCACGCAGCACGTCGATATAGCGCTCGCGGGCGTTGAAGGCGGCGATGCGGGCCATCTCGTTGCTGGCGCGGCGGTCCTCCAGCTGCGTGGTCTGCTCCAGCACGGAGAGGTGCATGCGGGTGTGGCGGTCGGCCACGGCGGGGTCGGTCTCCCAGGTGCCGGCGTTGAGGCCTGTGTCCAGCTCCTGCTGCACATGGCGCATGGCGATCTCGGCCTGCTTGGCGTTCTCGAACTCGTCGCGCAGCGCGGCCACGCGGGCCGGCTGGGTCCAGCTGGACGGGAACTTGGCACGGGCCTCGCGCGAGGCCTTCGCCGCGGCCTTGAGCTCGCGCAGGCGGCCTTCCTGGTCGCGCTGCACGCGCAGCACGTTCTCCTCACTGGCCTTGAGCGAGCCCTGGGCGGATTCGTAGTCGCGCTCGCTGCGCGTGACCTGGGCCAGGGCGCGGTCGTGCGCCTGGTCCAGCTGGGCCATGCGCGTGGCCGCCTCGACGCGGGCCTGGCGCAGCGCCGGCATGCGGGCGCGGCACTCGGCGAACTCGTCGGAGCGCTCGGACAGCTCCAGCGCCGCCTTGTGGCCCTGGGCCGCGCGCTGCGCATCCTTCAACTGGCGCTCAACCTCGGCCTGCTCCTTGGCGATGCGGGTCAGCTCGCCGTCGTAGCGGGCCAGCTCGCGCTCCAGGGACTGGCGGCGCGAATCCAGGGCGGAGACGCCGAACTGGTACTCGCGCGGCTCCACCCACAGGCTGCGGCCGCCGCGGCTGTCGCGGTAGTAGGCATCGGGGGTGATCCATTCGCCGCCGGCATCGCGGCCGGCCTCGGTGTCCTTGACGCAGCGGATGCCGCCCAGCTGGCGGATCAGCCAGCCCGGCAGCTTGGCGCTGACCTTGAGCGCGGACAGCAGGCTGTCCCTGGGGACCACGGAGGGCACGGACTCGCTGTCACCGACCACGTAATGACGGTAGCGCTCCTGGGCGGCCAGGGCGAAAGCCCGTGATTCGTCGCCCGATCGCTCCAGCACCACCACCCAGCGCGAGGGGCGCAGAAAGCCCTCGGCGGCGGCGCGCCAGGCCTCATCCGCGATGTCGATGCAGTCGGCCAGCACGTGGTGAGCAATGCCGGCTTCGTCCAGCGCCTTGCGAAAGCGCGTGACCTCGGGTGGCGGCGGCGGCAGGCGCTGGCCCTGCAGCGCGTCCATGGCGGCCTGGGCCTTGCGGGACTGGTCGTTGGTGCGGGTGTAGCTCTCGCGCAGCGCGTGCTGGCGGTTGCCCAGCTCCTCCAGGCGGGCCGTCAGCTCCTTGGCATCGGCCTCCACGGCGGACAGGGCCTTGAGCTCCTCCTCGCGCTTGGCCAGCAGCTCGGCGGGGCGCTCGGCCTCGCGGGCGGCGTCAAAGGCGGCGCGGGCCTCCTTGCGCTGGCGCTCCAGGTCCAGCAGCTCCTGCTTGGCGGCCTCGTGCTTCTCGAAAAGGGCATGCAGCTCGGCGCGCTTGGCGGCCATATTGCGCTGGTCCCCGGAGGCGAAGAGGCGCTGGCGGTGCAGCTCGCGCAGGGCCTGGGCCGTGCGCAGGCGGCCTTCCGACCACTGCAGCACGGGCACCACCTCAGTCGCGAGGCGCTCGCGCTCCTTCAGTCGCAGCTGGTACTGCTGGTAGCTGTTGACGCGGTTGGCCAGGTCCGAGAGCTGGGCCTGCGTGTGCGAGAGCTCGTGCGCGGCCAGCTCCACTTCCTTGCTCAGCTGCTGCTGGTGGCTGCGGGCCTGGTCGTAGCGGTCCAGCACCTCCTGGTCGCCGAAGACCTCGAAGACGAGGCGCAGCAGCTCCTTGGGACTCAGCTCGCACAGGCGGTCGGTCTGCCCCTGCTCCAGGGCCAGCACGCGGCCGATGGCGCGGGTCAGGCCGGCAGCCTCCAGGCGCTTCTTCCAGGCCTCGATGCCCAGCCAGTCCTTCTCAGCGCGCTCGGCCAGGGCCTCGATCTCATGGACGCCGTCGACGAGGATGTAGCGGCGCTGCCAGTCCCCGCCATGGCGCTCGATGCGGCAGGCCAGCGTCACCTGGTCGGCATAGAGCAGGGAGCTGGCGAAGGGCCGGCTGCTGTTCTGGCGGCCGCGCGGGCGGTTGTCCACCAGGGCGCGCAGCCAGGCGGTTTCGGCATTGGCGTGGCGGGCGTAGGTCTTGTAGGTGCGGCCGCCCGAGCATTCCAGGCCCAGCAGGGTGCGCATGGCATCCAGCAGCGTGGTCTTGCCCGAGCCGTTGGGGCCGGCGATGGTGATGATGTTGCCGTCCAGCGGCATGGAGACGCGGCGGCAGTAGTCCCAGTGCAGCAGTTCCAGCGATTGCAGGTGAAACATCAGTGCGTCTCCGGCGCGTCGCCCGATTGCGTCGGGGCGGCGTCGTTCATGTCTTGTTCAGCCGCGGCGGCCACCTCGGGCTCGGGCTCGGGCTCGTTGCGCTTGGCGATGATGGCGTTGATCGCCGGGCCGGCCAGGGGGTCGCTGGCGCGGGCCAGCACATCGGCCAGAGAGCCGTCCAGCACGCGCGGGGCCAGCACGTCGTAGTCCAGCAGCAGGTCCAGCAGCGGGCCCTCGGCGATGTCCTCGCCGCGGCGGGTGATGAAGCCGTTGCGCTCCAGCAGCTTGAGGTTGGCATCCAGGCGCATCTTCTTGCCCAGCTGGTTGCCGAAATCGGCCAGAAGGCTGCGGTAGGACAACGTGGGCGACACGCTCGACGCCAGCGGCAGCGGCTTGTCCGTGGCGAACATCTCGCCCTGCCCTTCGGCCTGGGCCTCGGTGCGGGCGATCTGGCGCTGGCGCTTGGGCAGGATGATCAGGGACCACAGCACCACCAGCAGGGCCACGCCGTCGCGCGGCAGGTCCAGGTTGTTGTTGGCGGCCAGGCCGGTCTCACCGAAGACGGCCACCTCGGCCGGGCGCAGCATGGCCACGGTGATGTGGTCGGCGTAGAGGTTCTCAACCAGCTTCAGGCCGACGGCCGCGAGGCGGTCGTTCAGCGCGGCCCACAGCTCGGTGTCGATCAGGGCGCGGCGCACCAGCGGATGGCTGCGGGGCAGCCAGCGGCGGGCGATCAGTTGCGCAGCCAGGTGGGCCGCGTCGTCCAGGGTATTGCTCATGATTCGGATGCGGGGCTGGGGGCGGCGTGGGGTTCGGTGGGCGGCGGCTCGGGCTGCAGCTCGGGAGGCAGGACCACCCGGCCCTCCTCGTCCACCGGCAGCAGATGGCCTCGGCTCATCCACTTGACGAATTCATCCTCGACCTCGCCCTGCTCGGCGGACCAGCGCACGCGCCAGGGCTGGCGGGCCATGTCGCCGGTGGCGCCCTGCAGATGCTGGGCCTGCGGGTCCCCCAGCAGCGGCAGGAGCTGGGCGCGGTAGGCGGCGCGGGCGTAGCTGCCGCCCAGCACGGCGGGGGTCAGGTCTTGCGCGCCGCGGCCCTCGGCCTGCCACAGCCCCAGCAGGGTCTGCATGCCGGCCAGGTCTTCCGGCAGGCTCATCACCGCCAGCTGGCCTTCGGGGGCCACAAGGCCGGCCGGCAGCGGCTCGGGCGTGGGCGGCTTGGGACGGTCACGCTCGAACTCGGCCTCGCAGGTGTCCAGCAGCTCGTGCTGGGCCACCATCACCGGCAGCACGGGCCGCGAGAGCGCGCCCAGGCTGAGGTTCTCGAGGAAGGGGACGTTCTGCAGCCAGCGCCGCACATCGGTCGTGGTGATGCCGGTGGAGCCCAGGGTCACGCGCTGGCGGTCCACCTGCTGCAGGGCGCGGTTGAACTGGCTGGCCATGGCCAACAAGCGGGCCTGGGCCAGGCCCAGCTCGCGGGCCAGGCGTTCCAGGCGCGCGTTGTCGTCGGCCTGGGCCTGCTCGATGATGGCCGAGAGCGCCTCGCTGGCCCGCTCCACCAGGCCGAGTGCCCGCTCGAAGCGCTGGCGCGCACGGCGCAGGTGGAACTCGGAGCCGCTGGCGATGGCGTCCGCGAACTCGTCGTACAGCCGTGCCAGCTGGGCCTGCAGGTGATGCAGCTGGGCCGGGTCCAGCGTGCCCAGCTGGTGGGCGCCGGCCACGTTGGCCAGCAGCGCGGCGAGGTCGGCGTCCTGCTCGCCCGCCACCGTCAGCGGCGAGAGCAGGCCCACCAGCTGCTGGGCCAGGGGCGTGATGGTGTACTGCTGGTTGGAACCGTCCCAGGCCAGCAGCTGGGCCTCGCGCAGACGCTTGAGCACCAGCTCCAGGGCTTCGTCGCGCAGGGCGTGGAAATGGCGGTTGAGGGTGTCGCGGGGCAGGCGGGACTCGGGCAGCGCCATCAGCTCCATGAAGACCCACAGGCGCAGGCGCACCAGGGCCGCGGGCCCGTGGAACAGGGCCCGCATGGCCTGGATCAGTGCTTCATTGCGCTCCAGCTGCCACCACAGCAGGGCCTCACCGGGGACGGCGCCTTCGCGGAAGTAGTCCTCGAAGCGCGGGGCTTCGCTGGCGTCATCAAAGCGCTCGGCCGCGGCGTCCGGCTCGGGCGGGGCCGCGGCGCGGGTCTGGGAATCGGTCATCGCGCGGATTATCCCTGTCCAGCCTGCGGGATCATCCGGCCAGCACGCGGGCCACCTTCTGCAGGCCCTCGACCGGCTTGCCCTTGCGGGCGCGCTTGCCGGCGTAGGCGGCCAGGCCCGCGCCCTTGAGCAGCTCCTCCTTGGGCTTGCCGCCGCGGCCGGAGCCCAGCACCTGCAGGGTCTGGGTGAAGGCGGCCACGCTCAGCAGCAGGTCCTTGCCCTCCAGCTCCATGAGGGTCAGGCCGCGGCCGCCCTTGGGCTGGTGCTTGAGTTCGTCGAGCGCATAGGTGAGCAGGCGGCCATTCAGCGACAGGCAGGCCACTTGCATGCCCAGCACCTCGCCACCGGGCACGGGGCTGGGCGGCAGGGGCTTTTCCTCGCCTTCGAGGCTCAGGAAGGTCTTGCCGGCCTTCTGGCGGCTGATGAGATCGCCCACCTGGGCGATGAGGCCGAAGCCGCCCGTGTTGGCCAGCACCAGGCGCTGCGCGGCGGCGGCCGCCCAGTAGTGGACGATCTGCGTGCCGCTCTCCAGCTCGATCAGGGTGGTGATGGGCTGGCCGTCGCCGCGCCCGCCCGGCAGGGCAGAGACCGGCACCGAGTACACGCGGCCATTGCTGCCGAAGACGATCAGCGGGTCCACGCTGCGGCAGGGGAAGGTGCCGTAGAGCTGGTCGCCCGACTTGAAGGACAGCGCGGCCGGGTCGACCTCATGCCCCTTGAGCGCACGCACCCAGCCCTTCATGGAGACGACCACCGTCACCGGCTCGTCCACCACCTTGATCTCGGCCACGGCCTTCTTCTCTTCCTGGATCAGGGTGCGGCGCTCGTCGCCGTAGGTCTTGGCGTCGCCCTCGATCTCCTTGACCACGGTGCGCTTGAGCACGCCGGGGTTGTCCAGGATGTCCTGCAGCTTGTTCTGCTCCTCGCGCAGGGCCTTGAGCTCCTGCTCGATCTTGATGGCTTCCAGGCGAGCCAGCTGGCGCAGGCGGATTTCCAGGATGTCCTCGGCCTGGCGGTCGGACAGCTTGAAACGCTCGATCAGCGCGGCCTTGGGCTCGTCGCTGTTGCGGATGATGCGGATCACCTCGTCGATGTTCAGCAGCACCAGCTGGCGGCCTTCCAGCACGTGGATGCGGTCCAGCACCTTGTCCAGGCGGTGCTGGGTGCGGCGCTGGACCGTGGCCATGCGGTAGCCCAGCCACTCGGTCAGGATCTGGCGCAGGCTCTTCTGCGTGGGCCGGCCGTCGGCGCCGATCATGGTCATGTTGATCGAGGCGCTGCTCTCCAGGCTGGTGTGGGCCAGCAGCTGGGTGATGAGCTCCTGCTGCTCCACGGTCCGGCTCTTGGGCTCGAACACGAGGCGCACCGGGGCGTCCTTGCTGGATTCATCGCGCACGCCGTCCAGCACGGCCAGGATGGAGGCCTTGAGCTGCTGCTGGTCCGCGGTGAGGGCCTTCTTGCCGGCCTTGACCTTGGGGTTGGTCAGCTCCTCGATCTCCTCCAGCACCTTCTGCGAGGAGGTGCCATGCGGCAGCTCGGTGACCACCAGTTGCCACTGGCCGCGGGCCAGGTCCTCGATCTTCCAGCGCGCGCGCAGCTTCAGCGAGCCGCGGCCGCTGCGGTAGGCAGCCTGGATGTCCTCGGGCGAGGAGATCAGCTGGCCGCCACCGGGGTAGTCGGGCCCGGGCAGATGGCTGAACAGCTCTTCGTCGCTGAGCTTCTCGTTCTTCAGCAGCGCGACGGCCGCCGCGGCCACCTCGCGCAGATTGTGGCTGGGCACCTCGGTGGCCAGGCCCACGGCGATGCCGGAGGCACCGTTGAGCAGCACGAAGGGCAGGCGCGCGGGCAGCTGGCGGGGCTCCTGGGTGGAACCGTCGTAGTTGGGCACGAAGTCCACCGTGCCTTCGTCGATCTCGTCCAGCAGCAGTCGGGTGATGGGCGCCAGACGGGCTTCCGTGTAGCGCATGGCGGCCGCGCCATCGCCGTCGCGGCTGCCGAAGTTGCCCTGGCCGTCGATCAGGGGGTAGCGCTGGCTGAAGTCCTGGGCCATGCGCACGAGGGCGTCGTAGGCGGCCTGGTCCCCGTGCGGATGGAAGCGGCCCAGCACGTCACCGACCACGCGGGCGCTCTTGACGGCCTTGGGGCCGCTGGCCGTCGTGAAGGACAGACCCATGCGCTCCATCGAGTACAGGATGCGGCGCTGCACCGGCTTCTGGCCGTCGCACACGTCCGGCAGCGCGCGGCCCTTGACCACGGAGAGCGCGTACTCAAGATAGGCGCGCTCGGCGTAGTGGGCCAGGGTCAGGCTGGTGCCGTCGTCGCTGCCACCGCCGGCCGGGGCGGGCTGGGGAGCCGATTGCGGATCGTCGAAATCGAAGGAGTTCTGGTTCATGGTCATGGGGAATGGCGCCTGGACTGCGGGCTGACTGCTGGCCTACTGCTGGGAGACCGGCGCACTGTGGAATTGCATGCCCTGCAGCTGCTGGCTCAGGCTGCGCTGCAAGAGCGCCCAGTAGAGCTCCAGCACCATCTGCACATGGGCCTGGGTTTCATCGATGGGAGGCATGCGCCCCCCGGCCTTGCGGACCGCCGTCTCACCGGCGTTCCAGGCCGCCAGGGCCGCGTCGAGGCGGCCGTAGCGCTTGATCAGGTCGGCCAGCATGCGGGCGCCGATCAGCACATTGCTGCGCGGCTCGCGCAGGCGCTGCTCGACGGGCAGGCGTGCCTCCGCGGCGGTGGCGTAGTGCTCGGCGGCGATGGCGGTGATCTGCATGAGGCCGGTGGCACCGCGAGGCGAGACAGCATCGGCCTTGAAGCCGCTCTCCACGGCAATCATGGCTTTGAGCAGCTCCATGTCCACGCCGGTCTGCTGCGAGGCCTCGCGCAGATAGGGCTGGACGGCCTTGACTTCCGGGGCGAACTCCAGCCAGGTGAGCAGGGAGCGGCCGTGGTCGGTCTTGCCGGGCACGCGCTGCGGGCGGGCGCCCAGGCTCATGACGGGCTGGTAGCGCTCGTCCAGGCGCTGGGCGGCGAAATGCGCGACGCCGGCCTTGTCCACATAGGCCCACAGCTCCGCCTGCGCGGCCGGGGCCAGCATGGACAGCAGAAACGCCAGCAGCAGCCCCCTCATGCGGACTCCTCGTTCATGGCGCGGCGGGCCTGGTACTCGCGGTCCAGCATGGACATCACGATGAGGCTGTCATAGCCATCGGCGCCTTCGATGCTCACCCGCACGCTCTCGCGCAGCCGGCCTTCCTCGACGAAGCCCTCGCTGAGGTAGAGCGCCTGGGCACGGGTGTTCAGGCCCTTGACGTCAAGCCAGAAGCGGTGGGCATGCAGCTGCTGGAAGGCCAGTTGCTTGATCAGGCGCAGGCAGGCGCGGCCCACGCCCTGGCCCTTTGGCTGCAGCACCATGCGCTTGAGCTCCACCGAGCGGTGCGGGTTGCGGCAGCCCTGCAGGATGATGAAGCCGGCGGCCTGGGCCTGGGCCTGGGGCCCCCACTCCACGATGAAGTGGCGCGAGTCCGGAAAGCGGATCGCGCCCTCGTGCTGGGTGCGTTCCCAGGGCGTGATGAAGGGCAGGTTGGCCGCGTCCTGCTCGACCGAGACGACGAAGTCCAGGTCCGAGAGCATGGTGGGGCGCAGGTGCACGCGCGGCAGGCTGCTCATGGTGATCAGACCCCGGGCTGGCCCTGGGCCGTGGATGCAAAGCCCGCCAGCACGGCCTGCACATTGCGGCCGATGGCGGCGGTGGCATAGCCGCCCTCCTGCAGGAAGAGCGTGGGCAGTTGCAGCGAGGCCAGGCTCTGGCCCATGCGGCGGAACTCGGGCTCGTCGAGCCGGAAATGCGAGATGGGGTCGCCGCCGTAGGTATCCACGCCCAGCGAGACGATCAGCAGCTCCGGCGCATAGGCATTGAGCTGCACCAGGGCCTTCTCGAAGGCCTCGAACCACTGCTCGTTGCTGGCGCCCGCGGGCAGCGGGTAGTTGGCATTGAAGCCCTCCCCTGCCCCGGCGCCGCGCTCATCGGCATGGCCCAGGAAGAAGGGGTATTCGGTCTGCGGGTCGCCGTGGATGCTGAGGAAGAAGACGTCCGGGCGCTCGTAGAAGATGGCCTGGGTGCCGTTGCCGTGGTGGTAGTCCACGTCGAGGATGGCGACGCGCTGGCGGCCGGCGTCGCGCGCGGCCTGCGCCGTGACAGCGGCGTTGTTGATGAAGCAGTAGCCGCCGAAGAAGTCAGCACCGGCATGGTGGCCGGGCGGTCGGGTCAGGCAGTAGGCCGAGCGCTCGCCAGCCAGCACCAGGTCCAGCGCCGTCAGGCTGGCCTGGGCGCCCCAGTAGGCGGCGGCCCAGGTGCCGGCGGTCAGCGGGGAGCCGCTGTCCATCGAATAAAGCCCCATGCGGGCGGCAAAGCTGCGGGGCTCGACGTCACTGCGCAGGCTGCGCACGGGCCACACGGCGGGGAAGGCCTCGCCCTCGCCGCCCAGGGCCTGCCACTCGGCGTGGGCGCCCTCGATGAAGCGCAGATAGGCCGGCGCATGCACCCGCTCCAGGGGCGCACGGCCGTGGTCCACGACCGGCACGAAGGGCCCGAGATCACTGGCCTGCAGGGCCTGCAGCACATAGTCCGCACGGGCCGGGATCTCGAAGGCGTCCACCAGCTGGCCGCGGAAGAATTCCTTCTGCGCGGCATGCTGGGCGTGGCGCTCGTTGTAGACGATCTTCATGGGGATCCCCGAAATGGCTGGAACGGCAGAGGGGCAGGTCTTGCCCGGCGTCTGATCAGATGTCGACCTCGACGGAGTCGCCATGCAGCTCCATCAGCTCGCGGCGCGAGGCGGCCTCGCCCTTGCCCATGAGCTTGTTGATGGCGCCCTCGGTGGCGGCGAAGTCGAACATGCCGTAGGCGACCTGCATGAGGCGGCGGGTCTCGGGGTTGAGCGTGGTGTCCCAGAGCTGCTCGGCACTCATCTCGCCCAGGCCCTTGAAGCGGCTGATGGTCCAGCTGTTCTCGCGGGCGCCTTCCTTGCGCAGCTTGTCCAGGGTGGCGGTGAGCTCGCCTTCGTCCAGGGCGTAGATCTTGGCGGCGGGCTTCTTGCCGCGGGCCGGGGCGTCCACGCGGAACAGCGGCGGACGGGCCACGTAGATGTGGCCGGTCTCGACCAGCTTGGGGAAGTGGCGGAAGAAGAGCGTCAGCAGCAGCACCTGGATGTGGGAGCCGTCGACATCGGCGTCAGACAGGATGCAGATCTTGCCGTAGCGCAGATTGCTGAGGTCCGGCGAGTCGCTGGGGCCGTGCGGATCCACGCCGATGGCCACGGAGATGTCGTGGATCTCGTTGTTCTTGAAGAGCAGGTCGCGCTCGACCTCCCAGGCATTGAGCACCTTGCCGCGCAGGGGCAGGATGGCCTGCGTCTCCTTGTTGCGGCCCATCTTGGCCGAGCCACCGGCGGAGTCGCCCTCCACCAGGAAGAGCTCGTTGTGCAGGAGGTCGCGGCTCTCGCAGTCGGTCAGCTTGCCGGGCAGCACGGCCACGCCGGAGCCCTTGCGCTTCTCGACCTTCTGGCTGGCGCGCTGGCGGGTCTGGGCCTGCTTGATGACCAGCTCGGCCAGCTTCTTGCCGTGCTCCACATGCTGGTTGAGCCACAGCTCCAGTTGCGGCTTGACGAAGGCGGACACGAGGCGAAGGGCGTCCCGCGAGTTCAGGCGCTCCTTGGTCTGGCCCTGGAACTGCGGGTCCAGCACCTTGGCGGAGAGCACGAAGCTGGCGCGCGAGAACACGTCGTCCGGCATCAGCTTGACGCCCTTGGGCAGCAGGCTGTGCATCTCGATGAAGCTCTTGATCGCGCCGAAGAGGCCATCTTTGAGGCCGGACTCGTGCGTGCCGCCCGCCACCGTCGGGATCAGGTTGACATAGCTCTCGCGCATGACCTGACCCTCCTCGGTGAAGGCCACGCACCAGGCGGCGCCCTCGCCCTCGGCGAAGTTCTCGGTCTCGGCCTTGCTGGCGTACTGCTCGCCCTCGAACAGCGGGATCAAGGGATCGGCGTTGAGCGTCTGCATGAGGTAGTCACGCAGGCCGCCCTTGTAGGCCCAGGTCTGGACCTCGCCGGTCTTTTCCTGCTTGAGCGTCACCGTGACGCCGGGCATCAGCACGGCCTTGGAACGCAGCAGGTGCACCAGCTCGGCCTTGGGGAGGTCGGGGCTCTCGAAATACTTGGCGTCGGGCCAGACGCGCACCGTCGTGCCCTGCTTGCGGTCGCCGCTGGCCGCGGGGCGTACCGTCACGGGCTCGACCACGTCACCGGCCTCGAAGGCCAGGCGTGCCACCTGCTTCTCACGCCAGACCGTCACCTCCAGGCGCTTGGCCAGGGCATTGGTCACGCTGACGCCCACGCCGTGCAGGCCGCCGGAGAAGCTGTAGGCGCCACCCGAGCCCTTGTCGAACTTGCCGCCAGCATGCAGGCGCGTGAAGACGATCTCGACCACCGGCACGCCCTCTTCCGGGTGCAGACCGAAGGGGATGCCGCGGCCGTCGTCCTCGATGGTGATGGAGCCGTCGGTGTGCTGGGTGAGGTCGATGCGGCGGCCGAAGCCGGCCAGGGCCTCGTCGGCGGCGTTGTCGATCACCTCCTGGATGATGTGCAGGGGGTTGTCCGTCCGGGTGTACATGCCCGGGCGCTGCTTGACGGGCTCCAGGCCCTTGAGAACGCGGATGGAGGCCTCGCCGTAGCCGGAGGGCGATGCGGAGGCGGAGGAGACTGCTTTGCTTGCCATGGCGGCGATTGTAGGGAGGCGCCGGCCCCCTTCCGGCGACAGCGGACGGGGGAATCCCCAAGCCTGACTTGAGTCGGACGGCCTATTTCCGGCGTAGCATCCGCCACTTTGCTGAAGCCAGGGGCCTTCTGTCTTGTTGTACGTCCTGCGAATTTCTGCACTGTCGATCTCCCTGGCCCTGGGCGCCGCGGCCCAGGCCCAACCAGCCACGGCCCCCACGGCCGGCCAGGCCCAGCCCTTCAAGGCCAGCGCCCCCCTGGCCATGGAGCTGCACAATGCCCGCTGGTTCGACGGCCAGGGCTTCCAGAAGGGCACGCTCTACGTCGTCGACGGCAAATTCACCAAGAGCCGCCCCAAGCGCATCCACCGCCGCCTGGAGCTGCGGGACCAGTACCTGATCCCGCCGCTGGCCGAGGCCAACAACCACAATCTGCAGAGCGGCTGGGGCGTGCAGACCTTCGGCCAGCGCTATCTGCAGGACGGCGTCTTCTATGCCGCCATGCAGTGCGGCGACCCCGACAGCATCGCCAGCGCCCGCCCCCTGCTGAACCAGCCGGACAGCGTGGACGTGAGCTTCACCACCGCCTGCGTCACCAGCTCTGACGGCCACCCGCTGGCCCCGCTGCTGGCCCAGCCCGTGGCCGAGGGGCAGGCGCCGCGCCAGGTCAGCGATTTTGCGGACCGGCAGCTGCTGCTGGTCGACACGCCTGAGCAGGCCCAGCAGAAGTGGCCGCTGGTGGCGCCCCGCAAGACGGACTGGCTCAAGATCATCCTGGCCTACAGTGACCGGCCCGAACTGCGCGGCAACCCTACCGCCCTGGGCCGCCTGGGCCTGAGCGCCGAGACGGCCGCCGCCCTTGTGCGGCTGGCCCACAAGGACAAGCTGCCGGTGAGCGCCCATGTGGAGACCGCCGCCGACTTCCGCGCGGCCCTGGAAGCCGGCGTGGACCAGATCGGCCATGTACCCGGCTATTTCGCGGCCTTCGGTGACGGCCCGGAGCGTTTCCGGCTCGACGAGGCCACCGCCGCGCGCGCCGCCAGCCAGAAGACCCAGGTGCTGACGGCCACGGTGGCCAACACCCTCTTCCCCATGAGCGAAGAGCAGCGCCAGGCCCAGCGCGCCGTGCTGGCCGAGAACCTGCGCCTGCTCAAGGCGGCCGGAGCCCAGTTGCTGCTGGGCTCGGACAATTTCCCAGGCACCTCGCTCGCCGAAATTCACCACCTCGCCGGCCTGGAGGTCTTCAGCCCGGCCGAGCTCCTCAAGATGGCCAGCATCAGCACGCCGCGCGCCCTCTTCCCCAAGCGCCGCCTGGCCTGCTTCGACGAAGGCTGCGAGGCCAGCTTCCTGGTGCTGGTGAGCAATCCTCTGGACGATCTGCGCACCCTGGACAAGCCGCTCATGCGCATCAAGCAGGGCAGGCTCCTGACCCAGTTGGACAGCGTGGCCGAGGCCAGCGACGCCAGCACCGAGGCCACCGCCGTCGCCGCCGGCAAGTCGACCAAGCCAGCCAAGGGCAAGAAGGCCGCCAGCGCCAAGTCCGGCAGCAAGAGCGGCAGCAAGACAGCCGCTACCGCGCGCAAGACCGGCGCCGCCACCGGGAAGTCCACACGTGGCACTGCGGCAGTCCGCCAGGGGACAGCGAAGCGGCACTGAGCCCGCTACAGTGGGGCGATGCAGTCCCCTTCCGCCCCGGCCCTCCCCGCCCGCGCCCCCTCGGTCCAGCAAGTCCTGCTGTGCGGGGCCCTCATCGTGACCCTCTCCATGGGCATACGCCATGGCTTCGGCCTGTGGCTGCAGCCCATCACCGTGGAGCGGGGCTGGCCGCGTGAGACCTTCGCCTTCGCCCTGGCCGTGCAGAACCTCGCCTGGGGTGCCGCCGGCCCCATCGCCGGCATGCTGGCCGACCGCTTCGGGGCCTGGAAAGCCCTGGTGATCGGCGCCCTGCTTTACGCCCTGGGGCTGGTGCTGATGTCGGTCTCGGCGTCGGGCCTGGCCTTCACCGGCAGCGCCGGTCTGCTGATCGGCATGGCGCAGTCGGCCACCACCTATGCGGTGATCTACGGCGTGCTGGGCCGCGCGGTGAGCCCCGAGAAGCGCTCCTGGGCCTTCGGCGTGGCCGCCGCCGCCGGCTCCTTCGGGCAGTTCTGCATGATCCCCCTGGAGAGCCAGCTGATCGCCGGCCTGGGCTGGCAGCAGGCCCTGTGGGTGCTGGCAGGCGCCGCCCTGCTCATCATTCCCTTGGCCCTGGGCCTGCGCGAGAAGGGCCCGGCACCCGCGCATGCCGGCCCTCACCAGAGCATCACCCAGGCCCTGCGCGAGGCCTTCGGCTATCGCAGCTTCCAGCTGCTGATGCTGGGCTACTTCGTCTGCGGCTTCCAGGTCGTGTTCATCGCGGTCCACATGCCCAGCTACCTCAAGGACCACGGCCTGGAGCCGGGCCTGGCCACCACCTCGCTGGCGCTGATCGGCCTCTTCAACATCTTCGGCACCTACACCGCCGGCCTGCTGGGCCAGCGCTACCCCAAGCGCTACCTGCTCTCGGCCATCTACGCGCTGCGGGCGGTGACCATCACGGTCTTCCTGCTGGTGCCGCTGAGCGCACCCAGCGTCTGGGTCTTCTCTGCGGTGATGGGCTTCCTGTGGCTGTCCACCGTGCCGCCGACCAACGCCGTGGTGCTGCAGATCTTCGGTCCGCAGCACCTGTCCATGCTGGGCGGCTTCATCTTCTTCAGCCACCAGATCGGCAGCTTCCTGGGCGTGTGGCTGGGTGGCAAGCTCTATGACGCCACGGGCAGCTATGACATCGTCTGGCTGCTGGCCATCGCCCTGGGCGTGATGGCGGCCCTGGTCAATCTGCCGGTGCGCGAGCAGGCCATCGCGCGCCAGCCCCTGCCAGCGTGACGCCATGAGGGGACAGCCGCGGCTGCGCGCACCCTGGCGGGTTTGGCTGCTGCGAGGCATGATCGCGCTCGCGCTGCTGCTGGCCTTCGCGGCTTACCAGGACCCGACCCTGATGCTGCAGCTGAGCAACCAGCTGCTGAGCTGCTTCTGAGGCCTGGCGCAAACGCCAGGACCCGTCGGACTCACGGCGCAACACCCTCTGCAGGACCCTCCATGATCGTCATCATCACCGGCGCCTCCGATGGCATAGGCGCCGAACTGGCCCGGCAATGGGCCGAGCGCCAGGGCAAGACCCTGAGCCTGGTTCTCAGCGGGCGGCAACTGCCCAAGCTCCAGGCCGTCGCTGCACACTGCGAAGCGCTGGGCGCCACCGTCAAGGTGCATGCCGCCGATCTCGCCGAGCAGGCCGCCTGCCAGGGCCTGATCCGGGCCGCGACCGAGGCGTTCGGGGGTATCGACGTGCTGGTCAACAATGCCGGGATGTCGGCCCACGCGTTGCTGGAGGAAGTTCAGGACCTTGCCTGGTACGAGCAGCTGATGCGCGTCAACCACTGGAGTGCCGTCTGGTGCAGCCACGCCGCCCTGCCCTGGCTCAAGGCCAGCCAGGGGCGGCTGGTGGCGGTCTCCAGCCTGGCCGGCCTGGTGGGCGTGCCGGGGCGCACCGCCTACAGCGCGACCAAGTTCGCCATGACCGGCTTCTTCGAAGCTCTGCGGGTGGAGCTGGCGCCGGCAGGGGTCTCGGTCACCATCGCCTACCCCGGTGTAGTGGCCACCGAGATTCGCTACCGAGGCTTTGGCGCCAATGGCCAGCCCGCTGGCCGCAGCGGCCTGGACGAACGCGGTGCCATGAGCGTGGACACCTGCGCCCGGCTCATCCTGGACGGCACCCTGCAGCGCGAGCGAGACATCGTCATGAGCGCCAAGGGCCGCCTGGGACGCTGGCTCAAGCTGATCGCCCCGGGCGTGGTCGACCGGCTGGCTCGCAAGGCCCTCAACAAGCAGCACTGAGCCTGCCGCACACCGCCTCATGCCCTCATGCAAGACCTGACCCTCCCCGCCGCACCGTCGCCCTGGCTCCTGCGCTGGCAGCGCCATTTCAGCGCCGGACAGACCGCCCTGGACCTGGCCTGCGGCAGCGGCCGCCATGTGCACTGGCTGCGCAGGCGCGGGCTGCAGGTCTGCGCCGTGGACCGCGATGCCCAGGCCCTGGCCGGCCTGCGCGACAGCGGCGCCGAGCTGATCGAGGCTGACCTGGAAGGCGCGCCCTGGCCCCTGGGCGAGCGGCGCTTCGACCTCGTGCTGGTGACGAATTACCTGTGGCGCCCGCTGCTGCCGCGCATCGTCGAGGCGGTGGGGCCGGGGGGCTGGCTGGTCTACGAGACTTTCGCCGACGGCCACCAGTTGCTGGGCCGGCCCTCGCGCCCTGACTTCCTGCTGCGCCACGGCGAACTGCTCGAAGCCGCCCGAGGCCTGCGCATCGTGGCCTACGAAGACGGCTTCGCCGATGGCGATGGCGCGAGCGTCAACCCGCGGCAGATCCAGCGCGTTGCCGCCGTTCGCGAGCGAACGCCGGGCGACCTGCAGGCCCGCTATCACTTACCCTGAAGCCGGACCGGCCAGACCCCTCCGGCGCTTCAGTAGAATCAGCTGATTACGAGGAACCCTCATGAAACCGATTCTTGGCAGCATCGTGGCTCTGGTGACCCCGATGCAGGAAGACGGCAGCGTCGACTATGACGCCCTGCGCCGACTGATCGACTGGCACATCGCCGAAGGCACGGACTGCATCGGCGTGGTCGGCACCACGGGTGAATCGCCCACCGTCACGGTGGACGAGCACTGCGAAATCATCCGCGTGGCGGTAGAGCACGCAGCCAAGCGCGTGCCCATCATGGCCGGCACCGGTGCCAACAGCACGGCCGAGGCCATCAACCTCAGCCGCTACGCCAAGTCCGTGGGCGCCGACTGCACGCTGTCGGTCGTGCCCTACTACAACAAGCCCTCGCAGGAAGGCATCTACCTGCACTACAAGGCGATTGCCGAGGCCGTGGACATCCCCATGATGCTCTACAACGTGCCCGGCCGCACCGTGGCGGACATGAGCCCGGACACCGCCCTGCGCTGCGCCAGCCTGCCCGGCGTCATCGGCGTCAAGGAAGCCAGCGGCAACATCGAACGTGCCGCCTACCTGATCAAGAACGCCCCCCCGAGCTTCCACATCTATTCGGGTGACGACGGCACCGCCATCGCCCTGATGCTGCTGGGCGGCCATGGCAATGTCAGCGTGACGGCCAACGTCGCGCCGCGCGCCATGCACCAGCTGTGCAAGGCGGCGCTGGCTGGCGATGTCAAGGAGGCCACCCGCATCCACTTCCAGTTGCTGAGCCTGCACAAGCAGCTGTTCTGCGAACCCAGCCCGGCGCCCACCAAGTGGGCCCTGGCGCGCCTGGGCCGCTGCAAGGCCGGACTGCGCCTGCCCATCACGCCGCTGACTGCGGCGGGCCAGGCCAGCGTCGAACAGGCCCTGCGCGAAGGCGGCCTGCTGTGATTTGAGGTGTGAGCCGCGGATTTGGTGCAAATCTGCGGTACAACACCGCCCGTGTTCTCTTGGAGATGTCTAGCGTGACTCGTTCTCTTTTTGCCCCGACCAAGGGCCTTGCCTGCGGTCTTGTCCTGGTCTCGCTGACGGCCTGCAGTTCCATCGAAGGCATGATCGGCACCGACAAGGTCGACTACCGCACTGGAGCCAAGCAGACGAGTGGCCTGGACGTGCCGCCGGACCTGACACAGCTGAACCAGGAACGCCGAAACACCGGCGGCGTGGTCACGGCCTCCGAGATGGCCAACCAGAAGGCCACCCCTCGGACCAGCGCCACAGGCGGCGCCGCCAACGTGGCACTCAATGCCGTGGGCGACATCAAGCTCGAGCGCGTCAATGGCCAGCGCGTGCTGCGCAGCAGCCTGACGCCTGAGCAGCTGTGGCCCCAGGTGCGCGGCTTCTGGACAGGCATGGGCTTCGAGATCGCCAACGAGCAGGCGGAAGTGGGCGTCATGGAAACCAGCTGGGCCGAAAACCGCGCCAAGCTGCCCCTGGACTTCATCCGCCGTACCATCGGCCAGGCCCTGGACAACCTTTACTCCACCGGCGAGCGCGACAAGTACCGCACCCGCGTCGAGCGCGTCAACGGCGGCACTGAGATCACGATCTACCACCGCGGCATGCAGGAGGTTTACACCAGCCAGCAGCGCGACCAGACCGTGTGGCAGCCCCGCCCGGCCGATCCCTCGCTGGAAGGCGAGATGCTCTCCCGTCTGATGCTGAAGCTGGGCGGCCGCGAGGCGCAAGCCAAGGAAGCCCTGCAGGCCAACGCCGGCAGTGCCAGCACCACCAAGCTGGCGGCAGAACCCACTGCCCGCAGCCTGGCCGAGGTACCGACCAGCCTGAGCATCAACGAAGACTTCGACCGCGCCTGGCGCCGCGTCGGGCAATCGCTGGATCGCCACGGCTTCACCGTCGAGGACCGCGACCGCAAGCTGGGCCTGTTCTTCCTGCGCTACGCCGACCCCAACCTGGTGGGCAAGGAAGAGCCCAACTTCTTCTCCCGCCTCTTCGGCTTGGGCAAGACCGCGACCGCCAACCGCTACCGCGTGCTCGTGAAGAGCGAGGGCGGCAAGACGGTGGTGAGCATCACCGACAGCCAGGGTGTGCAACAGACGGACGACAACGCCAAGCGCATCCTGTCGCTGCTGCAGGAAGACCTTCGGTGAGACGGACGGAGCAGGAAGCTCCGCGCGTTCCCCGCATCAAAGCCCCTGACGCTCAAGCCTCAGGGGCTTTTTCTTAGCCAGCACTCGATGCCTTCGCACGCCGTGCGCATCCCTTGCGCCATGGGTGGATCAAGCCCCGCGACCCAGGGTGTACGAAACGTACAGACAAGAAAAAACCGCCGGCCTTGCGGCACGGCGGTTCTTCCTGAACCGGGGATCCGATTACTTGCTGGCGGCAGCAGAGGCAGCGTCAGCAGCGGCAGGAGCCGAAGCGTCAGCAGCGGGAGCCGAAGCAGCTTCCGAAGCAGCAGGAGCCGGAGCAGCGGCAGGAGCCGGAGCAGCAGCGGGAGCTTCTTCAGCCTTCTTGCCGCAAGCGGTCAGGGCAGCAGCAGCCAGCAGGGAAGCCAACAGGATCGACTTATTCATACTTGTCCTCAAGATCTATTAGACGAAGATTCAATTACCGGTAATTCTTCGAGCCGGCCAAAACGATTGCGTCATTGACAATTAGTCTTTGACGGTGGCGTCCATGATCAACTCGGCAGAACAAGACGTGGAAACCTCGAGCGCTTCCCTCGCCTAGCCCGAAATTATAGCGTCAGCTTTAGGCGCTAGTTAAAGTCCCAAAGTACTGGCGGCAAAGGATTCTTCGGAACGTTGCGAGACCGCATCAAACCATTCAAGCGCGGCGCCATGCGCACTGGTGTCCATCTCGATCACCGCCCGCCCCTGCCGTGCATCAATCAACCGCCACAGTTGCGGCACCCGCCCCAGCAGCAAGGCTGCCGGACGCCGATGGTCCACGGGGCCTTCATCGCTCAGTTGGCGGGCCTCCACCACGTGGCCATAGAGCTGCCGCCACTGCACGAAACGCGGATGACGCCGTGCCATGGCCTGGTAGTCCCGCGCCAGCAGCCGCAAGCGCCGGTGCGGCGCCACCCATTGCCGCAGGGCCTCCAGCAGCTGCGGGTTGGACAGCGGCCAATGCAGGAAGTCCGCGTCGAAGCAGCAGATCTGGGGCGCACCATCGCGGCAGGCTTGCAGCAGCTGCTCAAGAAGCGAGGCCTCCACCGCGGCCTGCCCCTCGATGAGCAGGCTGTCGGTGGGGGTGTCGGTGGAGGTCGTGGCGGCCACCGGGGCGTGCTTCGCTGCATCCATGGGCTACTCCTTCAAGTGCTGGGGACCTGGCCGCTGCGGCTGGCTCAGGCCGGATCGCTGTCCACCTGCACCCAGCCATCCTCCGCCCACTGGTCCAGCAGCTCGCGAGCGCCTTCGGAAAGCTGGGCCACCTCACGCGCGCTCAGGGCTCGCTGGTCAGCCAGGCGACGCATCAGTGTGGCATCGCGGCCGCCTGCACGGTAGGACTCGCCGTTGATGAAGACATGGGCGCGGTCATACATCATCCGGCTGCGCCTATCCAGCACCGCAGCCGCGCCCTTGGGCAGGGCGTCGCCCGTCTCGAAGAAGACCTTGGGCTTGGGCTCAGTCAGGGCCTCGCCAAGCGCGCGCTCCAGGGCAAGGGGCTCGCGCAGCGCACGCTCGCAGGCATCGCGGGAGAAGTCCAGCAACTGCTGCGGTATGGCACCGGGCGCATCGGTGGCGGGCTGCTTGGGGTCGGCGTACATCTTGTTGGCATAGGCCTGGGACTCATCGTCCATCAGCCGCTGCAGCAGCTCGCGGGCCAGCTCCGCGCGCCAGGGCGTGCGAAAACCCACGGAGCAGGTCATGCATTCGCCGAGGGCGATGCCGTCGTGCGCCCAGCCCGGCGGCAGGTAGAGCATGTCGCCCGGCTCCAGGGTGAATTCCTGCTCGGGCTCGAAGTCCGCCAGCAGCTTGACCGGCACGTCAGGACGCAGCATCCCCGTCGTGGCATGCCCTTGGCGGCCGATGCGCCAGTGGCGCTTGCCATGGACCTGGATCAGGAAGACGTCGTAGGAATCGAAATGCGGGCCGACACCGCCGCCATCGCTGGCATAGGAGATCATCAGGTCATCCAGCCGCGCCTCGGGCACGAAGCGGAACTGCGACAGCAACTCATGCGCCGCCTGCACATGCAGGTCCAGGCCTTGCACCAGCAGGGTCCAGCCGGGCTTGCTCCAGGGCGGCAGCTTGGCCACCGGCCCCTGCTTGAGGGCCCACTTGCCCTGGAATTGCGACACCAGGCGGGACTCCACGTCCTCGCTGGCGGCCAAGGCGGCGAGTTCGCTGCGGCTGGCCGGCGGGCGAATGCCAGGCAGGGCCTGGCGCACCAGCAAGGGCTTGCGCTGCCAGTACTTGCGCATGAATTGGTCCGGGCTGAGGCCGCCCAGCAACGGGGTCTTGAGGCTTGTGTTCATCCGCGCATTGTCGCCGCGCGGCAACCCGGTCCTCTTGCCGTGGGACAATCGCGGGATGCAAATCACCGCCCCCTGCGTCGTCTCCCTGAGCTGGAGACTGGAAGATGCCCAAGGCCAACTGATCGATGAACTGGCCGAACCGCTGGAGTTCTTCTTCGGCGGCGAAGATCTCTTTGCCAAGGTCGAAGAAGCCATAGCCGGCCAGGAAGCCGGCTTCGAGGCCAGCGTGGCCCTGGACCCGGAACATGCCTTCGGCGACTACGACGCCCAGCTCGTCTGCTTCGAAGCCCGCAGCCTGATGCCCGAGAACGTGGATGTCGGCATGCAGTTCGAAGGCCTGCCCGAAGGTGCCGCCACCGAGGACATGCCGCAGGAGCTGATCTACACCGTCACCGAGGTCTACCCCGAGCATGTGGTGCTGGACGGCAACCATCCCCTGGCCGGCGTAGGCTTGCGCATGCACCTGCGCGTGCGCGATGTCCGCGAAGCCACCGAGGAAGAGATCGAAGCCGGTTCGGTCGGTGAAGCGGTCTTCAGCATCGTCAATGGAGCGCCCCCCGGGGAAGCGCTGCACTGAGGCCAGACGTCTCGTCTTCACAGGCTGCCTCGTGCAGCCTTTTTGTTTTCTGGACCGCAATCGGGCTGTCTTGAAAACCCCTAACTTCGACCCTGCTAGATCTGACAGTAGGGGGCTGCTCAATTGAGCAGTTGTGTAAAGATCGCCAGCCCAGCGGTTCTCACGAGCGCCCGCGCAGGCAGGCGCCATCGAGCGATATGGACGTTCAGCTTCGCCTTGAACTGTTCGGCGCCTACAGCGTCAGCCTGCACACCGGCCACTGGGCCCCGCAGCGCAGCCTTGCACTCAGCGGACGCCTCGGTGGCCTGCTGGCCCTGCTGGCACTGGGCCGCGGCCAGGCCCTGAACCGCGGCGAGCTGTGCCGCGAACTGTGGGGCGGTGGGCCGGAATCGGCCAGCGCCGCCTGCTTCAACACCCTGCTGTGGCGCCTGCGCCGGGCCCTGGAGCAGCCGCCCCTGGCCAGCGGCGCCATCATCGAGACCGACCGCCAAGGCGGCGTGCGCATCGCTCGCCATGTGCAGGTGCAGTCGGACCTGGAGCGCTACCTGGCCCTGGTTGAGAAGCCCCTGGCCAGGCCGGTGGAGCAGCTGGAGACCCAGGACGTGCTGGCCCTGCGCGAGGCCGTTCAGCTCTATCGCGGCGATGTGCTGGCCGGCTACCAGGACGACTGGGCGCTGCGCCTGCGCGAGCGCCACCGCCGCATGCAGCTGGGCGCGCTCGCGCGGCTGATGCACCTCAGCAGCCTGCAGGGGCAATGGCAGGACGCCATCCAGCACGGCGAGGCCATGCTGGACATGGACGCACTGCGCGAGGACGTTCACCGTGAGCTGATGCGCTGCCACCTCGCCGCCGGCCAGCGCGCCCTGGCCCTGACCCAGTTCGAGCGCTGCCGCGCCGCGCTCAAGCGCGAGCTGGCCATCGCTCCCATGGCCGAGACCCTGGCGCTCTACCAGGAGATCGCCCGGGAAGCCACGCGGCCCGCCGCGACCGC
The DNA here is from genome assembly GCF_051857535.1 of Roseateles sp. DB2. NCBI lineage: Bacteria > Pseudomonadati > Pseudomonadota > Betaproteobacteria > Burkholderiales > Sphaerotilaceae > Roseateles > Roseateles sp. DB2. Next base: position 61,265 of record NZ_JBPZGY010000004.1, on the reverse strand, counting down.
GACCGGAGCCGGCCTCCTCACGCCGTCTGCGGCCTTGCAGCCGGCCGGACGAGCCGCGGCGCAAGCCCCCAGCTTCCTGCCCTGGAACGAGGCCCTGCTCCAGGTCCGCTGGCACCTGGCCCAGGCGGATGCCCACCTGCAGACGCAGCTGGACTTCGGCCACTGAGCCCCTCTCTCCTTTCCTCCCCGTCCCTGTGAATGCGCGGCCCCGCCCTGGGGCCTGCAGCGCATTCACGCGCGGCACTGCCCGCCTCTGTCCCCCAACACCACGCCAACACCACGCCGGCACTACGCCGGCACTACGCCGTCGTCACGCCGTCATCACGCCGCTGAGCGGCCCATCAGCGGTCCATCACAGGCATAGGCGCCCCTGGTGATGGCCGTGTGATGTCGCCGTGATGTGGCGGTGACGAGCCGGGCCGCAAGATGAGCTCGCCCACCTTGCGCCCCTACCAGCGCCCCACCGCCATGGCCTTGATCAACGACCGCAGCGCCGCCTTCATCGTGAGGGTGTGGTGCGAGCACGGCGATCAACCGGTACGCGGCGTGCGGGACTGGCGGGGGTCCATCGAGCATGTCGAGAGTGGCGAGCGGGCCTTCTTCCGCGAGCTCAATGCCGTGCCCAGCTTCATGGACCGGCATATGCGCACCCTCGGCATCGAGTCCCCCAACCGATTCTGGGAGCAAGTCTTCGACGACGAGCCCCCGGAGCAGCGACCCAAGGAGTGAGCCATGCCACGCATTCAGGCCAATCGAGACCAGGTGGATGACCGCTTCAGCGTGCTGGGATTCACCATCCGCACGGAGAGTCCCCTGTTCGAAGTGGCCGTGGCCACCGATCCCGCCTTGTTCCGCTCCGACGCCCGTGGCCGGCGCGGCCGGCGCAATTTCTATTCCAGCCGGGCCCAGGGTGTGCTGCGCGCGCGCCGCGGCGAGGCCGTCTACCTCCTGCCCCAGGACGTGCTGGCCAACTTCGTGGGCCAGCCCAAGCTCTATTTCGGCCTGGCCACCTACAAGGACGGCACGCCCCAGCAGCCCGACTTCGTGCAGCTGCCGCAGAGCGGGAACATGTATGTCTCCCTCAGCGGCCTGAGCGAGCGCGGCCTGCGCCGGTCCGTGGGCGCCTTCAACGGCAGCTCCTACGGCCAGGCCGCCTCGGGCCGCGACCCCAGCCTCGAATGGGGCGGTGACAGCGCCGCCGCACGCCCGGCTTCCCCCAGCGCCCCTGCCGCCCCCGCAGTGCCCCCGAGCGCCGCGCGCCCGGCCGCCAGCAATGGCGCGGCCGCTCCTGCCGGCGGCAGCCCCGCGGTGGCCGTCGGCCTGGACTATGACGACGGCTTCGGCCCCTTCCCCGCCGCGCAGGCCGACGAAGGCGTGCAGGCCTACCGCCGGCAGGAAGGGGATGAGCCCGCGCCGGCCCTGCAGTCCCCCGACACCCAGGCCCTGGACATCCCCCTGGACCCCGGTGCCGGTGGCCGTTCCATCGGCCAGGATGCGCTGCAGGCCGGCGACATCATCGTCAGCACCACGCGGGCCTGGGTCTCGCGGGCGATCCGCCTGGGCACGCTGTCCCCGGTCAGCCATGTGATGCTGTACCTGGGCGGCGGCCGCGTCATCGAGGCCGTGGGCTCCGGCGTGCGCGAGGTGGCGCTGGAAGGCGCGATCGCCGACGCCATCCTGGCCGTGGCCTACCGCGTGCCCAACCTCACGGCCGCCCAGCGCGAGCGCGTGCTGCGCGAGGCCCGCCAGTTCAAGGACCAGCCCTACAACTTCCCCGGCATCGTGCAGCGCGGCGTGGCCATCGTGGCCCCGGTGCCGGGCGCGGTGGTAGATGCCATCAGCCGCCTGCTGAGCGTGCCGCGCCAGCAGGCCCATGCCGTCTACTGCTCCCAGCTGGTGCTGGAGGCCTACCAGCGCGCCGGCATCACGCTGCTGAGCAGCCCGCCCTCGCAGAGCACGCCCGAGGCCGTCGCCCGCTTCGCGCAGGGCCGCCTGGGCTATGTGGGCCATCTCAAGGCCGAGGACGTGCCCTTCGGCATCCAGTTCGCGCTCGACGAGGACAGCCCCGAGGCCGGCGCACCATACGCCGCGCAGAAGCCCGAGCAGGGCGTCCAGCCCCAGGGCTGGGTGGAGCCCCAGGAGGTGCTGCTCAAGGCCTACAACGGCACCCTGGGCGACCAGATCCGCCTCTTCGCCGACACCGTGCGCTGGATCGCCGGCGTGGACGACACCCACGCCCTGCCCCACAGCGCCATCGGCCAGGTGCTCTGCTACAACGGCGAGCGCTTGATCGGCAAGGCCACGGCCTTCTTCATCGCGCCCCGCCTGCTGCTGACCAATGCGCATGTGGTGAATGGCTGCACCAAGCTCGTCATCATCCCCGGCAAGGTCGGCGATGGCGCAGGCAGCGAGCCCTTCGGCCGCTTCGAGACCACCACCTGGCGCGCCCACCCCAGCTACACGCGCGGCAGCCGCGACTTCGACTTCGCCGTGGTGCTGGCCCCGCGCAATGCGCCCGGCGGCTTCCTCTCGCCCGTGGAGGAGCTGACGCAGAGCCGGCCCGAGGGCGTGGCCGTCTGCGGCTACTCCGCCCGTTCGCGCCGGGACGACCCGGTGGGCACCATCGTCAATGCCGTACTCAACCCCGACAAGCAGCACGTGCACCGCGGCTATGTGCGTGAGATCACGGACGAGGTCATGCACTACGACGTGCAGGAGCTCGCCGGCTCCAGCGGCTCGCCGGTCTACTGGATCGAGGGCGGCGCCGTCCCGCGGGTGCATGTGGTGGGCGTGAACGCCGGCCCGCGCGACGGCACCACCAACTCGGGCGTGCGCCTGACCCGCGCCAAGGTGCAGTGGATCCGCGACCGCGCCCGGGAGCTGGGCGTGAGCGTGAGCTTCGAGGCCGAGGGCGGTGAAGAAGCGAACCACGTCAGCGAGGCCCAGTCCGCCGAGGCGCTGATCATCGACAGCGACGACGTCACCCGTCTGCAGCGCCACCTGCCCGCCTGGCGGGACCTCTACACCTGGACGGCACCGGCCAGCCTCACCGCCCCGCTGGCTGCGCGCAATATGCGCATCCAGCGCTTCGCCGACGCCCACGGCGCGCTGAACCTGGACCGCTACGAGGTGCGCATCAGCCGCCTGCCCAGCGGCGCCACGCCGGAATCGCTGCTGGCCGAGATCCGCAAGAACATCAACAGCTACGTCGACACGCGCAACTCGGAATTCATCCCCTACGAGGCCGGCGACGCCACGCTGTGGAGCTCCAACAGCCCGCTGGGCGCGGTGCTCAAGATCGACATCCTCGGCCCCGACAACGCCAGCGTGGTCTGCAGCCTGGCCGAGGCGCGGCGCTGGCGCTTCACCACCATCCACGCGCCCTGGTCCGGCGACCATCCGGTCAGCGGACACCGTGAATTCGGCATCCGCCCGGACGGCGACGGCTTCGTCTTCTTCACTCGCGCCGCGGACCGCGCCACCGACGGCATCGCCGAGACCGTGGTCTGGGCCGGCGCCAACCACCTGTGGCAGAGCCTGCAGCGCAAGGTCAGCGACTACATCAACAGCCACGGCGGCGCGGCCAGCATCCTGCCGCACTTCAGCGAGCGCTTCCATCCGCGGGTGGCGGCCATCCTGGCTCAGGAGGTGATCGAGGCACAGAGCCTCGCCGCCAACGAGCCAGCGGCCACGGCCCCGCCCCAGCGTGAACTCCACCTGGCCCCGCCGCCGGCCCCGCAGATGCAGCAGCCGCTGGGCTGGGACGAGGCCCAGGCCGTGCCGGCCGCTGCCGTGGAGATCGCCAGCGCCATCGCGGGGGCCGCCATGGAGCGCCTCAGCAGCAACCAGGGCGACATCAACGTGGAGCTGGACCAGCTGCGCGGCCTCAAGCATCCCAATGACCAGGCCCCGGCCAATCCCGCGCCCTTCCAGGATGCACCGGTGATCCGTCTGACCGGCTGGCCCAAGGTCAGCAACTACCTGGGCGACGAGACCTCCGCCGGCTTCGAGATCCGCTGGCAGTTCAATGGCCGCTCCCTGGGCAATGTGCAGATCAGTCTCTCGCGCACCAACGACGCCGTGGGCTGGGGCCTGCAGGTCCACGCCCGCATCATGGACGACGCCATCGTCTACCCGCGCCAGTCGCCCAGCTTCGCGGCCATCCGTGTGCGCTTCGACTACCGCTTCACCCGGGTCGTGGGCTCGGACGTGCTGGCCCACCAGGAGGTCCATCTCTTCGGCAACGGCCGCCACAACGTCAGCGGCGAATGGACGCAGGCCAGCACCTTCAGCCTGGCCGTGGAGGAAGAGGATCCGCGGCTGCTGCAGGCGCAGATGCCGGCCCAGGAGCTCAGCGGCGCCCTGGCCTTCACGGCCCGCACCGCCGCCCCCACGGCGCCCTCGCAGACCCTGCGCAATGCCCTGGGCGCGGCCAGCGGTCAACGCAAGACCCTGCTGGAGGTCGCGGCCCGCGAGCTGGGCGTGCGCGAGGAGCCCAACCCCCGTGCCAGCGAAGCCGGCCAGGATCCCACCATCAACTCCGACGCCGAAGGCCGCATCGTCATGTACCTGCAGGAATGCGGGGTGGGCGCGGCCCAGGGGCAGGCCAATCCGGCCTACTGCGCAGCCTTCGCCACCACCATGCTGCGCCAGGCCGGCTACCGCGGCGTCAATGGCAGCGCCAGCGCCTCTCGCCTGCGCCAGCAGTTCGAGAGCGCCGGCAAGTTCCAGGCACTCGATGCCAGCCGACCCTACGACCCGGCCCGCGACTACCGCGCCCAGCCCGGCGACCTCTACTTCAAGGGCGCCCACGGCCACGAGACGCATGTGGGCATCGTGGTGGCCGTGGAGGACAACGGCACCCTGCACACCATCGAGGGCAACACCTGGGGCGCGGGTGGGCCGGCGCAGTCCGGGGTGATGGAACGCACCATCCGCCCGAGCCACGGCCAGCAGCGCGCCGCCATCGCCGGCTTCGGCGTGCTGAGCTGAAACCCCGTCAACGCCAGCCACCCCGCCCATGGCCATGGACCCGCATCCGCAGTTCGCCAGTGCCCCCGCGCCCACCGTCGGCTTCGACGAGGGCGTGCAGGCCCTGGGCGGTCTGCCCGGCATGCTGCCGGGACTGGGCGGCAGCCCCGCGCCGACGTCCAGGCAAGCCCTGACCCCCAGCCCGGCCCCGGCCTCCCCGGCACCACCGCCCAAGCCGCCCGCCACCGAGACCCTGGCCCAGCGCACCGGCAATCTGATCAACGAGGTCGACTTCCCCGGCTTCGTGGCCCAGCTGGTCAACGGCACCTTTGACGCCATCGTCGACGCCTCCATCCGCCAGATGGAGAGCTATGCCGAGCTGGTGGCCGCCGTGGCCAAGACCACCGAGCAGTTCACCGAGGAGAACGTCAGCACCAACCAGGCGCGCGACTGGGTGGCCCAGCAGTACGGCGCCGACGTTGCCGTGCTCCTGCCCCGCGGCAGCGACGACCAGCTGCGCCAGCCCATGCTGGTGCCGCGCGGCGAAGGCCACAGCCCGGCCTGGCTGGCCAACTACGGCGTGGGCGACCAGGAGCTCAGCAGCGAGCTGCTGGAGAGCGTGGTCCTGCCCCAGGCGCGCGCCCAGCTGGGCCGCGAGCGCCAGCAGCTGCTGGCCACGCTGGTGATGATGGGCCTCAACCGCGTGGCGGTGAAGGACGGCTCCATCAGCGCCAAGGTGATGTTCCGCGCCGTGGCCAACGACAAGGCCACGGTGCAGTACGCGCAAGGCCAGGACCCCGGCTCGGCCTCGGGCAGCAACTGGGGCAGCCGCGGCTCGCTGGCGGCGTCCTCGGGCGTGTCGACCATGGTCAGCACGCTCAACCTCAATGCCCAGAGCGACACCAGCCTGAGCGCGACGATGTTCGGCGAGGTCAAGCTCAACTTCGTCTCCGAGACCCTGCCCCTGGACAAGATGGCCGACGCGATGAAGCTGGCCATGGTCCAGCGCCATGCCGCGCTGGGGCCGCGCGCGGCAGCGCCGCTGCCTGCCGCCACGCCGGCCACGCCCGCCGTTCCGGCCGCCCCCACTGAACCCGGGAGGAGCTGATGCTGCGCGCCCTCTCCACCGTGATCGACGAGCTGCAGACCGCCATGGCGCCCCTGCTGCATGAGGCCTTCGCCCCCGCCGGCACCGCCCGCATCCGCCTGGCCGAGGCGCAGTTCGACCTGCCCCTGGACCTGGCCCTGGTCTTCTCTGACGGCGGCCCCTGCCTCCTGGCCGAGCTGCCGCGCTCCAGCAGCGACGGCCACTGGCATGTGGACCGCTCGCGCCTGCGCTTCGTGCTGCGTGCAGAGCTGGAAGAGGAGGTGTCGCCATGAGCAGCAGGGATGACGCCCCCCAGGTCAGCCAGCTCTCCGGCGTGGGCGACCTGGGCGTGCCCTTTGACGTCTTCATCCAGGCGCTGACCCTGCAGCTGGACAAGGCCCAGGCCGCCATGGCCCTCAAGGCCCGCGTGGGCAAGCTGCCGCTGACCTTTGCCGTGAAGGACGTGCAGCTGGACCTGCGCGCCTTCGTGCGCATGGTCGAGGAGGACGTCTGGGTGCGCCCCGCGGGCCCGGGCGAGGCCGAGGCCAGCAGCATCAAGCTCGCGCTGACCACGGTCACCAAGCCCATGATCGACGAGAACGCCGTCAGCTACGAGGCCCACGACGCCAAGCTGGATCTGAAGGAAGCCCTGGGCGAGCGCATCAGCACCGAAGAGCAGCGCCAGCTGGAGCGCATCGGCGTGCACACCATCCAGCAGCTGCAGGAGCTTAAGAAGTCCGCCGGGGCCGATGTGGTCGCCCGCCTGGCCCGCATGCCGGTGAACCGCCTGCAGCAGGCCATGATGGCCGCCACCGCGCCGCGGGTGCAGCGGGTGGACAGCGCGCCCGCCGTCGGCGACGAGGGCGGTGCCCGCTCGCGCGTCACCCTCAGCACGCCTTCACTCAAGAGCGGGCGGCTTCCCCAGGTGCGGGTCAATGGCCAGCGGCTGCCCGTGCGCCAGGCCGAGGCCATGGCCCTGGAGCTGAGCGTGGACCCCGAACACATGGGCCAGGAAGCCGAGATCGACTTCGGCGACGGCGAGACCGCCCGCCTGCGCCTCAGCGCCGGTGCCATGGGCAGCTGGCACGAGGCCGAGGCCGCCGCCAAGGAGCAGCCATGATGGCCCTGCCCCCCGACTGGCCCAGCCAGCTCCCGCGCCGACTGCTGCTCACCCTGCGTCTGGGCGAAATGCCCGAGCATGTGCCGGCCTGGCGCGCCTGCCAGCGCCATGGCGTGCCCTTTGGCGAGCACCTGGACGGCGGGCCCATCGACCGCCTGCTGTCCCACTTCGGCGGCGGCATGCGCCTGGCCCGCGTGCACAGCGCGCGCACCCCTCGCGAGCAGGCTCCCCAGCGCGCCGGGGCCCGCCGCTTCGACGACATCGAGCAGCTCAGCGGCGTCGCCCGCGTGCTGCGCATCGAGCTGCAGCAGGGGGACCGCCTGCCCGAGCTGATGACGGCGCTGGCCCAGCTGCCGACGGTCGAGCATGCACGGCCCGAACGCCTGGTGGACATGGGGCTGGATGGCAGCGCCGTGCACCCCGCGCCCCTGCCCGCCGCCCTGCCCCAGGCGGCCATCGTGGACATGCAGGAAGCCTGGGCCGCCCGCGACCTGATCCGCCTGCCCGAGGCCCTGGCCTATGCGCCCGGCGACCCGACCGTGATCATGGGCCTGGCCGACACCGGCGTGGTCATGGACCACCCCGCCCTGCACCGCGCCCTGCGCCCGGGCTTCGACACCGTGGACCTGCAGGCCAGCAGCGGCGGCCCCGAGCTGGTGGGTGACGATGCCGGCGCAGACGCCGACCCGCAGGACGAAGTCGGCCACGGCACCGGCTGCGCCGGCATCGTCTGCGCCGACAGCCCGGACCTGCCGCCCGGCGCGGCCGGCCGGTGCCAGGTCTTGCCTGCCCGCGTGCTGGGCGCTGCACTGAAGGGCCAGCGGCGCGTGGGCATCGGCTCCGTGGCCAATATCGATGCGGGCATGAAGCGCCTGATCGACCTGGGCGTGAAGGTCATCAACATGAGCTTCGGCACCGCCTCCTCCCAGCTGGGGCCGGACGAGCCGCCGCCGCACAGCGAGGTGGTGCGCTACGCCCTGGCGCGCGGCGTGATCCTGGTGGCGGCCAGCGGCAACTCCGGCCTCACCGAGCCCTTCTACCCGGCCGCCCTGCCCGGCGTGATCGCGGTCGGCGCTGTGGACCTGCAAGGCAAGCCCGCCCGCTTCTCCACCCGGGGCGATCACGTGGCGCTCAGCGCGCCCGGGCAAGGCATCTGGACCTGCGGCCTGAACGGCTGGCAGCGCGCCAACGGCACCAGCTTCGCGGCGCCCTTCGTGTCCGCCGTCTGCGCGCTGATGGCGGCGCGGGCCGAGGCCCGGGCCTGCCCCATCGACCCCGAGATGACCCGCCAGCTGCTCATGCAGAGCAGCCGGCCCCATGCCCAGGCCGGCGAGTCCGGCATGGGCCGCGGCGTGCTCGACGCCCTGGCCGCCCTGCGCGCCCTGGACGACTGGCTGGACCGCAACGACGGCCTGCAGGCCGATGACTGAGCAATAGCGTGACCGAGTGACAAGGAGCCCCCATGGCCAGCGAAAAGCCCAAGAAGACAGCGCAGCGCAAGGCGGCCCCACCGGTCGCTGCAGCGCCGCGCGCCCCCCGCAAGAAGACGAGCGCTGCCGCGGCGGCGCCGCCTCCCCCCACCCGCAAGGCCCGCGCTCCGGCGCCGGCCCGTCCCTCCCGTGCGGGCATCGCCGCACCCAAAGCCCCCGCCTCCGCTGCGGCAGCCAACACCCAAACAGGAGCCACCCCCATGAACCGCATCCTCTTCATCGACCTGGCCGAACGTGACCGCAACCGCCGCGCCGAGATCCGCGTGCGCATCGCCAATCTGGAGCGCATCGAGAACACCAAGGCCCGCACCGGCGGCCTGGGCCCGGACCTGAAGAAGGAGCTGGACGATCTGCGCGCCCAACTCGCCGACCGCGACACCACCGACGAGCTCTACCGCGGCGTGGCCGAGCAGGTCTCGGGCAAGTCCTGGGCCGTGCTCTCCCAGACCGGCCAGACCGACTACGTCATGCGCTATGGCTTCATGGGCAGCCAGTACGGCGTGCAGCCCAATGAGCTGGGTGTCGAGGAGAAGGAGATCCTGGCCGTCTGCGGCCTGCTGCTGCTGGACGGCATCCAGGGCCCGGACAACCTGAACTTCATCTCCAAGGTGACCATCGCGCGCGGCGAGTTCGAGCAGAACCGCGCCCTGTTCATGGCGGCCTTCAACCGCTTCACCACGCGCCATGAGGTGACGCTCAAGTCGCAGATCGAGAAGGGCTATGTGGATCCGGAGGCGCCCGGCTTCATCAGCGGGCGCAGCACCAGCACGAAGGGCAGCAGCTACCTGGTGCCGGACCCGGACGACACCGTCTACGCCGTCTCCGCCAACAGCCTGGCCTCCATCGTGCGCCGCATCCGCGACGAGGGCATCTCGCCCAACGACCCCTGGCTGGTCAGCCGCATGGACAACGCCTTCAACCTGCTGACCGGCATGGTGGAAGGCGCCCCGCCCTCGGCCCTGGAGATCATGCTGCCGGATCTGGAAGAGTCGGTGGACGTGGAGATCCAGAAGGAGAACCTGCAGGCCTCGCAGGCCATCTACTTCGCCTACCAGCTGGAGGAGATGCGCATGTTCCAGGTGGTGGACAAGATCGTCGACCTCTTCCGCGGCGGCCTGCTGCCCCTGGGCAAGGGCACGGTGGGCGACAAGCTCTTCAAGTACTTCAAGACCAGCTCCGAGCGCATCACCGAGGCCGAACGCCGCGAGCTGTACTTCCGCATGTTCGGCGCCCCCGGCGGCAACCCCAGTGCCGGCGACCCGAACCGGGATTTCAACGAGCTGTGGCTGCGCTTCGTCTCGGCCGTGTCCAGCTTCGCCCGCCAGATCTCGGTGGAGCGCCTGCTGCGCAACAACGTGCCCATGGCCGTCAGCCAGGAGCAGGTGCGCAAGGCCGCACGCGACCTGGGCGCCAACCTCTCGCGCAACGGCTACGGCATCGCCTACTTCGCCGCGACCGAGCTGCAGAACACCATCATCAACTTCCGCGACATCCTGCAGGACCCCGATCTGCGCTCGGCCTTCGGCGCCCGGGACATGTGGCAGGTGATCGACATGGTCAACGTCAACTACCTGGGCGGTGCCAAGAACACGCACCGCTTCCGCACCCAGTCGCGGGCCGGGGCCATCATCATTCGCTGGATCTCCGAGAACATCCAGCGCCTGGCCAACATCTCCGGCCCGGTGCTGTCCATCGACGAGATCTCCAACCCGCAGATGCGCATCTCCAGCGGCGCCAATCCCACGCTCAAGCCCACAGACTGGGACCTGGTCAACGCCTGCGAGCAGTGGCTGGCCGTGATGGGCGTGCAGGAGCAAAGCGTCGAGCACTACTCCCAGTCCATCGAGGCGCCGGCCATGACCAGCCGGCCCATCGACATGCCCCAGGCCGCGCGCGACGTGCTGGCCTCGGTGGGCGTGAACCTGCCCATCTGAGCCCAGGAGGCCCCCCATGACGCAACCGATGTTCAAGCACGTGGCGCAGTCGCTGGCGGTGGCCTCGCGCCGCCTCGGCGTCAGCGATCCCATGGACTACGTGGGCCCCATGCTGCAGCGCAGCTTCGCCCGGCCCGAGAACGACCTGGCCTATGCCAACAACGCGCTGACGCCCGGCGCGGTGCCCTATGAGCCCTCGTTCTCGGAGAGCGAGCCGCGCATGCTGCGCTTCACCATCTCGCCGCTGGAGCCTGAGGCCAGCCCCATGGCCCGGCGTGACGAGGCCACGCGCGAGCTGCGCCGGCTGGTCTACCCCATCTTCGGCCGAGACGCCCTGCGCTGGTTCGACGAGCGCAGCGAGGCCTGGCGTGGCATGTCCGGCCTGTCGTGGATGAACTTCGGCGCCTGGTTCGGCAGCGCCTTCGACGAGGACGGGCTCTACGCCGCCAAGATCTACTACGAGCTCAACCCGCAGCAGATCGAGGCCCTGAGCCCGGGCCTGGCCCGGCTCACGCGCCGGGTGATGATGCTCTACCCGCGGCTCATGCCCATCTTCACCAGCATCGGCTGCAAGCGCGACGCCGGCTCGCAGCGCGTGACCTTCATGCACCGCGGGCCGCTGGTGCTGTCGGAGCTGGGATCGCTGATGAACGAGCTGGGCCTGGCCCAGCGCCTGCCCTCGCTGATGCGCGCCGTGGGCGTGGCCCTGGGCGGGCGCTTCGAGCTGCCGCACGGCTCGGCCCTGCTGGGCCTGCGCGAGTCGCCCGAAGGTGTCGAGCTGAAGCTGGAGATCCTGCTCTCCGCACTGCCCGACCTGCCCACGGGCTTCGTCGATCTGGTCCGCCTGGGCCTGGCCGAGCGCCCGCGCCAGCTGCTGGCCCTGGAGCGCTGGCTGCAGGCCTTCGGCGTGGACGATGCGCGCGAGCAGGGGCATTTCTCGGTGCTGTCCGTGCGGGTCACGCCGCGCAGCGACGCCCGCATCAGCCTCTACGTGCGCCCCATCGAGTTCGAGCTGCGCGACCAGATGAACGAACGCGCGCTCGCCGGTCAAGCCCTGAGCCCCGAGGTGTGAGATGAGTGCCCTGCCCGCCCCCAGCCCTTCGTCCGCCACGCCGCCCGTCAGCCGCGAGACGCTGCAGGCGACCCGCAGCTCCGTTCGCGCCCTGCTGGAGCAGAGCCCGGCCTATACCCGCCTGGCGCCGGACACCCAGCGCCAGCTGGCCCACGACCTGGTGCAGGTCGGCGCCTTCCTGGCCGAGCCGGGCATGAAGGTCGACCCGCAGCAGGCAGCGCCCGAGGTGCAGTCCCTGGCCGCGGGCGGCCTGCTGGGCTTCGGGGCGCTGAACAACCAGGCCAATGCGCGCGGCAGCACCAGCAGCGTCAAGGACGTCGAGGCCGACGACGCCCCGGCCTTCGGCGCCGCCGTGCGCACGGGCGTGGAGCAGGCCGTGGCCATGATCAAGGGGGTGAACTTCCCCGGCTTCGTCAGCGGCCTGATCAACGGCGTCTTCCACAGCATCGTCACCAGCTCCATCGAGCAGATGGAGGCCTATGCCAAGCTGGTGGCCGACGTCTCCAAAAGCCTCAACCAGTTCCGCGACGAGAACACCACGGCCAACCAGGGCCGGGACAACCTCATCGAGCGCTTCCCCGACCTCTTCCAGCTGCAGGAGCCCGGCCAGGGCGACTTCAGCTTCGGCGACGCGCCGGCCACCGGCCCGCGCGTGACCCTGCGCGAGGGCGTGGAGGAGAAGGACGCCATCGCCCGCATCAACGGCAGCGGCCTGCCCCTGGCCCAGCCCCTGCAGCGCATCGACGACAACCTCATCGAGGCCCTGCTCGTGCCCGCCGCGCGCACCACCATCGCCACCGGGCGCCAGCAACTGCTGGCCACCATGGTGATGATGGGCATGCAGCGCATCGTGGTGACCGACGGCAAGATCTCGGCCAAAGTGCTGTTCGACTTCCAGGCCCGCGACAACCGCCGCTTCCAGAAGAGCGCCGTCAAGTACGACTACGCGACGGACATGTACGGCAACGTCCAGAAGACCCACAGCGGCGAAGGCCAGTGGGACTACAAGAAGGAAGGCGGCAGCGAGACCCGCAGCGACACCGGCGTGCTCACCGGCAAGACCGACGCCAGCACCTACTCCACCGGTGCCTACAAGTACAACGAGGCGCCCGTCGTCACGCTGATGAGCACCAGCCAGCTGCGCGACGACTCCTCGCTGCAGACCAAGGCCAGCCTGGCCGGCCATGTGGAGGTCAACTTCAAGAGCGACTACCTGCCGCTGGAGAAGATGGCCGACCCGGCGGCCATCGCCGCCATCCAGATGAACTCGCAGCCAGGCATGGTCAAGACGATGGCGGCGCGGCCGGTCACCACCACGCCGGGTGCGGCAGCGCCCGCGGCGGGCACGCCTGCGCAGGCCCCCGCTCCCGCCCCCGCCGCCTGAGGACCCCGCCATGCCCAGCACCGCGCCTCCGACCCCTGCCCCGGCTGCCTCGCACGACTGGCTCGACGACGCCACCCTGTCCACCGTGCGACCGCAGGTGCGGGCCCTGCTGGCCCAGAGCGAGGGCTTCCGCGCCCTGCCTGCCGAGCAGCAGCGCGAGATCGCCCAGACCATGGTGCGCGTGGCCTCCTTCATGGCCAATCCGCAAGGCCTGGCGCGCGAGGAGTTCGAGCGCCCGGTCGTGCGCAAGGACGGCGTCGACACGCCGGACCCGGACCAGCAGCCGCGCAGCGAGGCGGCTTCGGTCGAGGCCCTGGCCGGCGGCGTGGGTGCGGCCAAGGACAAGGCCTCGGAGAAGGTGGGCACCTTTGCCGGCGCCGACTTCAAGGCCGGCGCCCTCAAGCAGGGCACCGATCAGTTCAAGAACCTGGTCAGCGCGGTGGACTTCCCGGCCTTCGTGGGCGGGCTGATCCAGAACGTGTTCCAGGCCATCGTCAACGCCAGCATCCAGCAGATGCAGGCCTATGGCGAACTGCTCAAGTCCGTGGCCCAGACCGTGGACCAGTTCGCCCAGGACAACATCAGCCTGGACCAGGCCCGCGGCTGGTTGAGTGACAAGTTCCCAGACGCCCTCAGCATCGGCCGTGGCGAGGACGACGAAGGCGGCACGGGCCAGCGCCTGCAGCTGCGCAACGAGGACAACGAAGGGGCGCTGGCCCGCATCAACCAGGAGCTGCAGCTGCTCAAGCCCGTCACCGATCTCTCGGATGCGGACCAGGAAGCGCGCCTCGTGGCCGCGGCCCGCGTGCAGATGGCGCGCTCGCGCCAGCAGATGCTGGCCTCCATGACCCTGCTGGGCATCAACCGCATCGTGGTCACCGACGGCGCCATCAACGCCAAGGTGGTGTTCGACTTCCGCGCCAGCGACCAAGCCCTGCGCAAGGCCAAGGCAGGCCTCTCGGACCGCGAGCAGATGCACAACAGCAACACCTCCGCAGCGGCGGGCGGCTTCCTCGGCTGGGGCGCTGCCACGGTGAACCGCAACGACTACGACCACATGACCACCGTCCAGTCCTCGGTGGACGAGAGCAGCGAGTCCAAGGCCTCGCTGAAGGCCAAGCTGACCGGCGAGGTGCGGGTCAACTTCAAGAGCGACTACTTCCCCATGGAGAAGCTGGCCACGCCGGGCATGCTGGCGTCCATCCAGGGCAATGCCACGCCCTTCGACCCCAATCCACCGAGGCCTGCGGCACCCGGTGCCGCGCCCGCGCCGGCCGGCACTGCCGCAGCCCCCGCCGGCCAGACGCCCCCGCGCATGGCCGCCTGAGGCCCGCCCTGGAGCATCGCCGTGAGCTGCGAGACTGCCCCGCCCCCTACCGCCACGGCCCTGGCCGGCGGCGATGCCTTGCCGCCCGCCCCCGAGCCGGCGGTCCTGGCGCTGTCCACCCTGCTGGACCAGGCCGAGGCCCTGCAGGCCGCCCACCTGCCCGCCCTGCGCCTGCTGGCCCAGGGCCTGGACCTCGGCGCCATCGACCTGCCCGAGCCGGCCCGCCCCACGCGCGCGCCGGCCCAGCTGGGCGTGCTCGCCAGCCTCTACCTGGTGCAGGAGCTGGAGCCCATGATCCGCGCCAGCGAGCGCATTGCCGCGCTGTGGAGCAGCGGCGCCATCAGCGTGGCCCTGCCCAAGCTGGAGCCCCTGCTGAAGAAGCTGTGGAAGGAGCGCCGCCAGCGCCTCTCGGGCGACGAGCGCCGCGCCCTGCTGGCCCAGGCCTTCGATCCGCAGGACTTCGAGCCCGCCCTGGCCCGCCTGTGCGGCGCCCTCGTGCCCCTGGCCGACAACGCCGGCCAGCACGATGTGCGCGAGGAAGTCGGCCTCCAGCATGCGGCCCAGGGCCTGCTGGAGATTGCCGCCAGCCGCCTCGAAGGCATGCTGCTGCAGGCGGCCGACGAGCTGCTGGGCCAGCTGCGCAGCGCCCTGCAGCTGCTGGGCGACCGCCAGCTACAGACGGCCTTCGGCGTGCGGGACCTGCACGGCCTGGTGCGCGCAGCCCTGGTCCATGAGCGCGAGGTGCTGGGCGACCTGCGCCAGCGCTTCGACCGCGCCCGCGCCGGCAGCCAGGTGCTCATGTGGCTGGCTCAGGCGGCGAGCCAGGGCTTTGCCATCGCGCCGGCTGATCCCGCCCTGCAGACCCTCATCGCGGCAGCCGAGCGCTGGCGGCTCTCCGCCCGGGGCGAGCGCCCCGAGGTGGTGAACCTGGCCCTGCTGGAGGCCTTCTGACCATGGAGGCGCTGAGCCCTGCCCCTGCCCGAGCCCGTGCACCAGCGCCGTCGCCGCCATCCCCCGGGGCCACTGCGCTGGGGCTGGAAGCCGACACCCCGCCGCCCTGGCTGCGCGCCGCCGTGCGCCAGCAGCTGGCCCACACCCAGGCCTATGCCGAGCTGCCGCCGGAGCAGCGCCGCGACCTGGCCCAGGCCATGGTCAAGGTCTCGCACCTCGTCGCCCTGAGCCTGCAGGAAGAGCACGAGGCCGAGCAGGCCATCCGCCGCCGCCAGCCCCGCGCGCAGCAGGCTGCCGTGCAGAGCCTGGAGGCCCAGCCCGACTTCGGCACGGCCACGCGCCAGATCGGCCAGACCACGCGGGACACGCTCAATGCCATCAGCTTCCCCCGCTTCGTGACCGACCTGCTCAATGGCGTGTTCCGCGCCATGAACGACTCCAACCAGACCCAGCTGCAGCAGTACCTGCAGCTGCTCAATGCCGTGTCCGGCTCGGCCCAGGGCTTCGAGCAGCTGGCCACGCACGAGACGCAGGCCCGGCAGTGGCTGGTCGACCACTTCCCCGACCAGTTGGAGATGGACGCCCCCGAGGCCCCGGACCCCGAGGACCGCCCCGAGCCCGGCGAGACGCCCGACCCCGACGACGCCCCCGAGGTGCCGCGCCTGCGCCTGCGCCCCGGCGGCCACATGCCCGAGCCCGACACCCTGCGCGCCGCCTTCGGCCTGGGCCCCAACGAGCCCATCGAGGCGGCCAACCCCGAAGCCCTGGTGCCCTTCGCGCGGCGCCAGCTGGCCCGCCAGCGCCAGCAGATGCTGGCCACCATGGTGATGATGGGCATGAACCGCATCGTGATCGACGCCGGCAAGATCAACGCCGCCATGCGCTTCCACATCGACACCCGCAGCGCCGCCTCCCAGGACCGCGGCAGCCAGTTCGGCATGCAGAACCGGGTCAAGGCGGGTGGCAGCTTCGGCATCGGTGCCTGGGGCGCCAGCGCCGAGGTCGAGAACACCATCTCCTACGTCAACACCGAGCGCAGCCAGCGCACCGAGGAGATCAACACCGAGGCCGAGCTGAACTCCTCCGTGGAGCTGCATTTCCATACCGATGCCGTGCCCCTGAACCGCCTGGCCGCTCAGGCGCAGGCCGATCGCATCCGCAATGCCAGCATCAACCCGAGCGCGGAACTGGAGACCGCCCACCTGAACGCCCGCCAGCAGCGCCGCGAGGGGGTGCGCACGGGCGACGAGGCCCGCCGCACGAGCATGAACAGCGCCGTGGGCGGGGTGAGCCAGCCCAGCATGCGGGATGCGCCCTTGCCGGTGCCGGCGCCGGGGAGCACGGGTGGGACGGGGGGAGCTAGCGGCGGTGGTGGGGAGAGTGGGGGCGCTGGAGGAGCGTCGGGCGCCAGCGGTGCTTCAGGCGCGAGCGGTGCGTCGGGCGCCAGCGGTGCTTCAGGCGCGAGCGGTGCGTCGGGCGCGAGCGGGGGCACCGCGACGACGCCCTGACGTCGGATGGGGCGCAGTTCCAGACCGCATCTGCGTGAGCTGTGCCACGCCACTGGTGGCGACGGCGGGGAGTGAATGGAGGCCTGTTGAGCGCTTGCTATCTGGGCCCGCACCGACACCCGAGTGCAACAAGGCCGCCTGTAGATGTGCAGTCTGTTCTCTGTGCCACTGCATCGATCCCGAACTCAGGTCTGGATGGGAACACAGCAAAGGCAGGTATCGAAAACAGTCCTCATTGAGCTTGCATAGTTACCGGGAGGTCCCTGTAAAGGGTTAGGCATCGCCGCGTTGCCGGTTCGGCTTCCGCAAGGTTCGAGAAAGCGACTTTCGGCCGAGAAGCAGTCGTTCAGCAAGTTCCGTGACAACCCACTCCTCCGCAATGAGTGTGCCGGACAAGCGACTAACCACCATCTCCCGCCAGATGATGGGCTGACCTGTACCAGGGAAGCCTTTGAAGGGACCTGTATGGGTTGCGCGCATGGTTCTCTGCCAACTCACGGTGTCTGATGAGTCAAGGAAGAACCGCACCTCAACACTCAGGTCGGGAAACGCTCCGCGATACAGATCGACAACTGATCGAACCAAACTTGTTCCACCTAGTACGTCCTGATCCGTGATGTGAACAACGTAGTCCGGAGCGAAGTACTGACTTATGGCGTCGACTTGGCCATCGCGAAACAGCGTGTAGCTGGCATTCAGGATCTGATCTCGGGCAGCGTGGTTCATGTGTAGCAGCGGGTTTGTTGCGATGCCTAACGAATGAAAGGGACTTCCCCGTCCCGAACCAGCCGCGATGCGGCGAACGGCAACCAAGTGCCACGAAGGGAAGTGCGATCTCTCATCAACTCATTCGGAAGGGGAAGTCAGGGCCATTTTGTGCGTGGGTATCGATCTCGCCAAGAACGTGTTTGCCCTGCACGGTGTCAATGAGCTTGGTGACCTGCGTACGCAAGGTGTAGCCACTCAGACACAAGACCCAGCCCCCCCAACCACAAGGTTTCAGCCAAGGCCGCATCTGCGCCGAACGACACCTTCACGCGCCTTGAACTCGCTGCCGCCTATTCAACCCACAGCACCTCAAACTGCTGTCGGACGGCAACGACCTGCATCAACACCTCATCACCCTCGCATTTCCCCAGCACAGCCTTGCACAAGGGCGCTTCGCTGCTGATGACCTGCACCCACTGAGCGTCGCTGAGCAACTTCATGCTGCCGCCCTCAGGACCGAGAAAGAGCTGCTGCTCCCCGCCGTCGGCATCGACCAGGCAGACCAGCGCGCCCAGCTGTATGCCTTTGCTCGGGTCGTAGGGGCGGGGTTGGAACTGGCGCCACTGGGCCATCGCCTGACGGATGGCTTCGGCGCGACGCGCTTGGCCGGTGGCCAGGTAGGCGGCCTCCAGCCCCAAGGTGTCGTACTTGTTCTCGGCGATGTTCTCTTCATGAGTCGCCGTTTCATGGGCCACCCGCGCGGCCTGTTCGGCCTGCAGCAGGTCAGCGGCGAGCTGGTCCAGCACTCGCTGCCGCAGCAAGAATTTGTCCATCATGGAAGGCCGGCCTCTCGAACAAGCGGGGGCGGATCTTGCCACCAGCCCGCGTCAGGCTGAGCGCCTCAGTGCTTGCCCGTCGAGCCGAAGCCGCCTTCGCCGCGGTCGCTGGTGCCGAACTCATCCACCACCCGGAACTGGGCCTGCACCACCGGCACGATCACCAGCTGGGCGATGCGCTCCATGGGCTGGATCACGAAGGCGGTCTGGCTGCGGTTCCAGACGCTGACCATGAGCTGGCCCTGGTAGTCCGAGTCAATCAGGCCCACGAGATTGCCCAGCACCACGCCGTGCTTGTGGCCCAGGCCCGAGCGCGGCAGGATCACGGCCGCCAGGCCCGGGTCGGCGATGTGGATGGCCAGGCCGGTGGGCACCAGATGGGTCTGGCCGGGCTCCAGGGTCACGGCGGCGTCCAGGCAGGCGCGCAGGTCCAGGCCGGCCGAGCCGGGCGTGGCGTAGGCGGGCAGCTGCTCGGCCATGCGGGCGTCGAGGACTTTCAGGTCGATGGTGCTCATGGGATTCTGGGAGAGAGGTCGAAAGGGGTCAGGTCTTGCCACCTGACCGAACAGGGGTGGCGCTCAGCCGACGCGCCGGGCAATCTCGGCCACCAGCTGGCGGGCCAGCGTGAGCTTGTCGGCGCGGGGCAGCTCGGTCTCGCGGTCGGCCTCCACCAGCACCAGGCTGTTGTCGTCCTTGCCGAAGGTGGCCGGGCCGAGGTTGCCCACCACCAGGGGCAGCTTCTTGCGCAGCAGCTTCTCGCGGGCGTGCTTGACGAGATCCTGGCTCTCGGCGGCAAAGCCCACGCAGTAGGGCGCATCGGGCAGCGCGGCCACGGTGGCGAGGATGTCCGCGTTTTCGGTCAGCTCGAAGGTGGGCGCGCTCTTCTTGCCGTCCTTCTTGATCTTGTGCTCGTTGAGCTGGGCGGGGCGCCAGTCGGCCACGGCAGCCGTGGCCACGAAGACCTCGTGCTGCGGCGCGCGCGGCAGCACGGCCTCCAGCATCTGCTGGGCGCTGGTGACGTCGATGCGGCGCACGCCCACCGGCGTGGGCAGGTGCACGGGACCCGCGATCAGCGTGACCTCGGCGCCGGCCTCGGCGGCAGCGCGCGCGATGGCAAAGCCCATCTTGCCGCTGGAGAGGTTGGTGATGCCGCGCACCGGGTCGATGGCCTCAAAGGTCGGGCCCGCCGTGATGAGCAGGCGGCGGCCCTGCAGCAGCTTGGGCTGGAAGTGCGCGATGACGGCCTCCAGCAGCTGCTGCGGCTCCAGCATGCGGCCATCGCCCACCTCGCCGCAGGCCTGGTCGCCGTGGCCCGGGCCCAGCACCTGGGCGCCATCGGCCTGCAGCTGGGCGATGTTGCGCTGGGTGGCGGGGTGGGTCCACATCTCGCGGTTCATGGCCGGTGCGACCAGCAGGCCGCAGCGCTCGCGCGGGCGGGCCAGGGCGGTGAGCGAGACCAGCTCGTCCGCACGGCCCTGCACGAGGCGGGCGATCATGTCGGCGCTCGCGGGGGCGATGAGCATCACATCGGCCTCGCGGCTGAGGTTGATGTGCGCCATGTTGTTGGGCTCGCGTGCGTCCCACTGGCTGGTGTAGACCGGCCGGTTGGACAGCGCCTGCATCGTGACCGGCGTGATGAAGGCCTCGGCGGCCTCGCTCATCATCACCTGCACGGTGGCCCCGGCCTTCACGAGCAGGCGGGTGAGTTCGGCGACCTTGTAGCAGGCCACGCCGCCGGAGAGTGCCAGCAGGATGTGCTTGCCGGCCAGTGGGAGTGCGTCAGACATGAGCGGGGACTCTATCAGCCGGGGCGCAGCCGCGCTTCAGCGTTTCTTGAAGACCAGGTCCCAGACGCCGTGGCCCAGCTTCAGGCCGCGGTTCTCGAACTTGGTGAGGGGCCGGTAGGCCGGCTTCTCGGCATAGCCCTGGGCCGTGTTCTGCAGCTGCGGCTCGGCGCTGAGCACCTCCAGCATCTGCTCGGCATAGGGCTGCCAGTCGGTGGCGCAGTGCAGGTAGCCGCCGGGGGCGAGGTGCTCGATCAGCTTGGCCACGAAGGGCGTCTGGATCAGGCGGCGCTTGTTGTGGCGCTTCTTGTGCCAGGGGTCGGGGAAGAAGATGTGGATGCCGGCCAGGCTGGCCTTGGGGATCATCTGCTCCAGCACCTCGACGGCGTCGTGCTGGAAGATGCGGATATTGGGGATGTCCTGCTCGCCGATCAGCTTCAGCAGCGCGCCCACGCCGGGCTCGTGCACCTCGCAGCCGATGAAATCGTGGTCGGCCAGGGTCTGGGCGATCTGCGCGGTGGCGCCGCCCATGCCGAAGCCGATCTCCAGCACCACCGGGGCCTTGCGCCCAAAGACGGCCTCGCAATTCAGGGGCGTGCCAGCCTGGAAGGGCAGCACGAAGCGCGGGCCCAGCTCGGCCAAGGCCTTGATCTGGCCCGTGCCCATGCGGCCGGCGCGCACGACGAAGCTCTTGATGGCGCGGCGCGGGGCCTCGCCCTCAGCGGGCGTGGCGTCTTGGGTGTCGGGGGGCGTGAGGTCAGGCGGCGTGGTCATGGGAAATTCCGGGCGAAGGGCCGGGATTTTACCGGCGCCCTGCCCGATCGCCGCGGCCTGCTCAGCCGATGACGTCCATCACGATGGGCGCCGCGGCGACCGCGGTGCCCGGCTCCGCCAGGGTCACGGCCGCCTGGTAGGCCGCGATCACGCGCTGGGCCTGGGCCTCGTCGGCCGCATGCACCATCGCCAGCGGCTCGCCGGCCGCCAGGCTGGCACCCACATGCCGCACGGCGGACAGGCCCACGCGGAAGTCGATGGCATCGCTGGCCACGCGGCGGCCGCCGCCCATCTCGACGATGAGCAGGCCGATGTCGCGGGTCTTCATGGCCGACAGCACGCCGGCGCGCGGCGCGGGGATGGCCTGGATCACGGGCGCGGCCGGCAGGTAGGCCTGCGGGCGCTCCATCAGGTCGGCCGGGCCGCCCAGGGCGACCACCATCTGAGCGAACTTCTCGGCGGCGGCGCCGCTGTCCAGGGCCTGCTGCAGGCGGGCGCGGGCGGCGGCGGTGTCAGCCGCCAGACCGCCGATCACCAGCATCTCGGCGGCCAGGGCCAGGGTCACCTCGTGCAGGCGCGACTCCTGGCGCTCGCCCTTGAGGTAGGCGATGGTCTCGGCAATCTCCAGGGCATTGCCCACCTCGTCGCCCAGGACCTCGTTCATGTCGGTGATCAGGGCACGGGTCTTGAGACCCGCCCCACCGGCCACGGCCACGATGCTCTCGGCCAGCTCGCGGGCGAAGGCGGGCGTGCTGGCGAAGGCGCCGTTGCCACACTTGATGTCCATGGACAGGCCCTGCAGGCCCGCCGCCAGCTTCTTCGAGAGGATGGAGGCAGTGATCAGGGGCACGCTCTCCACGGTGGCGGTGACGTCCCGCGTGGCGTAGAAGCGCTTGTCGGCCGGGGCCAGGTCGCCCGTCTGGCCGATGATGGCGCAGCCCAGCTCACGCACGATGCGGTCGAAGCGGGCCGGGTCCGGCGTGGTCGTGTAGCCGGGGATGGCTTCCAGCTTGTCCACGGTGCCGCCGGTGTGGCCCAGGCCGCGGCCAGCGATCATGGGCACATAGCCGCCGCAGGCCGCCACCATGGGGGCGAGCATGAGGCTGACCTTGTCGCCCACGCCGCCGCTGGAGTGCTTGTCCAGCACAGGGCCGGGCATGTCGGGCCACTGCATCACGCGGCCGGAATGCATCATGGCGCGGGTCAGGTGCACGGCCTCCTCGCGGCCCATGCCGCGCAGAAAGACGGCCATGCCCAGCGCGGCCACCTGGCCCTCGCTCCAGCTGCCGTCGGTGAGGCCCTTCACGAAGGACTGGATCTGGGCCTCGGACAGGGCGTGGCCGTCGCGCTTGGTGCGGATGATTTCTTGGGCGAGCATGGATTCAATAAGCAGAGGTGACGGCCTGCGAGGCCTGGCCGGACAGCACGGATTCGATGTCCTTCAAGAGGCCGCTGGCGCCGAAGCGGAAGCGGCGCGCCTGCAGGGCGTCGGCGCCCAGCACCTCGGCCGCCAGTTGCAGATAGCCCTGGGCATCAGCCACCGAGCGGATGCCGCCCGAGGCCTTGAAACCCGCCGAGGCCATGCCGGATGCGGCGATCTCGCGCAGCATCACGCGGGCGGCCTCGGGCGTGGCGCTGACCGGGGTCTTGCCGGTGCTGGTCTTGACGAAGTCGGCGCCTGCGGCCAGCGAGAGGCGCGTGGCCTCGGCGATCAGCGCGGGGTCGGCCAGCTCGCCGGACTCGATGATGACCTTGAGTGTCAGCGGCCGGCTGGCATGGCGCACCTCGGCCAGGAACTCCTCCACCTCGCTGCGCTGGCCGGCCTGCAGGGCGCGCCAGGGCAGCACCACGTCGACCTCGTCGCCACCGGCTTGGGCGATGGTCTCGATGTCGGCAATGGCGCGGGCCACGTCCAGGGCGCCATCCGGGAAATCGGCCACGGCGGCCACCTTGATCTCCGGCGGCAGCATCGATCGCGCTTGCGACACGAAGCGCGGCCACACGCACACGGCGGCCACGGGGCCGAAGGCGGTTTGGGCACGCTCGCACAGGGCGGTCACGTCGGCGGCGGTGTCAGCGTCGTTGAGGCTGGTGAGGTCCAGGCACTGCAGGGCCAGGCGTGCGGCCTGGAGCAGGTCCAGGCGGTCTTGTGTCGTTGTCATGCGGTTCTCCCTGGGCGACCCCAGGCCGCCCTTTGTGTGGCTCAGCCCTTGAGCGAGTCCAGCCCGGCCATGCCGGCGATCACCTGGGCCAGGTAGGCCGCGGCGCGCGCGCCTGAGGCTTGGGCCTGCTGCAGGGTCAGGGCGTGGGTCAAGGCCTCCTCGGACAGGCCGGCGGCCATATTGGTCATCAGGGCCAGACCCATGACGCGCAGGCCGGCGTGACGGGCCAGGATGGTCTCGGGCACGGTGCTCATGCCCACGGCGTCGGCGCCCCAGGCAGCGAACATGCGGATCTCGGCCGGCGTCTCGAACTGCGGGCCCAGGGCCCAGCAGTAGACGCCCTCGCCCACGATCAGGTTCTCGGCCTTGGCCACGGACTTGGCGTGCTGGCGCAGCTCGGCGTCATAGGCGGCACTCATGTCCACGAAGCGTTCGCTGCCGGGCTCGCCCACCAGAGGCGAGCGCTGCGGGGCGTTGATGTGGTCAGAGATCAGCATCAGGGCGCCCGGCGGCATGTGCGGGCGCAGGGAGCCGGAGGCGTTGGTCTGCACCAGCACCTTCACGCCCCAGGCCTTGAGGCTGCGCAGGGCGCCGGCCATGCCGGTGCAGTCGCCGCTCTCGTAGGTGTGGGCGCGGCCGCGCAGCATGACCACGCGCTGCGCACCCATGGTGCCGACGACGACCTCGTTCACATGCCCCTCGACCTTGGGCTGCGGGAAGGCCGGCAGCTCGGCATAGGACAGGTGCTGGGCACCCTGCACCTGCTCCACGGCGCCGGCCCAGCCGGAGCCCAGCACCACGGCCACTTCGGGCGCAGCGCCGAACAGGGCCTGGAGCTTGGCGACGCTGGCGTCGATCTTGGGATTCAGTGTGTTGCGGTCGATCATGGGTCTTCTCCGTGTTCTTTTGAGGGACGGACGCTCAGAACCTGAGGTGGTCCGGGCCGAAACTGGCGGGCAGCAACTGCTCCAGCGTCCAGTGGGCCTTGATGCCGGCGGGGTCGGCGGCGATGACGATCAGGTCACCGCTGTTGAATTCCCGCAGCTTCTGGCGGCAGCCGCCGCAGGGTGTGATGATCTCGGGGCCGGGGCCCATCACCAGCACCGCGCGGGCCTGGCGGCCGCCGGCCATGACCATGGCGCCCAGGGCCGTGGTCTCGGCACACCAGCCCTGCGGGTAGGCGGCGTTCTCGATGTTGCAGCCGGCGTGCACGCGGCCCTGCTCGTCCAGCACCGCGGCGCCCACGGCGTACTTCGAGTAGGGCGCATGCGAATGGCTGCGGGCGCCGGCCGCGGCGGCCAGCAGCTGCTGCAGCAGCGCGTCGTTAAGGGGCAGCATGGCTCTTCCTTCAGCGTTCTTTGACGTAGGGCCGGCCCAGGGCCTTGGGCGCCAGGGCCTGGCCGATAAAGCCGGCCAGCAGGATGACGGTCAGCAGATAGGGCAAGGCCTGGATGGCCTGCACCGGCACCTCGCCGACGCCCGGCAGCTTCACGCCCTGCAGGCGTATGGCGACAGCATCGAGGAAACCGAACAACAGGCAAGCTGCCGCGGTAGGCAGGGGCTTCCACTTGCCGAAGATCATGGCGGCCAGGGCGATGTAGCCGCGACCGGCGGTCATATTGGGCGCGAAGGAGGCGTTCTGGGCCAGGGTCAGGTAGCTGCCGGCCAGGCCGCACAGCAGGCCGTTGAGCAGCAGCGCGCCATAGCGCAGGCCCTTCACCGAGACGCCGGCCGCCTCGACCATGGCCGGGTTCTCGCCCACGGCGCGCAGGCGAAGACCCGGGCGCGTGCGCTCCAGGAAGTACCAGACGGCGAAGACCAGCGCGAAGGCCGCGTAGACCAGGCCGTTGTGGCTCAGCAGGCCATGGCCGAAGACCGAGGCGAACCACTGCCCTTCGGCGGGCTCGGCAAAAGCCGGCACCAGGCCATGCAGGCGCACCTCGGGCGAGACCGGCGGGGTCTGGCCACCTTGGGCGAACCAGGCAATGCCCAGCACCACCGTGAGGCCCGCCGAGACCATGTTGATGGCCACGCCCGACACCACCTGGTCACCACGGTGGCTGACGCAGGCAAAGCCATGCACCAGCGACCACGCGCAGGCCACCAGCAGCGCGGCCCCGACGGCCAGCAGCGTGGAACCCGTCAGCGCGCCCACCGCCGCCGCGGCAAAGGCGGCCGACAGCATCTTGCCCTCCAGGCCCAGGTCCACCACGCCGGAGCGTTCGGACAGCAGGCCGGCCAGCGCAGCCAGCAGCAAAGGCGTGGTGACGCGCAGGGTGGAGGCGATCACGGAACCGATCAGAACTTCATCCATGCTTGGACTCCTGGCGCTTGAAGGCGGCGTAGAGCTTCGCAAACATCGGCGCCGACACCATGGCCATCGCCCCCGCGAACAGCACGATCAGACCCTGCACCGTCACCACCATTTCCCGCGAGAAGCCCGGCACCTCGAAGGACACCTCGACCCCGCCCTGGTACAGCACGCCGAACAGCAGCGAGGCCATGACGATGCCCACCGGGTGGTTGCGCCCCATGAGGGACACGGCGATGCCGGTGAAGCCGGCACCAGCAACGAAGTCCAGGGTCAGCTTGCCCTGCACGCCGGAGATCTCGTTGATGGCCACCAGGCCCGCCAAGGCGCCGGACACCCCCATGGCCACCAGCACCTGCAGGCGCGGGCGGATGCCGGCGTAATGCGCGGCCTCGGGCGCTGAACCCACGGCGCGCAGGCGGTAGCCGGCGCGGCTCTTCCACAGGAACCAGCCCACGAAGACGCTGGCCAGCAGCGCCAGCACCAGGCTCAGATTCAGGGGCGAGGACGGCCACTCCATGCCGAACTTCTCCGCCAGCGCGTGCAGCGTGGGCATGCGGGCGCTGTCGGCGAACTCCAGGCTTTCGGGCGACATGGAGCCCGCCGGACGCAGCCAGTTCACCAGCAGGTAGACGTTCAGGCTGGCCGCCAGGAAGTTGAACATGATGGTGGTGATCACGATGTGGCTGCCGCGCCAGGCCTGCAGATAGGCCGGCACCGCCGCCCAGGCCGCGCCGAACAGCGCCGCACCCAGCACCAGCAGGGGCAGCATCACCACGGCCGGCAGCTTGGGCGAGAGCCACAGCGCCAGCAAGGCCACGCCCAGGCCGCCGAAGGTGGCCTGCCCTTCCCCACCGATGTTGAAGAGCCCGCCATGGAAGGCCACGGCCACGGCCAGGCCGGTGAAGATGAAGGTGGTCGTGTAGTACAGGGTGTAGCCCAGGCCGCGGCCGCTGCCCAGGGCCCCTTCGACCAGCACGGAAAAGGTCTGGGCCGGGCTCTGGTGGATGGCCAGCACCACCAGGGCGGCCACGCCCAGCGCGACAGCCAGGTTCCACAGGGGCAGCAGCACCAGGTCCATCCAGCGCGGCAGGGTCAACGATTGCGCGCTCATGCCTGCGCCTCCTCGGGCTGGGCCGTCATCAGCAGGCCCAGGGTCTTTTCATTGCAATCGGCGATGGCCAGCTCGCCGGTCACGCGGCCGGCGTTCATCACCACCACACGGTCGGCCAGGGCCAGGATCTCGTCCAGTTCGCTGGAGACCAGCAGCACGGCACAGCCTTCGGACGCCAGGCGGCGCAGCTGGCCGTGGATGAACTCGATGGCGCCGATGTCCACGCCGCGGGTGGGCTGGCCCACCAGCAGCACGGCGGGCTTCTGCGCCATCTCACGGGCCAGGATCAGCTTCTGCTGGTTGCCGCCGGAGAACTTGCTGGAACCCAGCAGCGGGTCGCGGGGGCGCACGTCGAAGCGCTCCATGAATTCGGCCGTCTGCGTCTTCATGTGGGCCTGGTCCATGGACAGTCCCAGCGGCCCGGCGCGGTACGGGTCCTGCTCGTGGTAGCCCAGGGCCGCAGTCTCCCAGGCGGGAAAGCTCATCACCATGCCGCACAGATGTCGATCTTCGGGCACATGCGCCAGACGCAGGGCACGGGCCTGCGAGGGCGTCATCCAGGCCCCCGGCTCGAAGGACTGCCCGGCGACCTGCAGTTGGCCGGATGCAGGCGCCTGCATGCCCGACAGCAGGGCCAGCAGCTCGCTCTGGCCATTGCCGGACACGCCGGCCACGCCGACGATCTCGCCCGCCCTCAGGTCCAGATCCACACCCTTGAGCGTCTGCACCCCCTGCTCGTTGCGCAGGCTCAGGCCGCGGGCCTGCAAGCGCAGCTCGCCGGCCCTGCCCGCCTCGCCTTCCTCGCGGCCCAGGCTGACCTTGCGGCCCACCATGGACTCGGCCAGGTCCTCGGGATTGGTCTCGCCGATGGCCACGGTCTTCACCACCTGGCCGGCACGCATCACGGTGACGGCGTCGCACAGGGCCATCACCTCCTTGAGCTTGTGGGTGATCAGCAGGATGGTCGTGCCCATGGCGCGCAGCTGGCGCAGGGTCACGAAGAGCTGCTCGGTCTCCTGGGGCGTCAGCACCGCGGTGGGCTCGTCCAGGATCAGGATGCGGGCGCCGCGGTACAGGGCCTTGAGGATCTCCAGGCGCTGCAGCTCGCCCACCGGAAGATCGCCCACCAGGGCATCCAGGCGCACCTGCAGGCCGGTCTCGCGCATGAGGGCTTCCAGCTTCGCCCGGGCCGCCTTCTTGGCGCCACCAAGGAAGAAGCCGCCCTCGGCGCCCAGCATGACGTTGTCCAGGCAGCTGAGGGTCTCGACCAGCATGAAGTGCTGGTGGACCATGCCGATGCCCTGGGCGATGGCGACCTGGGAGTCGGGGATCTGCACGCGCCGGCCCTGGATCTCGATGTGGCCCTCGTCGGCCTGGTAGTAGCCGTAGAGGATGGCCATCAGCGTGGACTTGCCGGCGCCGTTCTCGCCAACGATGCCGTGGACCGTGCCGGCCGCAATGCTGATGCTCACGCCGCGGTTGGCCTGCACGGCGCCGAAGCGCTTGGAGATCTCGCAGAGGCGGACCGCCGGCTGGACGGTGCTCATCGGAGCTGTCATGGGAGGATGGGGATGTGGCGCTGGGAGGGCGCCACGCCGGACGCCCCGCGATTTCCGGGCGGCAGGCCCGACCGGGGTCAGGTCTTGCCGCGGGGGCTCGTCAGTACTTGCAGGCGTTGTCCGCCATGTAGTCGGCGACCTTGATCTTGCCGGCGATGATGTCGGCCTTGTAGGCCTCGACCTTGGCCTTGATCTGCGGGCTGATCAGCTTGGCGTTGTGCTGGTCGACGGCGTACTCGACGCCGTTCTCGGCCAGGCCCAGGATCTTGATGCCAGGCTGCCATTCCTTCAGCACGTTGTAGACGGCCACGTCCACGCGCTTGACCATGGAGCTGAGCATGGTGCCGGGCTGCAGATGGTTCTGGTTGCTGTCCACGCCGATGGCCAGCTTGCCGGCGTCCTTGGCCGCCTGGTAGACGCCCACACCCGTGCCCCCGGCGGCGGCGAAGACCACATCCACGCCCTTGGCGAACTGGGCCTTGGCCAGCTCGCCGCCGCGCGTCGGGTCATTCCAGGCCGTGGCCGTGGTGCCGGTCATATTGGCCTGGATGTCGATCTTGGGATTGGCCGCCTTGGCGCCCTGCTCGTAGCCGCACTGGAACTTGCGGATCAGGGGAATGTCCATGCCGCCCACGAAGCCCACCTTGCCCGACTTGCTGGTCAGCGCGGCCAGCGCGCCGATCAGGAAGCTGCCCTCGTGCTCCTTGAAGACCACAGCCTGCACATTGGGCATGTTGACCTTCTCGTCGATGATGACGAACTTGGTCTTGGGGAAGTCCTTGGCCACCTGCTGCAGGGCCGAGGCCTGGGCAAAGCCCACCGAGATGATGGGGCTGGCGCCGCGCTCGGCCATGCGGCGGATGGCCTGGGCACGCTGGGTGTCGTTGCTGATCTCGAACTCGAGATAGTTCTTGCCTGTCTCGGCCTTCCAGCGCTCGATGCCGCGGTAGGCGGCCTCGTTGAAGCTCTTGTCGAACTTGCCGCCCATGTCAAAGATGACGGCCGGCTGCTGAGCCTGCGCGGTGGTGGCGGCCAGGGTCAGCGCGGCAAGAGCCGTCGCGGCGAAAGCGTGCATGGTCTTCATGGTGGGCAATTCCATCTCGACAGAACAGACAACAGACAGAAGGGGACGGCCGGCCCGCGGCCCCAGCCGCGCAACCCGCCCGGCGCTGCCACTGCAGCAACGCCAGCGCATTCTAGAAAGCGGGAGTGTATCGGCGAATGAGGAAAACGCTAAACGTTTGCGCGCCCGATTTTGCAGGGCCTGCTGCAGCAGGACGACGACATCCCAGCAGTCTTGTCAGCGCGAGGCAAGCGCCCTGCCAGCCGCCTCGACAACCCTGCGGGCAGGCCGCCCGGCGGGTGCATTGGCCTCGCAAGGAGGCGCTGCGCCAGCCTGCGTCCAGCGACAAGCCCGCCCCTGGAAAATCCGGCGCATCCCCCCCTCGCGGCGCCCCATCTGGAGGAAGACCCCTACAAAATTCACGCACCCGTCTTGCGCTGGCTCAAGGCTGACCCAATAAATGCGATTCTTTCTCATTTAGAATGGCAACATTCGTTTCCAGAGCCTTGCTCGCGGCAGACACCATGATTGCAGCCCCGTCCTTCACGCTGGCCCAGGCCGGCATCGGCCAGGCCCACCGGGTCAAGTCCCTGCACGCACCGGCCCATGCGCCGGAGTGGCCGCAATGGCTGGAGGAGATCGGTTTTGTCAGCGGCGAGCATGTCTCGGTGCTGGCCAAGGGTCTGCCGGGGGCTGATCCGCTGGTCGTTCGCATTGGCCAGTCCACCTTCGCGCTGCGCCGTGCCGAGGCCGACTGCATCGAGTTGGCCCTGCCCCACGAGGCGCCTGAACTGACGAGCACGCCTGCCCTGGGCCAGCAAGCCCTGGCATGAGCAAGGCACGATGGCCCGAAGGGGCCCTTTCCCGCCTGGCGGGACAGTACGCAGCGCGAAAGGCGCTCCCATGAGCGAAGCCGTCATCCATGTGCATCCGGCCGGCCCGCTGCTGGCCCTGGTCGGCAATCCGAACTGCGGCAAGACCGCCCTCTTCAATCGCCTGACCGGCAGCCGCCAGAAGGTGGCTAACTACGCCGGCGTGACCGTCGAGCGCAAGGAAGGCCGCGTGCAGACGCCTCAAGGCAAGAGCCTGCGCTTGCTGGACCTGCCGGGCACCTACAGTCTCTATCCGCGCTCGCCGGACGAACGCGTCACCTGTGACGTGCTGGCCGGACGCGCCGTCGGCGAGAAGCGGCCGGACCTGGTCGTCTGCGTGCTGGACGCCACCAATCTGCGCCGCAATCTGCGGCTGGTGCTGGCGGTGCAGCGCATGGGTCTGCCGTGCATCGTCGCGCTGAACATGGCCGATCTGGCCGCCAAGCGCGGCCTGCACATCGATACCGAGAAGATGTCCCGGGCCCTGGGCGTGCCCGTGGTGCGCACCGTGGCAACCAAGGGCGAAGGCCTGGACGAGCTGCGAGAGCTGCTGGGCCAGCGTGAGCATTGGCCCGAGGTCCCGGCCCAGGGCGAACCCAGCACCGATCCGCAGGACCAGGCCCGTGTCAATGCCCTGCTCCATGAGCTGGGGCTTGACCAGCAGACGCCCGAGCTGCCCAGCGACCAGCTGGACCGCTTCGTGCTGCACCCGGTCCTGGGCCCGCTGCTGCTGGCCGTGCTGCTGTTCTTCCTGTTCCAAGCGGTGTTCAGCTGGGCCGAGCCGCCCAAGGACCTGATCGAGTCCGCCATCGCCTGGCTGGGCGCCCAGGTGGGAGGCGCGATGCCCGAAGGCTGGCTGCGCAGCCTCATCGTTGACGGCCTGATCGCGGGCGTGGGCGGTGTGCTGGTCTTCCTGCCCCAGATCCTGATCCTGTTCTTCTTCATCCTGGTACTGGAGGAATCTGGCTATCTGCCCCGGGCGGCCTTCCTGCTGGATCGCATGATGGGCAGCGTGGGCCTGTCAGGCCGCAGCTTCATTCCGCTGCTGTCCAGCTTTGCCTGCGCCATCCCGGGCATCATGGCCACGCGCTCCATCGCCAGTCCGCGCGACCGCCTGGTGACCATCCTGATCGCCCCCCTGATGACCTGCTCAGCCCGTCTGCCGGTCTATGCCCTGCTGATCGGCGCCTTCGTTCCGCAGCGCCAGTTGTGGGGCGGCATCCAGCTGCAGGGTCTGGTGCTCTTCGTGCTGTACCTGGCCGGCATTGTGGGCGCCATGGCCGTGGCCTGGGTGCTCAAGCGCTTCACCAGCGGCCAGCAGACGCGGCCACTGATGATGGAACTGCCCAGCTACCACTGGCCGCACCCGCGCAATATCGCCATCGGGCTGTGGCAGCGGGCGGTGATCTTCCTGCGGCGCGTGGGCGGCATCATCCTGGTCCTGACTTTGCTGCTGTGGCTGTTGGCCAGCTTCCCTGGGCCGCCGGAAGGCGCCACGGGACCAGCCATCCAGTACAGTTTTGCCGGCATGCTGGGCCGCGGCCTGGCCGTGATCTTCGAGCCCATTGGCTTCAACTGGCAGATCAGCCTGGCCCTGGTGCCCGGCCTGGCAGCGCGCGAGATCGCCATCAGTGCCCTGGGCACGGTCTACGCCCTGGCTGCCACTGGCGAGGACACGGCCCAGGCCCTGGCGCCGCTGATCGCCCAGAGTTGGGGCCTGCCCACGGCCTTCTCTTTGCTGGCCTGGTTTGTCTTCGCCCCGCAGTGCGTGGCCACGCTGGCAGCCGTGCGACGCGAGACAGGCGGCATGAAGATCCCGCTGATCATGGTCGGCTACCTCTTCGGGCTGGCCTATCTGGCGTCCTACATCACCTTCCATGTCAGCCGTTGGTGGATGAGTTGATCCCCCCCCTACGGCCTTCGGCCGCCCCCCCAGGGGGGCACGCCCGTAGGACCGGCAAAGCCGGATCCTCGGGCGTCGTGCGGGGGCGTGCGCCGGCTGCGCCGGGCGCACGCGTACTGGCGGAGGCGGAGGCTAGGACTGAGGATTGCACGCCGTACTGAGACGTTCACCAAGGGCATGCCCATGGGGCAGTAGAGCCGGATCCTCGGGCGTCGTGCAGGGCGTACGCAGGCTGCGCCGGGCGCAGGCGTACTGGCGGAGGCGGGGGCTAGGACTGAGGATTGCCCGCCGCCCTGAAGCGTTCCCCTGGAGCACGCCCAAAGGACACGTGGGGCGGCACCCTCGTACGTCCTCCAAGGATGCGCAAAGGCCATGCGCATGAGAGGCCCATGAAGGAGGCTGGATCGGTGGAACCGGTGACAGCCACCCCCCTCAGCTGATGACGGTGGAGGGCTGCGCCAGGATCAGAACGCCGCCTTGATCAGCTCCGCCAGCTGTGCATCGCTGATGGGCTTTGACTTGTTCATGAAGTCCGGCGTCGCGCAGACAGCACTACCACCGGACTTTGCGCAGACGCTTCGAATTTCCTTGTACTGAAACGCATCGCTACCGAGCGCTGGAAACGGCTGCATCTGGATGCCGGTTACGGACTTCCACATCGCAAATTGGTCCGCGGAAGCCAGGCGTAAGGTCAGTACTTCCTTGCCTTGGGCATCCTGGTAAACCACATCCGTCGCCTTGTGCCCGTACCCGGAAACTTGCCGGACGGTGTGCTTCACGGACGGCAGCCCGAGAATCTTGGCGACCGTGGAATCCGGGACTTCACCGCTAAAGGCCGGCAAGGAAAAAAGGCTGAGGCTCAAGGCAAGGCTGGCGATCTTCATCTTCTGTGCTCGTTTCGGATGCATAAGGGTCTCTGAGGCAGAGTAAGGGTGGTGGATCAGTGGGCGTCATACCTTGACTCTGCAATCAAGGCTTGCCCCAAGGTTCAAAAGCTTGTCATCCCAGGACCGAGGACGGCCCGCCCCGGCAGGCCGAGCTGCCCGGCCATCCATCACACGCCGACCTATAGCTCTGCAGAAGAAAGCAGACCATGGCCGCCGAGCCGACAGCCCAAGGGTCGACACTGATGGAGGCCGCCCTCAGCACCAGCCCTCAGCACCAGCCCTCAGCACCAGCCCTCAGCACCAGCCCTCAGCAACAGCCCTCAGCAACAGCCTTCAGCGGCTGCCCTCAGTGCCGGCCTTCCGCGATCACCTTCAGCGATTGGCCTCCGCCAGCAGCTTGTTGACCTCATCCTGCTGCGAGAAGGCCTTGCCTTGCTTGCTCAGCTGCTGCAGCTCCTGGCGCGCAGCCGACTTCTCGCCGGCTGCCAGCAGGTAGCGGGCCAGGCC
This sequence comes from Roseateles sp. DB2, assembly GCF_051857535.1. Lineage (NCBI taxonomy): Bacteria > Pseudomonadati > Pseudomonadota > Betaproteobacteria > Burkholderiales > Sphaerotilaceae > Roseateles > Roseateles sp. DB2. The sequence continues at coordinate 27,941 of NZ_JBPZGY010000004.1, read as the reverse complement.
AAGGCGGTAGACAGGCGCCTCAGGCGCCAGCTGCACGACCTTGCGCTGTACTTCCAGGGCCTTCTTGGCCTGTCCTTCGGCGGCCAAGGCCGTGGCATAGGTGTCCATCACGGCCGGTTGCTCGGGAGCAAGGGCCAAGGCCTTCTCGGCATAGTCCAGTGCGCCCGGCTTCTTCTGCATGCTCAGCAGCCAAGCCATATTGTTCAGCGCCCCCACCAGGTCCTGGCGCTTGGCCAGCAGGGCCCGGTAGTGCTTCTCGGCATTGGCATAGTCGCCGCTGGCCAGCGACATGTCGGCAAGGTAGAGGCCAAAGGTGATGTCCTCTGGATGGGCCTTGAGCCAGCCCTCCGCAAAGCTGTCGGCCTCAGCCGAGCGGCGAACCTTGCGCAGCAGGGCATGCAGGCGCAACGGTGCCTCGCCAGGCCGCTCCAGGGCCAGCGCCTTGCGCATCGCGGCCAGCGCGGGTTCGGTCGAGCCCAGCTCCTGCTGAACGATGCCTTCGGCAAGATAGCCTGCAGCCGCCTTGGGGTGTCGGGTCTGGAGGTCCTTGGCCAGGGCCAGGGCTTCCTGCGGGCGCTTGAGCTGCAGTTCCACCTGAATGGCAAGGGCGCGGCCTTGCAGGTCATCCGGCTTCACGTCCAGCAGCTTCTTCAGCTCACGCTGCGCCGCCTGGTAGTCCTTGTTGATGACCAGCACACCGGCGGTTCCCAATTGACCCACACCAGACTCCGGCATCAGCGAGGTGATCTTGCCAAAAGTGCTCAGGGCCTGGCCGTTCTCGCCAGCAGCCAGCTGCGCCCGCGCCAAGCGCTCCATCAGCTCGACGTTGTTGGGAATCGCTGCCACGGCCGCCTGCGCCGTATTGAGCGCCAGCTTGGCGTCGCGCCCGGCCAGCAACACGTCCAGCTGCATCTCGCGAGCCATGGCGTCGTTCGGATCGACGCGAACCGCCTCGTTGAGCGTCTTGAGGATTTGATCGTGCGGCTTGCCCAGCTGCGCATCCAGCTCGGCCAGGGCGCGCAGGGCCTGGGAATTCTTGGGGTTGTCCTTGATGTAGGACTCCAGGCGCGCGCGGGCCTGCTCGGGCTTCTTCTCGTTGACGTCAATGGTGACCAGGCCACCAACGGCCAGCAGCAGCTTGGGGTCCTTCTTGAGCACGGCATCGAAGGACTTGCGCGCCTCGGCCAGATTGCCCTGCGCCAGTTGGACGCGACCGCGCAGCAGCGGCACGTCCACGGAGTCGGGCTGCTTGCGCTCAAGGCCCTCGATGGCCTTGAGCGCGCCGACGTAGTCGCGGCGGCCAGCCAGGGCACTGATCAGGGCCAGGTCCACGCCGGCGCTCTTCTCGCTGGCAGCAATGCTGCTGAGCTCGGCCAGCGCGGCCTCGGAGGCTCCACTTCGACCGAGCTGCCCAATGGCCAAGGCCGCACGGTAGCGTTGGTCGTCGGGGCGCAGCGTGGACGCCCGCTTGAAGAAGTCCTCAGCCTGCTTCTGCTCGCCCAGCAGCATGCTGGCCTGGCCAGCCAGGGCCAGGGCTTCGCTGTCCTTGCTGCTGCTGTCCAGCAGCGGCTTCAGTGCGGCCAGAGCCTTGCCAGGCTGACGCAACTTGATCAGGGCCTGGGCATGCTGGTAGCGCAACTGCCCGGACTGCGGAGCCAACTGCACGGCCTTGGCCGACAAGGCCTCGGCCTCGCTGTAATTGCCAAGCCTGGCCTCGGCCATGGCCGCCATGCTCAGCAGGCCCAGATGCTCAGGCGCAGCGCGGCGCAGGGCCTGCACGAGTTCCTTGGCACGGCTGTAGTTGCCCGCAGCCATCTCGACCTTGGCTTCCAACAGGGCGGTCCGCCCGCCAGGCACGCCGGCCTTCTTCATGGCCGCCAGTTGCTGGCGCGCGGCGTCCACATCATTGCGGGCCAGGGCCATGCTCAGCAGGGCGTCATGCGCATCGAACTGATCGGGGCGTACCCCCAGCAGTTGCTGGAAGGTCTTGGCGGCCTCCTCAGGCTGGTTCAGTGCACGCAGCTGAAGCTGGGCCTTGAACAGCAGGGCATTGACGGACTTGGGGTGGGCCTTGAGCAGTTCGTCCAGGCCTTGCACGGCCTGATCAAAAGACTGCTGGCTGGACAGGATGCGTGCCTTCGCCAGCCCTGCCTGCTCGGAATCGGGGGCAGCAGCCATGGCGGCATCTGCCAACTGACGCGCCCGCTCCTTGTCGCCGGTGCCCAGGGCGGCCGCGCTCAGCTGCGCATCGAGGGCGGCCTGGGCGGACTTTTCAGCGAGGCGGGTGCTGCCATAGTCGTTGAGCACCTTCTTCAACTGGCCCTGGCTCAGCATGACCTGGACCAGCAGGGGGAGCACCTGCTCCTGAGGATGTTTGTATTCCAGGGCGCGGCGCAGCTCGATCTCGGCATTGGCCAGCTCGCCACTCTCCAGCAATGCCTTGCCCAGCAGGAAGCGGCCTTCAGGGCTGGACGGGTTCTTCTGGAGCAGGTTCTTCAGTTCGATGGTGGCCGTCTTGGCGTCCTGCTGCTGCAGGGCCGTCCGGGCGGAGGCCATCAACTCCTCTTCACTCTTTCCGCCGCAGGCAGCCAGCAGGCTCACACTCAGGACCAGGGGAAGGCTCAGTCGTCGGGCGCGCAGTTTCAAGTCAAAGTCTCCGAAGGTTTGCGGCGGGATCATGCCCCCAAGCGCCAAAGTTTGCAGCAGGGACACCCCCACACTCGCAGGGGCCCCGCCGCTTGAGGACTGTCATGCTGGCCTCGCAGCGGGCAGCGCCGGGGGCTGTGCGATGGGCGAGGCTGGCGTGGCGTGGTGCCACACCCCAGCGCCAAGACGCGCGGCCGGCATCACAGAGGCGGTGCGATGGATTCGGCGTAGTCATACAGAGCGCCCAGGATGTCTTGGCTGCGTTCGTCCTCCGACTGCTCCCCGAGGGCGTCAATGCGTTCAAAGAAGGCGGCGAGGCTCAGAGCGCCGCCTTCTCCGCCATGCAGCCGGGCCACGCAGTGCTGCTGCCATCGCGCCTGTTCGGCCTCGCTGAGGCTGTCGGGGAAATTGCGTGCCCGGTAGCGGAACAGCAGCTCTTCCAGGCGCCCGTCCTCGAAGGCGATGCGGCTGTGGGCCACGCGCTCGGCGAGGGCGGTGCCATCCAGGGTGCGCAGGCGCTGGAGCTGGCGGCGGTCCTCGGTGCCGATGAAGCCGCCGTAGAGATCTTCGTCCACATCCTGGGGCGGCAGGGGCTCGCGCTGGTAGACACGCGACCACAGCCCCGACAGCGCCGAGCCTTTCTCGGCCAGCAGCTGGGCATGGGCCAGGGCCTGCGTCTTGTCCAGGCCCCAGCGCTGAGCCACGGCGTCACTGACCGTGGCGAGATTGCCGATCACCACCGGCGACTTGTTGACGTGGATGGACTTGATGGGCAGCCGGGTCTGCCCCTCGGGCAAATCGGACTGGCGGGTGAACAGCCGGGCGCGCACGGCTTCGGCGTCCAGGCCGAACAGCTCGGAGGGATCCTGGGACAGGTCCCAGACGATCAGCTCGTTCTTGTTGGTCGGGTGGGCGGCCAGCGGCCACACCAGGGCCAGGCAGCCCCGCTCCACGCCGTACATGCCTGAGACGTGCCAGAAGGGCCTGTTCACGCCAATCTCGGCCCAGACAGCCTCCTTCTTGCGCAGCTTGAGGCAGAAGTCGAAGAGGCGCGGCTGCTTCTGGCGCACCAGGCGCGCCAGGGCAATGGTGGCCCGCACGTCGGACACCGCATCGTGGGCCTGCTCATGCGCCAGGCCGTTGGCACGGCTGAGGTCCTCCAGCTTGAAGGAGACGCGGCCATCCTCATGGCGCGGCCATTCGATGCCCTCGGGGCGCAGCGCAAAGGTGCAGCGCAGCATGTCCAGCAGGTCCCAGCGGCCGCAGTCGTTCTGCCATTCGCGAGCATAGGGATCGATGAGGTTGCGCCAGAAGAGGAAGCGGGTGACCTCGTCATCGAAGCGAAGCGTGTTGTAGCCCACACCCACCGTACCGGGCTGGGCCAGCGCGGCCTCGATGCGGGCGGCGAACTCGCGCTCCGGCACACCTTGCGCCTGGCAGTGCTGGGGCAATATGCCGGTCAGCAGGCAGGACTCGGGGTCGGGCAGGTAGTCCGGAGCGGGTTGGCAGTAGAGGGCAAGAGGCTCGCCGATCTCGTTGAGCGCGGCGTCGGTGCGAATGCCGGCAAACTGGGCGGGGCGGTCATGGCGCGGCACGCGGCCGAAGGTCTCGTAGTCATGCCAGAAGAAGCTGAAGGTCTGCATGGGCCCGCACGATACTCCATCCGGAGACACCCGCGCCCAAGACGCTCCCCTGCCCGCTGGATGCCGCTGCATGCCGCTGCATGCCGCGGGAATGCAGCCCCCCCCACCCGGCATGCGAGCACGGCCAGGTGGCGCACAGCGGTCCGGGGTCCGCGCACGCCCGGAGCACATAATCCAGCGCATCGACGAGTTGCCCGTTCTCCATGACCCCCTCCCGCAGAAAGCCCTTACGCCCGTTCCCATCGCAGCAGCAGGGCTGGACCTACCGCCGGCTGCTGCTGTGGTGTGCGCTCGGCCTGCCCCTGGCGCTGCTGCTCCTGCTGGGCGTCGCGGCGGCTTTCATCTACCCTTCCCTGCCCTCGCTGGACAAGCTGACGGACTACCAGCCCAGGCAGCCTCTGCGCATCTATACCTCGGACGAGGTGCTGATCGGCGAGTTCGGCGCCGAACGCCGCAGCTACCTTCCGCTGAAGGACATCCCCAAGCGCATGCAGGATGCGCTGCTGGCCGTCGAGGACTCCGCCTTCTATGAGCATGGCGGCATCAGCTACACCGGCATCCTGCGCGCGCTGCTGAGCAACACCGTCAGCAGCCGCAAGCAGGGGGCCTCCACCATCACCCAGCAGTTGGCGCGGGACCTCTACCTCACCAAGCGCCAACTCTACAGTCGCAAGTTCGTCGAGATGCTGCTGGCCCTGAAGATCGAGAGCCAACTGCCCAAGGAGAAGATCCTCGAGGTCTACATGAACCAGATCTACCTGGGACAAAAGGCCTATGGCTTCGAGGCGGCGGCGCAGACCTACTTCGGCAAGTCACTGAAAGACCTGGACGTGGCCGAAACCGCCATGCTGGCAGGCCTGCCCCAGAACCCGGCCTATGCCAACCCTGTCGCCAACTTCCAGCGCGCCAAGCGCCGGCAGTTGCTGGTGCTGGAGCGACTCAAGGACACCGGCGTGATCACGCCCGAGGAGCATGACCGCGCCCGCGAAGAGAAGCTGCGCATCCGCAGCAGCCAGGACGAGCGCCTGCATGGCGAGTACGTGGCCGAGCTGGTGCGCCAGCAGATCTTTGCCCAATATGGCGAGGAGTCCTACACCCTGGGCCTCAAGGTCTACACCACCCTGGTCTCGGACCAGCAGCAGGCGGCCTATCGAGGCCTGCGCAAGACCCTGCTGGAATACGAGCGACGCCGTCCCTGGCGCGGCCCGGAGGGCTTCATCGAGTTGCCCGAAGAGGCCGGCGAAGAGGATGCCGTCATCACCCAGGCCCTGGCCGAGCACCCGGACAACGACGAACTGCGCGCCGCCGTCGTCACCAAGGTTGCCGGAGGCAAGCTCTACGCCTCGCTGCAAAGCGGTGACGAGCTGGTGATCAGCGGCGACGGGCTGCGCGCCCTGGGCAATGCCCTGTCGGACAAGGCCAGGCACGAACTGCAGGTCCGCCGAGGTTCCATCCTGCGGGTGCTGCGTGGCCTGCCCACCAAGGAGTATCCACACGGTGCCTGGGCCGTGACACAGTCGCCGGAGGCCGAAGGCGCGCTGGTGGCCCTGGCGCCGGACAGCGGAGAGGTCCGCGCCCTGGTCGGGGGCTTTGACTTCAACCGCAACAAGTTCAACCATGCCACCCAGGCCTGGCGCCAGCCGGGCTCCAGCTTCAAGCCCTTCGTCTACTCGGCGGCGCTGGAGCTGGGTATCACGCCCAACACCCTGATCAACGACGCGCCCCTGGTCTATGACAACTGGGAGCCGCGCAACTACGACGGCAGCTACGACGGCCCCATGCCCATGCGCACGGCGCTGGCGAAATCCAAGAACATGGTCACCATCCGCCTGCTGGAGCAGGTAAGCCCACCCCGAGCGCGGCAATGGGCCGGACGTTTCGGCCTGGATGTGGACAAGCAGCCCGACAACCTCACCCTGGGCCTGGGCTCGGGGTCGGTGACGCCCATGCAGATGGCAGGCGCCTATGCCGTGTTCGCCAATGGCGGCCAGCTGCGCAAGCCGGTGATCATCCAGCGTGTGCTGGACGCCAAGGGGCAGGTCTTGTTCCAGTCGCAGCCAGCGGTCGACGGCGAGCCCGCCATCTCGGCCCGCAATGCCTACATCGTCAGCAGCCTGCTGCAAGAAGTCACCACGCGCGGCACGGCAGCACGCGCCGCCGGTCAGCTCAAGCGCACCGACATCTACGGCAAGACCGGCACCACCAACGACTCGGTAGATGCCTGGTTCGCCGGCTTCCATCCCCGCATGGCCGCCGTCGTGTGGATAGGTTTTGACAACCCGCGCAGCCTGGGCGACCGCGAAAGCGGCGGCGGCCTGGCCCTGCCCGCCTGGATCAGCTTCATGGAAGTGGCCCTGCGCGGCGTGCCGCCCTCCGAACTCCAGCCGCCCAGCGAGGGCCTGGTACGGGATGGGCAGGAATGGGTCTTCGAGGAATACGCCGGCCCGGCGGGACTGCAGCAGATCGGCATCACGGCCTTGCCGGCAGGAGCGGCCTCGGCCGTCTCCGGCGCGACCAGTTCGACGCCGTGAAGGCAGGCTGCCCAAGCCGCCCTGCCCGCTGAGCCACTGGCGCAGCGGGGCCGACGCGGGCCTGGCGCCTTGGCGGCCTGCGCTCGCTCAGGGCTTGCCGTGGCCCGCGGCGGCCGCGCGTTGCAGCGAGCCGCCTTCCAGCCAGCGCTGCACCGCCTGCAACTCGGCCGCGGCGTCGGTGGGCGCCTGCAGCTCGGGCAGCAGGATGTCCGGCAGCACGCCGCTGGCATCCACAGGCAGCTGCGGCAGGCGCAGGCTGCGCGAAGTGGCGTACCAAAGGTCGCGGCGCCCTGATGGCAGGGCGAAGGGGCGCATATTGCTGTAGTCCAGTGCGCCGAAGCTCGGGCGTCCCAGCAGCTTGACACCCAGGCCCTGACGCACGGTCAGCAGGAATTGCTCGCAGGAGCTGCCGCAGTCGCGGTCCATCAGCACGGCCACCTTCTGAGGCCGACGCTTCTCGGGCACCACGCCGCGCTCGTAGACAAAGCGGTCGGCCTGCACCCGCGCCCAACTGCCGGCGGGCACGGCACGAAGCGCGGCCAGCACCGACTGCGCAAACAGGGCACAGGCAGCGTCTCCCGGCGCATAACGCGCACAGATCTGCTCATGCGCGCGCTGATTGGCCGGCGTAGACAGCCACTCCACCCCCACGCTCACAGGCTGCTCGGCCAGCAGCCAGGGCAGCAGGGGGGCATAGCTGCTGTCGGCGCCGCCGTCGTTGTCGCGCACGTCGATGATCCAGTTCGGGTGGCTCAGCAAGGCTGCACGCTGCTTGCGCAGCAGGGCCTCCAGCGCGGCTCGGTGCGGGGGGGAGAAGCTGGGCAGGTGAATGACCAGCGTGCGGGGCGTCAGCAGGCGCAGCGTCGGCTGGCGTGCGGCAGGCGCGCTCTCCTGTGTCGGGGCAGCGGCGGCCACGGCCTGGGAAAGCGCCTCCGAGCCCGGGCTGCTGCTCACCCACAGATGTCCCTTGCGCCAGAGCTTCAGGTAGTTGTTGAGCAGGACCAGGCAGGCCTTGTCGTCGGCCACCTGGGCTGCGTCGCCGCGGGCCCGCAGCAGGGCCGCCGCCAGCGCCTGCTCTCCGCGTTGAGGCAGCAGGTCTCGCGCGCCTGCATCGTTCTCCATCAGGAAGCCGGGCATGGCCTCAAGATCCCTGGTGCAGGCATCCCCTGCCCCCAGGGCCTGCTCCGTGGGCAGCGCGGATTGCGCCAAAGCAGCCCCGGCAAGCCCCCAGGCCAGCGCAAGCCCCAGGGCCAGCGCACTCAAATGCCGCCACGCCAACTGCCTTGCTGCCGACTGATCCATGGTTGCGCCTCCCTCCAGCATTCGTCTTTTTCCTGCATCCTGACAGGCTGCCCACCGAGTAGCCCGCGCCGAAAGAGCAGATCACGCCGGTGTCGCCCGGCTGCAGGTCGGCCCGATGGCGGTGAAAGGCAATGATGGAACCGGCCGAGGCTGTATTCGCGAACTCGTCCAGGATCAGCGGAGCCGCGTCCGAGCCGGCCTCACCACCCACCAGCTTCTTGACGATCAGCTGATTCATGCCCAGATTGGCCTGGTGCAGCCAGTAACGGCGCACCGCGGTGGTTTCCAGGCCCAGCTCGCCGAGATGACCCTCGATGTGGGCCGCAGCCACAGGCACCACTTCCTTGAACACCTTGCGCCCCTCCTGGCGGAAGGTCTTGTCGCGGGCCTGCGGGTCGCTGTCCTCGCTGCGGTTCATGAAGCCGAAGTTGTTGCGGATGTTGTTGGAGAACTGCGTGGCCAGCCTGCTGCCCAGCACCTCCCAGCACTCGGCTGCCACGGCATCTTCGGCACGCTCGACCACCAGCGCGGTGCAGACGTCACCAAAGATGAAATGGCAGTCGCGGTCCTTCCACTCCAGGTGGGCCGAGGTGATCTCGGGGTTCACCACCAGCGCGCAGCGCGAGGCGCCGCTGCGCACGGCGTTGTAGGCCTGCTCCAGCGCAAAGGTCGCTGAGGAACAGGCCACGTTCATGTCAAAGCCGTAACCGCCCGCCCCCAGCGCCTGCTGGATCTCGATGGCCATGGCCGGGTAGGCGCGCTGCATGTTGGCCGCGGCGCAGATGACCATGTCCACGGCCTTGCCCTCTCTGCCGGCAGCGGCCAGGGCCTGGCGGGCGGCGTCGACGGCGATCTCGGCCATCAGCGAGAGTGCGTCGTCCGGGCGCTCGGCGAAGCGAGGGTACATGCGGGCCGGATCCAGCACGCCGTCCTTCTCCAGCACATAGCGCTGCTTGATGCCCGAGGCCTTCTCGATGAACTCCACGCTGGAATGGGCCAGGGCTTCCACCTGGCCGGCAGCGATGGCCTCGGCCTGCTCGGCGTTGTGGCGGTCCACGTAGGCGTTGAAAGCCTGGACCAGCTCGGCGTTGCTGATGGTGTGCGGCGGCTGGTAAAGGCCGGTGCCGCTGATGACGACTGCATGCATGGACAAATCCTGTGGGCGGCACCTGGGGCGCCTGCTGAAGCAGGCAAGTGTAGCGAGGGGGTTTGGCGGCTCCATTGGCGGCTTCCCCCAGATCGGCTTGCACCATGGACACCCATTCCGCGTAGAATCAATCACCGGGCCCAAATTTTGGCGCCCGGTTTTTTGTGCCCGCACCTTGCCCTGCTGCAAGGCCTCGCGGCCCCACAAAGTTCTGACCGGGACTCCAAGTCAAGCGCTCGCAGCCGAGGCCGTGCACTGCACCAACGCACGCCGCAATGCGAATCCCTTGAACCATGGAAATCTTCGACTACGACAACATCCTCCTCCTGCCGCGCAAGTGCCGTGTGGAGAGCCGCGCCGAATGCGACACCTCCATCGACTTTGGCCCGCGCCGCTTCAAGCTGCCGGTGGTGCCGGCCAATATGAAGACGGTGGTGGATGAGCACATCACCGAATGGCTGGCCGCCAACGGCTACTTTTACGTGATGCACCGATTCGATCTGGACGCCGTGGCCTATGCCCGCGCCATGCGCGACAAAGGCCTCTTTGTCTCGATCAGCTCGGGCGTGAAGGAGGCGGACTACGCCCTGATCGACCGCCTCGCCGCCGAAGGCGTGGGGGCTGACTACATCACCATCGACATCGCGCATGGCCATGCCGACAGCGTGCAGCACATGATTGCCCACATCAAGCAGAAGCTGCCGGACACCTTCGTCATTGCCGGCAACGTGGGCACGCCTGAGGGCGTGATCGACCTGGAAAACTGGGGCGCGGACGCAACCAAGGTTGGCATCGGTCCCGGCAAGGTCTGCATCACCCGGCTCAAGACGGGCTTCGGCACCGGCGGCTGGCAGCTCTCGGCGCTCAAGTGGTGCGCCCGCGTGGCCACCAAGCCCATCATCGCGGACGGTGGCATCCGCCATCACGGCGACATTGCCAAGAGCGTGCGCTTCGGCGCCTCCATGGTGATGGTGGGTTCGCTCTTTGCCGGCCATGAAGAGTCGCCTGGCAACACGGTGGAAGTCGACGGCAAGCTCTACAAGGAGTACTACGGCTCGGCCTCGGACTTCAACAAGGGCGAGTACAAGCATGTCGAGGGCAAGCGCATCCTGGAGCCCGTCAAGGGCCGCTTTGCCGACACCGTGCGGGAAATGCGCGAGGACCTCCAGAGCTCCATCTCCTACGCAGGCGGCCGCCAACTGGTCGATCTGCGCAAGGTGAACTATGTGATTCTGGGGGGAGAAAACGCCGGCGAGCATTTGTTCATGTAACGCTCCCCAATGACTCCGGCGTTTCGGCGCCAGCCAAAACGCCGGCGAGCACTTGTTCATGTAACGCTCCCCAATGACCCCGGCGTTTCGGCGCCAGCCAAAACGCCGGCGAGCATTTGTTCATGTAACGCTCCCCAATGACTCCGGCGTTTCGGCGCCAGCCAAAACGTCGGCGAGCACTTGTTCATGTAGCGCTCCCCAATGACCCCGGCGTTTCGGCGCCAGCCAAAACCCCGGTGAGCATTTGTTCATGTGACGCCCCCTGCATCCCCTGCGGATCGGTCCCAGCCCAAACGCAGGGGTGCGTCAGCTCAAGGCCTCGTGGCAACCCAGCCCCGCCCTCCGACAGCGAGCAGCGAATTGTTAGAACTTGTTTCAAAATCACCCCTAGCGACGCAAAAAACGCAGGCCAGGCCCTTATTTGAGTGAGCCCCTGGCGCCGCCGGACAGCATGCCCTCGCCACAATGCAGGCCTTGTCCGGTTCAGCCCAGCGCCTGCATGCCTCACCCCTCTCCATCCGCCAGCTTCCGCCTGGACATCAACGGTCTGCGCGCCTGGGCTGTGATGTCCGTCGTGCTCTTCCATCTCGGCGTGCCCGGGCTCAGCGGCGGCTTTGTCGGCGTGGACGCCTTCTTCGTCATCTCCGGCTACCTGATGACGGGCATTCTGCTCAAGGGGCTGGATGCCGGCCGCATCCCCGTGGCCGATTTCCTGCTCGCCCGAGCACGCCGCATCGTTCCGGCTCTGCTGCTGCTGTGTCTGAGCCTGCTGCTCCTGGGGTACTTCGTGCTGCTGCCGCTGGACTACAAGCGGCTGGCTTCGCACAGCCTGGCTACGGTGGCCTTCTTCTCCAATCACAAGTACTGGGGCGAGGCCGGCTACTTCGATGCGAGTTCGCATGACAAATGGCTGCTGCACAGCTGGTCGCTGTCCGTCGAATGGCAGTTCTATCTGCTGCTGCCACTGGTGTTCCTGGCCGTCTTCAGGCTGGGCGGCCGTCGTCGGCAGCTCTGGCTGGTCCTGGGGGGACTGGGCTTGCTGAGCCTGGGGCTGTCAGTCTGGCTCAGCCTCCGGGATCCCACGGCAGCCTATTACGGCCTGCACAGCAGGGCCTGGGAGATGCTGCTGGGCGGCCTGCTGCATGCCTTGCCGGCCTGGCGAGCCGGCCAGGAGCGACTGCGCAGCGCCCTGGAGGCCCTGGGCGCTCTGTTCCTGCTGGGCAGCATGGTGCTGATTGACGGCCGCTGGCCCTGGCCCGGGCTGCCAGCCCTGCTGCCCACGGTGGGGACAGCAGCCATCCTGCTGGCCGCCCGACAGAATTCGCCGCTCACCGCGCCAACCTTGCTCCAGTACCTGGGCAGCCGTTCCTACTCCATCTATCTCTGGCACTGGCCGGCCTGCGTGGTCTTGAGCTATCTGGGGCAGGAGCGCCAGGCCCTGCCCCAGCTGGCAGCCCTGCTGGCCACCCTGCTGCTCAGCGAGGCTTCATGGCGCCTGGCGGAGCAGGCGGCAACTCGCCACCTGGCGCGGTGGGGGCGAGGCCCGGCTGCGCTTCGCCTCGCAGGGGCCACGGCCTTGCCCGCGGTCCTGGCGGTGGGCCTGTGGCTGGCCCAGGGCTGGCCAGGACGCTTCGATGCGCGGGCCGAGGCGATCGCTGCGGTCGGCCAGGAGCACGCCGAACGGGCCAGCGAATGCCATGCCCGCGAGGAGCCGCGATCGCCGATGTGCCAGTTTGGCGAAGGTCCGCCAGCCTGGGTGCTCCTGGGCGACAGCCATGCATCGATTCTGGTCGGCGCTGTGAAGGCGGCCCTGCCGCCAGGGCGCTCCCTGCTGCAGATGACCTACTCCGGCTGCCCCTACGTGCATGACGCACGCTTCGACACGCCCTGGGCCTCGGCTTCCTACGACTGCGCGGCCTTCAACCGCTGGGCCCGCGACACCATCGCAACGCTGCCGCCTGAGGTCGGCGTGGTCCTGGCATCGCGCTATGCCTCGCGGGCCTTCGGTGCCAATGAAGCGGCGCCAGAAGAACAGCGTCCACGCATCGAGTTCCCGGCCAAGGGCCCGGTGGATCCCGACCGACTGGGCCATTTCGCCTCGCAGCTGAGCCACGACATCTGCGAGCTGGCAGCCACGCGCCCTGTGTGGGTGGTGCGCCCCATCCCCGAGATCGGCCGTCACGTGCCCCAGCTCATGTCCAGGCGCCTGGCCATGGGGCAGGAGCCGGAACTGGGCCTGGCCTGGCAGGACTACCAGGCCCGCAACGCCTGGGTCTGGCAGGCTCAGGACGAGGCGCGGCGGCGCTGCGGCGCACGCATCATCGACCCGACCGCCCTGCTGTGCGACGGGCAACGCTGCGCGACCAGCCGCCAGGGTCGTCCGCTCTACATCGACGACAACCACCTCAGCGGCTTTGGCAACGCCGAGCTGGCGCCGGTATTCCGCAAGGCCTTGAGGGAACAGGACCCGAGCACATCCGACTGAGCCTGTCGCCTGTAAGTTCTTTCAAAAGCGCCGGCCTGCATCAACTTGATGCAGGCCGGCGTCGTCTTTTTACAGCTTCTTCTGGGAATTCACCGCTATCCAGCCCTGCGCCCCACTCCAACAATAAAACGAACGGTCGTGCTATTTCAGCACCAAGACCGTATCAAGCAAAAGGAGACAAGCCATGCAGAGTTGGAAGAATTTCGGGAGCAGCAGGACTGCGGCGCGCCCTCGTCGCGCCGCACCTGCACTGCTCGCAGCCTTGCTGGGTGCAGGCCTGAGCCTGCTGCCCCTGGGCGCGCAGGCGCTGGGCTGCCGCAGTGCCACCCCTGCGGAGGCGGCGGTCTACACCCTGCCTCAACTGATGCCGGGCGTGACCTCGCCCAGAGACGGCACCTGCTTCATCGGCGGGCTCAGGATCCCCGGCAGCGATGGCACGCTGCTCAGTGCCAACGTGTTCCTTCCCAAGGCAGATCCCACGGGCGCCAAGGCGCCGGCCGTGATGTTCATCAGCAGCTGGGCGGCGGCTGACTTCTTCGAGTACGTGGGCCAGCAGCAGCGCCTCGCCCAGCAGGGCTATGTAGCCTTCGCCTACACCGCGCGAGGCTTCTGGGGCTCCGAAGGGACGGTGGGCGTGGCCGGTCCGGCCGACGTGGCGGACGCCTCCAGCATGCTGGACTGGATCAGCGCCAACACCCCGTCCGACCCGCAACGCCTGGCCTCCGCCGGCATTTCCTACGGTGCGGGGCTCTCGCTGCTGGCAGCCGCCCGGGACAGCCGCATCAAGACCGTGGTGGCCATGTCCGGCTGGGCGGCGCTGATCGAGCAGATGTACCGCAACGAAGTGCCCAACCCCATCTGGCTGGACATCCTGCAGCTCTCCGGCCAGCTCACCGGCCGGCTGGATCCGCTGGTCGCGAACTACAACAGCCTGCTGCAGAACCCCGACACGCCTGCGGCCAGGATCAGCGAGATCGCCAACTGGGCCTGGGCCCGGTCGCCCAGCAGCGTGCTCCCGCAACTCAACAGCCGCCGCGTGCCCATCATGCTGGTCAAGAACTGGCAGGACGACATGTTCTCGCCCAACTCCAGCATGGCGCTCTTCGCCGGTCTGGAGGGACCCAAGAAGCTGCTGCTGCAGAGCGGCATCCATGCCTCCGCCGAATTGCCCGGCGCCGTCCTGGGCGTGGACCAGCACATCTGGACCCAGGCCCAGCGCTGGCTGGCCCGCTGGCTGAAGAACGAGGCCAATGGCGTCGACACCGAACCCAAGGTCGATCTACAGCCCAAGTTCGCGGGCTACCGCGAACTGCTGTCCAACTGGCCGGCACCCGAGCTGAAGACGCAGTCCCTGTACCTGCAGCCTCGCGGCGCCGTGCGCTGGGACTGGAGCTGCCTCTGCACCCGGGGCTGGACCGGCGGCCTGGGCAGCGCACCCAGCACGGAGACGGTCAGCGACCGCATCGGCAACAGCTCGGACACCACGGCCAGCAGCGGCCCCCTGCCCGTGCTCTCGCCCTTGATGGAGAGCGTGGGCCTGCCGGTGATCAACCACCAGGCCACCATCCTGTGGGGCAACGGCATCCGTTACGAGGGCGGCTGGCTCAAGAGCGCGCTGAAGCTGCGCGGCATCCCCAACCTCCAGTTGCGCATCAAGCCCTCGCAGGCGCGCGGCCTGCTGGTGGCCTACCTGTATGACGTGGACGCCGCCGGCTTCGGCACCCTGATCACCCACGGCGCCCGCGCCTGGCACCAGGCACAGCCCGGGCAGGCCATGAACCTCAGCCTGGACCTCGTGGCCACGGCCTACGACGCACCGGCCGGCCATTACCTGGCGCTGGTGCTGGACACGCGCGATCCGCTGTACGGCAACCCGGTGCGCGCAGGAGAGTCCTTCGAGTTCAGCCTTGAGTTTGCCCCGGGGCAGACGCAGCGCCTGACCCTGCAGTCGCGCTGAGCAGGGGCTGAGCCGCACCGAGCCCCCACTGAGCGCCGCCCCCAGGATTCAGCCTGAGGAGCAGGCGACGGGGCCCCTACAATCGGGCAACCCCTGATTCCCGCCGACGGGGCGCCTCCGCGAGGAGACGCCCCGTGGCCATTTCAAGCAGCAAAGCGCGTCATGACCGAACTTGCCAAGTCCTTCGAGCCCGCCGCCCTGGAAGCCCATTGGGGCCCTCTGTGGGAGTCCCAAGGCCTCTACCGTCCCACCCTGGACAAGAGCCGCGACTCCTTCTGCATCCAGCTGCCGCCGCCGAACGTGACCGGCACCCTGCACATGGGCCACGCCTTCAACCAGACCATCATGGACTCGTTGACGCGCTACCACCGCATGCGCGGCCACAACACCCTGTGGGTGCCTGGCACCGACCACGCCGGCATCGCCACGCAGATCGTGGTGGAGCGCCAGCTGCAGGAGAAGGGCCAGAGCCGCCACGACCTGGGCCGCAAGAACTTCGTCGCCCAGGTCTGGGAATGGAAGGAGCAGTCCGGCAGCACCATCACGCGCCAGATGCGCCGCATGGGTGACTCGGTGAGCTGGGAGCACGAGTACTTCACCATGGACGACAAGCTCTCCAAGGTGGTGACCGAGACCTTCGTGCGCCTCTACGAGGAAGGGCTGATCTACCGCGGCAAGCGCCTCGTCTCCTGGGACCCCATCCTGAAGTCCGCCGTGTCCGACCTGGAGGTGGAGAGCGAGGAAGAAGACGGCTCGCTGTGGCACATCCGCTATCCGCTGGCCGAAGGCAGTGAGTCCCTGGTCGTGGCCACCACCCGCCCGGAAACCATGCTGGGCGATACCGCCGTGATGGTCCACCCCGAGGACGAGCGCTACCGCCACCTGATCGGCAAGCAGGTGAAGCTGCCCATCACCGGGCGCCTGGTGCCCGTGATCGCCGACGACTACGTGGACAAGGAATTCGGCACTGGCGTCGTCAAGGTCACGCCCGCCCACGACACCAACGACTACCAGGTGGGCCTGCGCCACAAGCTGCCCATGCTGACCATCTTCGACCTGGAGGCCAAGGTCAGCGCGCATGAGGCCACCGAGATTCCGGCCGAGTACACAGGGCTGGACCGCTTCGTCGCCCGCAAGAAGATCGTGGCCGAGCTGGAGGCCCAAGGCCTGCTGGTCGAGGTCAAGAAGCACAAGCTGATGGTGCCGCGCTGCGCCCGCACGGGCCAGGTCATCGAGCCCATGCTGACAGACCAGTGGTTCGTGGCCATGAGCAAGGCCGGCGCCAACGGCAAGAGCATCGCCGAGGAAGCCATCGAGGCCGTGAGCTCCGGCGACGTCAAGTTCGTGCCCGAGAACTGGGTCAACACCTACAACCAGTGGATGAAGAACATCCAGGACTGGTGCATCTCGCGCCAGCTGTGGTGGGGCCACCAGATCCCGGCCTGGTATGACGAGGACGGCCATGTCTACGTCGCCCGCAGCGAGGCCGAGGCGCAAGCCAAGGCCCCGGGCAAGACCCTGACCCGCGACGAGGACGTGCTGGACACCTGGTACTCCTCCGCCCTGGTGCCCTTCTCCACCCTGGGCTGGCCCGAGGCCACCCTGGAGCAGGACCTCTTCCTGCCCTCCTCCGTGCTGGTCACGGGCTACGACATCATCTTCTTCTGGGTCGCCCGGATGATCATGATGACCAAGCACTTCACCGGCAAGGTGCCTTTCAAGCACGTCTACATCCACGGCCTGGTGCTGGATGCCCAGGGCAAGAAGATGTCCAAGTCCGAGGGCAATGTGCTGGACCCCGTGGACCTGATCGACGGCATCGAGCTGGCGCCCCTGCTGGACAAGCGCACGCAAGGCCTGCGCAAGCCCGAGACTGCGCCCAAGGTCCGCAAGGCCACCGAGAAGGAGTTCCCCGAGGGCATCCCTGGCTACGGCGCCGATGCCCTGCGCTTCACCTTCGCGGCCATGGCCACGCTGGGCCGCTCGGTCAACTTCGACTCCAAGCGCTGCGAGGGCTACCGCAACTTCTGCAACAAGCTCTGGAACGCCACCCGCTTCGTGCTGATGAACACCGAGGGCCAGGACTGCGGGCTCAAGGAGCACACTGCCGCGGACTGCGAAGGCGGCTACCTGAGCTTCAGCCCGTCTGACCGCTGGATCACGAGCGAGCTGCAGAAGGTGGAGCAGGCCGTGGCCCAGGGCTTTGCGGACTACCGCCTGGACAACGTCGCCAATGCCATCTACGACTTCGTCTGGAACGAGTACTGTGACTGGTACCTGGAGATCGCCAAGGTACAGATCCAGGTCGGCAACGAAGCCCAGCAGCGAGCCACGCGCCGCACCCTGATTCGCGTGCTCGAGACCACGCTGCGCCTGCTGCACCCGGTGGCGCCCTTCATCACCGAAGCCCTGTGGCAGACCGTCGCCCCGGTGGCCGGCCGCAAGAACAGCGAGTTCATCGTCAACGCCGCCTACCCCGTGGCCCAGCCTGAGAAGATCGACCCGGCGGCCATCGCCTGGGTGGAGCAGCTCAAGGCCGTGGTGGGCACCTGCCGCAGCCTGCGCAGCGAGATGGGCCTCTCGCCTGCCGAGCGCGTGCCCCTGCTGGTGGCCGGTGGCCAGAGCTTCATCGCCGAGGCCGCCCCGCTGATCAAGACGCTGGCCAAGCTGGCCGAGGTGCAGCTGGTGGATGACGCCACCTTCGAGCAGGCCGCCGCCGCGCTGCCGGTGCTGGTGCATGGCGAGGCCCGCCTGGCGTTGAAGGTGGAGATCGACGTCGAGGCGGAACGTGCCCGCCTGGGCAAGGAAGTCGTCCGGCTGGAAGGCGAGATCAGCAAGGCGACGGCCAAGCTGTCCAACGAGAGCTTCGTGGCCCGCGCGCCTGAGGCCGTGGTGGCCCAGGAACGCCAGCGCGTGGTCGAGTTCAGTGCAACGCTGGAGCGGCTGAAGGCGCAGGCGGCGCGACTGGGTTGATGTGTCTCGCGGGATTCCTCACCCGAATCCTGGCAGCACAGCACAAGGGGGCCGGCAACGGCCCCCGCTGCTTTTGGGGCTGCGAATCAGGAAGCCGGTGATGGCCTTCCCGGATGACGCAGCCGGAGGTCTTCAAGCCCCGCTGGGCTCCGCCACAGTGCCGGCCCTCGCCTCCGGCTTGCTCAACAGCTCATCCATGCGCCGTGCCACGGCCCAGGCGGCCCGCACGCGCGACTCCCGCGTGGTGCTGGCCACGCGCGGCGTGATCTGCAGATTGGGCATGCCGTGCAGGGGCCGGTCGGGCTCCAGCCAGCCGGGCTCCACGCTGTCCATCCAGGCGGCGAGGATGCGACCACTGCGCATGGCGCCTGCCAGGGCCACATCGTCGAACATGGCGCAATGCGTGAGCGCCACGACGACCTGGTTGGCCTTGGCGTGCCCCAGCACCCGGTGGCCCAGCAGGCCCTTGTAGCGCGGGTAAAAGGGCAGTTGCACGCAAAGCACATCGCTCTGCTCCATCAGCGCACGCAGGGCCACGGGCGGGATGTTCCATTGCTGCCAGAGTTCCTCGCTCTCATGCAGCGAGGGGTCGTAGCCCAGCACCTTGGCACCAAAGGCCGGCAGGATCTGGGCCAGGACGCGCGAGGCCGGTGTCAGGCCCAGCAGCCCCACCGTGGATTGCCCCAGCTCCCGCCCCACCAGCAAGCCATCGGCCCCATAGACCGGCACGCGGCGCAGCATGTTCAGGGCCGCGCCCAGCATGTATTCGGCCTCGGCCTGCGCGGTCGCCGTGCCGGAGCGCACCAGCTCCACCTCGTGCATGCGACAGGCCTCGATGTCCACAGTCTCGATGCCGGCACTCACTCGGCCTATCACCCGCAGGCGCGGTGCGGCCTTCAGCAGTGAATGGTCCACCGCAACGGTCGGCGGCAGGATGAGGCCGTGCATCTGCTGCAGACCTTCACGCAGAGCAGCAGGATCGCGGGCCAATTCAGGCGCCACACGCACGGCATGCCGCTTGCCCAGCCATTCGATCACGTCCGCGTCCAGAGGTTCCAGCACCAGCAAATTCATCTTTTCATGTTCCCGACGGCCTTGCGCTGAGGCCAGACACCCCGTGCCACAATCCAGCGAATCCGCTCCAGGCAGCTCGCCAGATGCAAATCAACAAAGCCATTTTCCCAGTTGCGGGCCTCGGCACGCGTTTTCTCCCGGCAACAAAAGCCCAGCCCAAGGAAATGCTGCCGGTCGTGGACAAACCTTTGATCCAGTATGCGGTTGAAGAGGCCTATGCCGCAGGTATCCGGGAGATGATCTTTGTGACCGGCCGTCACAAGCGCCCCATCGAAGACCACTTTGACATGAGCTTCGAGCTGGAGGTGGGTCTGGAGCAGGCCGGCAAGCAGGAGCTGCTGGAGGTGGTGCGCAGTGTCAAGCCGGATGACATGGAGTGCATCTATGTCCGGCAGGCACAGGCCCTGGGACTTGGTCATGCCGTGTTGTGCGGGCAACGCCTGGTGGGCAACGAGCCCTTTGCCGTGCTGCTGGCGGATGACCTGATGGTGGGCCCCCAGGGTCAGCCCGTGCTGAAGCAGATGGTCGAGCAGTTCCGCGAGTGGCGCGTCTCCATCCTCGCGGTGCAGGAAGTGCCCGCCGAACACACACGCCGCTACGGCATCGTGGCCGGCGCGCCGGTCAGCGACAAGCTGGTGGATGTCCAGCGCATCGTCGAGAAGCCCGCCCCTGACGTCGCGCCTTCACGCCTGGGCGTTGCGGGGCGCTACATCCTCACCCCGGGCGTCTTCCATGAGATTGCCAGCCAGCCGCGCGGCGTGGGCGGCGAGATCCAGCTGACGGACGGCATCGCCGGCCTGCTGCGTCGCGAGAAGGTCTTCGCCTACCGCTACGAGGGCAAGCGCTACGACTGCGGCTCCAAGGAAGGCTTCCTGCAGGCCAATGTGGAACTGGCGCTGGCGCATCCTGAGCTGGGCCCGGGCTTTCGAGAATACCTGCAGTCGCTGCCCATCTGAGCCTGCGCGTCCCACGCAATCAAAAGGCCTGCGGACTCGGTCAGAGCCGGCAGGCCTTCTCGCTGACAGGGGCGGGGGGCCGCTCAGCGGCGCTTCAGCACGTGCACGAACTCCTCGCCGGACTGGCTCTGCGCCACCAGCTCGTTGCCGGTCTGGCGGGCGAAGGCCTGGAAGTCGCGGGTCGAGCCCGGGTCCGTGGCCACCACCTTCAGCAGCTGCCCGCTCTGCATTTCAGCCAGGGCCTTCTTGGCCTTGAGGATGGGCAGCGGGCAGTGCAGGCCGCGGGTGTCGAGTTCCTTGTGGATGTCCATGTGCGTCACTTTCCTGGGCAGGATTCTAGGCAGGGAAGACGCCGGTGGACAGGTAGCGATCACCCCGATCACAGACCACGAAGACCAGGGTCGCGTTGCTGAGCGTGCGGGCCAGTTGCAGGGCCACCCAGCAGGCGCCGGCCGCAGAGATGCCGGCGAAGAGGCCCTCCTCGCGGGCCAGGCGACGGGCCATGTCCTCGGCGTCGCTCTGACTGACCTGCACCAGTTCGTCGACCTGCTCGGGACGGTAGATCTTGGGCATGTAGGCCTCGGGCCACTTGCGGATGCCAGGGATGCGCGAACCCTCGGCCGGCTGGGCGCCAACGACACGTACCGCCGGATTCATTTCCTTCAGGTAGCGCGAGGTGCCCGTGATGGTGCCCGTCGTGCCCATGGCACTGACGAAGTGGGTGATCTCGCCGCCGGTATCGCGCCAGATCTCGGGCCCCGTCGTCTCGTAATGGATGCGGGCGTTGTCCTCGTTGGCAAACTGATCCAGCACGCGGCCCCGGCCATCACGCTGCATCTGCTCGGCCAGGTCCCGGGCGTACTCCATACCGCCGGAGCGCGGCGTCAGGATGAGTTCAGCGCCAAAGGCCTTCATGGTCTGGGCGCGTTCGATGGAAAGGTCCTCCGGCATGATCAGCACCATGCGGTAGCCGCGCATGGCTGCGGCCATGGCCAGCGCGATGCCGGTGTTGCCCGAGGTGGCTTCGATCAGGGTGTCACCAGGCTTGATCTCGCCGCGCTCCTCTGCACGCCGGATCATGCTGATGGCGGGGCGGTCCTTGACCGAGCCAGCGGGATTGTTGCCTTCCAGCTTGCCAAGCAGCACATTGCCGCGTGCCGCCAACTCCGGCCCCAGGATGCGATGCAGACGCACCAGCGGCGTATTGCCGATCACGTCCTCCAGACTCGGGTACTGTTTTGTGCTCATGGCGGCGATTGTCTATCAGCCCGCCCGCCCCCCACGGGCACGGGGCCTTGACAAGGCTCAAGCGGGCAGTGCCCGGGCAATCTGCCGCCGGTGCCAGGTGTTGCCTGGCTGGGCAGCCCCGGCGGCCTCTGAGTACCATGCAAATGCATGGCATAATCCGACGCTCGCGCTCAGTGCCGTTTTGCCCGGATGGCGAAATCGGTAGACGCAGGGGACTCAAAATCCCCCGCCGCAAGGCGTGTCGGTTCGAGTCCGACTCCGGGCACCACGAAATACGAAATGGTTGCTGATTGCGAAGAAAAACCACCGCCCGGTGGTTTTTTCATTTCTGCGCCCAGGTCCCGGCGCAATCTCCTCCGAACGCCCCCACCGAACGCCCCCGTCCAAGCATCCCTTGCAACCGCCCCCAGGCGCTGAAGGGTCGCACACAGGACCGCTCCACGCCATCCCCGGGGGACAGCCCGGCCCCTCGCGCCTGCAGCGCCGCGAGGCCCTGCCAGGGGCCGACCGCATACACTTCGCCTCACGTCCCCGTTCCTCAGCGCAAGACCTGACACCACCATGCCCCAACTGCCACCCGTCACCAAAGCCTTCATGCTGGCTTGCGTGGGTTTCTATTGCCTGTTCATTCTGATGCCTGAATGGCAGTACTGGCTGGCCCTGTGGCCCCTCACCAGCGGCAATTTCATGCCCTGGCAGATGGTCAGCTACGCCTTCCTCCACGGCGACGCCATGCATCTGTTCTTCAACATGCTGGGCCTCTGGATGTTCGGCTCCGAGCTGGAGCTGGTCTTCGGCCGGCGCCGCTACCTGCAGCTCCTGGTGGCTTCCACGCTCAGTGCCGCGACCATGCAGCTGCTGTTCACCTTCGCCATCGGCTCCTTTGCACCGACCGTGGGCGCCTCTGGCGCGCTCTTCGGCCTCCTGCTGGGCTTCGGCATGCTGTTCCCGGACCGGGTGATCATGCCCCTGTTCCCGCCCATTCCCATGAAGGCCAAGGTCTTCGTGGCCATCTTCGGTGCCCTGGAGCTGCTGATGGGCCTCAGCGGCGCCAGCGGCGTCGCCCACTTCGCCCACCTGGGTGGCATGATCGGCGCCTGGCTGCTGATCAACAACTGGCGCAGCGGCCGACGCCGCTGAAGTGCCGGAACCTCAGCGTCCGGCCAGCAGGCCCACGCGCACGTCCGCGTAGCGCAGGCGCAAGCCCAGCTCGCGCTTCATGCGCGCGTTGAGCAGGCGGCGGGACTCCGCCATGAAGCTCAGCTGCATGGGCGACAACTGCTCCCGCGCCTGCGCCCGGCTGATGCGCGGCGGGCGTGGCAGGCCGCAGAGATCGGCCGCGAGGTCGAAATACTCGCCCATGCGCAGTTGGGTGTCGTCGCAAACATTGAAGCAGCGCCCCACCGGCGCGCGCAGCAGCGCCCGCACGCAGACACGAGCCAGGTCATCGGCATGGATGTGGTTGGTGAAGACATCATCCGCCGCCTCCAGCACCGGCGTGCCTCGCGCCAGGCGCTCGCGAGGATGCCCACCTTCGCGGTCCCAGGCGTAGATGCCGGGCACGCGCAGCACGCTCACATGCGCCCCGGTCTCGCTCCCGAAACGGCGCAAGACCAGCTCCGCATCGACGCGGCGGTGCGCGCGGTCCGAGCGCGGCCGCAGCGCTGCGGTCTCGTTCAGCCACGCGCCCTGCGCATCACCGTAGACACCCGTGGTGCTGGCGTAGACCAGTACCTGCGGCGCTCGCCCTCGGCGCAGAGCCTGCAGCAGGCGGCGGGTGCGCAAATCCTGGGCACCGCTGGCCTGCGGCGGCGCCAGGTGCAGCACATGGGTAGCAAGACCGGCCAGGCGGCGCAGGCTGGGGGCATGGTCGAGATTGCCCAGCAGCGGCGAGGCGCCAGCGGCCCGCAAGACCTGGCACCGGGACGGCGACGACGTCAGCGCATAGACCTGCCAGCCCGCCGGCAGGCTGCGCAGCACGCGCATGCCGACATCACCGCAGCCGACGATCAGCAGCCGCGGTCTGGCAGCAGGCTGCGGGGCATCTGGCAGGGGGAAGTGCTTGGACATGGACATGGGCGAAGTGCAGGATGGCCAGGCCCGAAAGGACAGGCTGACGAGGCCCGGCCCTGCTCAGGCAAAATGTCGACCTAGTGTACGGCCCGCCCTGCCGAGTCCCCGGCAGGACACGGGCCGCTTTATTGTCCGGACCTTCCCACCATGAACTTCCAGATCACCGTCCAGCCCAGCGGCCGCGAGTTTGCCGTCGAACGCGATGAAACCCTGCTCGGTGCGGCCATCCGCCAGGGCGTCGGCCTGCCCTATGGCTGCAAGGATGGCGCCTGCGGCTCCTGCAAGAGCAAGCTGCTGGAGGGCCGGGTGATCCATGGCGCGCACCAGAGCAAGGCCCTGAGCGCCGAGGAAGAGGCGCAAGGCATGGTGCTGACCTGCTGCGCCACCCCTCAGACCGACTGCGTGCTGGAGGCCCGCACCGTGCCCGGTGCCGGGGAGTTCCCCGTGTTGAAGCTGCCCAGCCGTGTCATGAGCATCGAGAAGCCGGCGCCCGATGTGGCCGTGATCCGCATGCAACTGGCGGCCAACCAGAACTTCCAGTTCCATGCCGGCCAGTACGTCGAGTTCATCCTGCGCGACGGCGCCCGCCGCAGCTACTCCATGGCCAATGCGCCCCACAACCTGGGCACGCCCGCCGCCATCGAGCTGCACATTCGCCACATGCCCGGCGGCAAGTTCACCGACCACGTCTTCGGCGCGCTGAAGGAGAAGGACATCCTGCGCATGGAAGGCCCCTTCGGCAGCTTCTTCCTGCGCGAGGACAGCGACAAGCCCATCGTGCTGCTGGCCAGCGGCACCGGCTTCGCACCCATCAAGGCCATCCTTGAGCGCATCCAGCACCTGGAGCTGACGCGGCCCGTGCACCTCTACTGGGGCTGCCGCAGCAAGTCGGACCTCTATCTGCACGACTGGGCCGAGCAAGCCGCCGCGCAGATGCCTACGCTGCGCTACATCCCCGTGCTGTCCGAACCCAAGGTCGAGGATGCCTGGACGGGCCGCACAGGCTTCGTCCACCAGGCCGTGCTGGCCGATCTGCCGGACCTCAGCGGCTTCCAGGTCTACGCCTGCGGCGCGCCCATCATGGTGGAGAGCGCCCAGCGAGATTTCACGGCCCAGGGAGGACTCCCGGCGGAAGCGTTCTACGCCGACGCCTTCACCTCCGAAGCCGACAAGCACGGCAGCTGAGCAGGCGGGGCCAGCCCCAGGCCCTGGGCACATGGCCCGGAGCACCACCTCATGCATGCCGCGCGCTGTGCGCCCGCACGGCTGGAACGCTCGCCTGGACGCCGATTTGACGGCCTCATACTTGTCCCCATGAAGCACTTTCCGCCGCCCTACGCCAGCCCCACCCAGTTCGAAGACAGGCTGCGAGAACTCGGCGCTGCCGTCATCGCGCCGGAGGGCTTGTGCCGCTGGGCAGGCTTGCGTGCCGAGGACCTGCAAGCGCTGGCACCCTTCTGGAACGATCTGCCACCGGACACTTATCTGCGCGACGGTGGTCGCTACCGCTTCCGCCGCCACGGCAGCTTTGTGGCCGAAGGCGGCCGGCTGAGCCAGCAGGCCCACCGCGCCCACTGGCAGCCCCTGGACTACAACGCGCTGCACGGCGGCCTGGAGCGCTGGTTCGAGCCCGTGCAGCCGGCCCTGGCCGCCCTGCCCGCCTGGCAGGCCCTGCTGCTGCGCCTGGCACGCGTGGCCGATGCGCTCAAGGGCCCGCAGCCCTGGTTCATCGAGACCCACCAGTTCCGCATCGACACCACCGACGGGATCGGCCGCCCCACGCCGGAGGGTGCACACCGCGACGGCGTGGACCTGGTCGCCGTGTTCCTGGTCAGCCGCGTGGGCATCAAGGGCGGCGAATCGCGCGTCTTCGAGGCCGACGGCCCGCGCGGCGAGCGTTTCACCCTGCAGGAGCCCTGGACCCTGCTGCTGCTGGACGACGAGCGCGTGATCCACGAGACCACGCCCATCCAGCCCGCCGCCGAGCATGGCCACCGGGACACGCTCGTCGTGACCTTGCGCCGCGGCAGCTTCCAGGACCCGGACTGAACCCCGTCCCCTCATGCCCTGCCAGGGGATGCGTGGCATGCATCACGGCATGCCGAATGCTTGTGCTTTGACGAAAGCGCCGGGCCTGCATCACCCCTACACTCTCGGCCCAGCGCGGCCACAAGCCGTGCTGATCCGCCGCCACAGGGCCTGGACTGGGCTGTTCCAGACAGGTGTGGCGCTCTTTCCTCTCGCATCACAAGTGCAAGCACGCCATGTCTGACCTCGTCCGAGCCCTGACCGAATCGCCGGCTTCCATCCCCTCCTCCCTCTTCGGCCTGCCCGAGCAAGCCGCCCACGAGCGCGTGCTCTTCGCCACCGACGAGCAGACCGGTCTGAAGACCATCCTGGCCGTGCACAGCACCGCCCGCGGCCCCGCCTTCGGTGGCTGCCGCTTCTGGACCTACGACAACGAGCTGGCCGCCCTGAACGACGCGCTGCGCCTGTCGCAAGGCATGAGCCTCAAGAACGCCCTGGCCAACCTGCCCTTCGGCGGCGGCAAGGCCGTCATCATCAAGCCGGCCGGCGACTTCGACCGCCCCGCCCTCTTCGCTGCCTTCGGCCGCGCAGTGGCCTCCCTGAACGGCGCCTACATCACCGCTGAAGACGTGGGCACCACCACGGCCGATATGCGCGTGGTGCAGCAGCACACCCAGTTCGTCAGCGGCATCCCGCGCGAAGGCGCCTTCGGTGGCGACCCCAGCCCCAAGACCGCCTGGGGCGTGTTCGTCTCCATCGATGAAGGTGTGAAGCGCGTGCTGGGCCGCAGCTCGCTCGAAGGCGTGACCGTGGCCCTGCAGGGCCTGGGCGCGGTGGGCTGGCACCTGGCCGCGTTCCTGCACAAGGCCGGCGCGCAGCTGGTCGTGGCTGACGTCAACGCCGACAAGGTCGCCCGCGCACAGGCCGAGCTGAACGCCCGCGCCGTGAGCGTTGGCGAGATCCTGTCGGTCCAGGCCGACGTGCTGGCGCCTTGCGCCCTGGGTGCCGTGCTGAACGCCCAGAGCATTCCCGCCATCCAGGCCAAGCTGATCGCCGGCGCCGCCAACAACCAGTTGGCCACCGTGGCCGACGGCGATGCACTGCAGGCCCGCGGCATCACCTACCTGCCCGACTATCTGGTCAACGCCGGCGGTATCGTCAGCGTGGCCCGCGAGTTCCGCAACGAGGGCGAAGAGTCCAAGGTGATGGCCGAGGTCAGCGAGATCCGCGGCCGCGTGGCCGAGCTGCTGGAGCGCATCAAGGTCTCGGGCAACACCCCCGGCCGCGAAGCCGACGCCTGGGCCCGCTCCAAGCTCGTGAAGCCGGTCTGATCGACCACCCCCTACGCGCTTCGCGCGCCCCCGCTAGGGGGCTGAGCCCGGACTGTGGAGGTTCAGCGAACCTCCACAGCCTGGCGAAGGGTCGAATCGCTAGATTCGACGCGGCCTGCAAGGCAGCCCGCAGGCCCGGCAAAGCCGGATCCCCAGGCTTCGCGCGGAGGCCGGGCGGCTGCGCCGCCGGCCATCCGTGCAAGCGGGGGGCAGTGTTCATTCACCAAGATAGGCGGCGCGGACCTTGGGATCGTTGAGCAGGTCCTTGCCCGCGCCGGTCATGGTGATCAGGCCGCTCTCCATCACGTAGCCGCGGTTGGCCGCAGCCAGCGCGCGGCTGGCGTTCTGCTCCACCAGCAGGATGGTCACGCCCTGGCCGTGGATGTCGTTCACGACCTCGAAGATCTTGTCGACCATGATGGGGCTCAGGCCCATGCTGGGCTCGTCCAGCAGCAGGACCTTGGGCTGCGTCATCAGCGCGCGGCCCATGGCCAGCATCTGCTGCTCGCCACCGGACATGGTGCCCGCCAGCTGCGTGGCACGCTCCTTCAGGCGCGGGAAGATGCCGAAGATTCGCTCGATGTCGGCCTCGATCTGCGCCTTGTCATTGCGGATGTAGGCGCCCATCTGCAGGTTTTCCACGATGGTCATGCGCGTGAAGGTCCCGCGGCCTTCCGGCACCATCACCAGGCCCTGCTTGACCAGGTCCCAAGCGCCCTGACCTTTGATGGACTTGCCCATGAACTCGATGTCGCCCGCGGCCACCGGCTGCAGGCCCGTGATGGCCTTGAGCGTCGTGGTCTTACCGGCGCCGTTGGCACCGATCAGGCTCACCAGCTCGCCACGGCGCACCTCGAACTCCGCGCCCTTCACCGCCTGGATCCCGCCGTAGGCCACCTTCAGCCCGCTGACCTTCAACAGCACTTCATTCGTCATTTCTTGACTCCAAATCTCTTGTGATACCGGCCGGCTCGCAAGGCCTTCCCGAGTGGAGCCCCAAGGTCCGGCTCTGCCGGCCCTCGGGCTGCCCTGCTGGCCGCGTCGAATCTTGCGATTCGACTCTTCGCCAGGTTTTGGAGGTTCACTGAACCTCCATAGTCCGGACGGCGCGCAGCGCGTTGGGGGGCAGGTGGGCCGTCAGTGCCCACCCGTTCCGAGATAGGCCTCGATCACCTTCTCGTTCTTCTGCACATCGGCGGGCGTTCCTTCCGCGATCTGCTTGCCGTAGTCCAGCACCGTCACGCGGTCGCACAGGCCCATCACCAGCTTCACGTCA